>JAJFKF010000039.1 GCA_021773365.1 Gammaproteobacteria bacterium | reverse complement strand
TGCATCCATTTGTAAATCGTCGTGCGGTTAAATCCGTAAGAGGCAATCACAATGCCCGGATCTTCGCCTTCTCGAACTCGGCGAATCGCCATGAGACGGATCTGTTCAAGGGTGGCATGATCAAGCGTGCGACCGTCTATTCTCATGTCACATTGGATCGACTCTGCGTCGCTTCGTTCCATTTTATTCGACTATATTGCTGACCGGTGAGTAAAACCGCTTTGTCACTACTTCATGTGGAATTAGAGCCAGCAGAAGCTGGCTCCAATGATGTCTTGCCGCCGTTACTTGGTGCCATTTTTCTCCACTTGATATTCCTGCAGCGTCGTGCGCAATTGAGCACTAAACTCCTCAAAGTTCATCGCATCGGATTTTGCCAAGGAAGTTTCTAGAGCTTGGATAGCCCGATCTACGTTTCCTAGACGATGTTGCGTTATCGCGAGCATCTGCCAAGAGACCGGATGCGCATCTGGATCGGTGGCAACGAGCTGCTCAAGCTGCTCAGCGACAAATTGATAAGCTGAAGCGGGGAGATTCTCTTCGCCGGCCAGTCTTTCAACTGCTCCATAGCGGGTATCTTGTGGCAGGGACTGTGCGTAGGCTACGGCTTCGTTGGCATCCGTTTGCACGAGCGCTTTTAATTTGAACCCATAGATCTCGCTTTCCATCTCCGGATTACGAGCGACCAAATTGTCGACTCGTTTTATAATTTCTGCGTACGCCTTCTGGCCCAGCAGGGTTTGGAAAGACTTAATGACATCATCTTTTGACTGTGCAGCATCGTGATCGGCTTGTTGTTGCTGGCGTGCAGCAGCGATATCGAAAGTGCCGGCAACGATCTGCTTGAGTGGTTCGTCCACCCCTGTCGGAGTACCGATCCAAGCGATTTTTCCAGATCCATCGACAATCACTGTCAATGGATAACCGTGGACTCCTGCGGGAGGTCCCCATTGGCTAAAAAGCGTTTCGCCCTTGCCGTGCAGCGTGTCCAGCGCAACTGGGCTCATCAAGTCATCATGCTCGCTAACAAATTTCTTTACATCGTCAATGGTCTCGTATTCGTACGGCACACCAATAGCGATGAAGGTGACTGTGCCGGCGTATTGTTGCGACAACGCTTTTAAGTGCGGGAAAGCCTTGATGCAAGGAGCGCATTTGGTGGCCCAGAATTCCAGCAGATACATGTGCCCGCGCTCCAAGCGCGGCACGGGCGTACCTTTGAGCCAAGTCTCCACCTTGTATTCGGGCGCCGGATCGCCGATTTTGAGTGTAAGCGCGCGTTCCGCATCTGCCGCCCAGCCTGCACTGCCGAAGGCCACCGCCATGGCCGCGATAAAACAATTCACCATCCATTTATTCATCGAACACCTCATGATTCCGACTATGACTCCGACCGATCAACCTGGTTGGAGGTCTTCCTCGGACGCTATTTTTCCTGTGGGAAAGCCAAAGCAGCTTTTTCTTTGGCCATTGCTTTGTCTTTTTTGACTGCCTGCTCACAGAGTTTGTTCTGGTTCATCTGCGCGGCAGCCAGATCGCTTTTACCCGCGAGCGCCTGCTCCACGGCGGTATTGAATGCCTGATTCCCTTTGCCGTGGGGATTGCCCACCCACACCATCCTGCCTCTCCCATCGACGATGATCGCAGTAGGAATGCCGTAAGCGCAGGAGGCGGTTCCCCAGGACTCAAAAATGGTATTTTTCTGCGGGTCATCCATGGCGACCGTGTAGTCCATCCTCGCTCCTTGATTCTTGACGAACTTCTCGACCTTGGCGGGGACTTGGGTCAAGCCCCCATTGCGCACATTCACGCCGATGACGGTCAGACGATCGGCGTATTGCTTCTGCAGCGTGGATAACTCCGGCATCAACTCCCTGCAGGGCACGCACTCCACGGCCCAGAACTCCACGACATACACACGCCCCGGCTCAAACCTTTGAACCGGCTCTCCTTTAATCCAGGTCAGCGGCCGCAACGGCGGCGCAGGATCGCCAATTTTCAATGCGGGCGTCAACGAGTCGGCGAATCCTGCAGTACACACCATCAGAGCGAGCAAAGCGCCAGCTATACGAGTCGAATGCATACAATCCAAGCCTCTTGTCACCAAGGTATGGCCAAACTTCGCGATAATTCCTGCCTGTGCAGATCTCCTAGAGACCATGTTTTTTCTGATAAGAGGCAACCTGGGCTTTAACCTCGGCGTTTTTCTGGCTGATTTTGTCCTGGAGTTTCTGCGCTGCTGCGAGATTGCTCTTACCCGCGAGCACCTGCTCCAGGACGGCGGTGAATTCCTGATCTCCATAACTGTATGCATTCACCCACACCATTCTGCCTCTGCCATCGACGATGATCGTAGTAGGAAGGGCGTAAGTGCCGGTGGCGGTCATCCAGGACTCGAACACATTCCTTTTCTGCGGATCGTCCATGGCGACCGTGTAATCCATCCTGGCGCCTTGCTTCTTCACAAACTTCTCGACGGTCGCCTCAGTGGCGTCGCCCTCCCATTCCCACGCATTAACCCCGATGACAGACAGGCGATCGGCGTACTTCTTCTGCAGCGCTGACAATTCCGGCATCATTTCCATGCACGCATGGCATTTCGTCGACCAGAACTCCACGATATAAACCCGACCGGGCTCGAATTTCGTAATCGGCTCTCCCTTGAGCCAGGTCTTCGGCTGCAACGGCGGCGCCAAATCGCCGATTTTCAATGTGGGCTCGAAGGAGCTGGCCAGACTGGCCGCTGACAGCAGCAGGGCGAGCGTCGCGCTGACGATACGGGTCGAATTCATGGAATATAAATCCTCTTTATCTATGACAATCAAAAGCGAAGTTTCAGGGAGGCCGTGTAGTACCGCAGCCGCGGATCGGCGAACCCGCTGTAGAACGCCTTCGTATTGCTGGCGTCAAACGGCGGCTGGGTATTGAACACATTATTCACCCCGAGGCGCGCCTCGGCGTCAGAGAACGCACGCCGCCACGAGGAGGATTGGACTGCGCTGTGCGCGCCGAACAGGTAAGTAACGAACAGATCATGGTAGATCTGCTCATCCACTTTGCCGCCATTGCCCTGGGCAATCACGACGCTCGGGAGCGGATATTCGATTGCATAGCCATGGATGTAACGCATGGACCATCCCGCTTTCACCGGGCCCTGCGACCAGATGCCGCCCGCAGTGCCGCGCCAGCGCACCGGATAGCCGTGACCGCCCTGTCCGCTGTTGACCGTCCCCAGATGCTCCACGACCGGCAGATCCGATCGCAGCTGCTCGCGGAAACTCATGCCGTAGGTCGCATTTGCGAACAACTCGATGTTGCCCAACGGGTAGTCCCGGGAATAGCTCAAGCTGCTATCGATACTCTCAATGACCGCACTCGCCATGTTGATGAGCCCGCCGTTGATCGAGGTGATGGGCCCCAGGCCCGAGGGATTGCCGTCCGGGGCACCGCGAACGATGCGGCCGGGATAATTCTCTGGGTGCAGGAGCATGTCGAAGATATCCGGATTGGTGAGCGCATTCGTCTTGCGGATTCGCGACCAATCGACCGAGAAACGCAGCCCCGGGACGACTTCCGGAGTCAGTATCGCGCCTGCCGACCACGTGGCGGAGTCCTCCGGCTTCAGATCGGCATTGCCGCCGAACAGTTCGGTCCAGGCGCCCAGGGTCTCGTTGCGAAGTGGATCGATGAACCCCCCTACGGCGTCGAAGCTTGTCGCGGCCAGTTGGTTGACGTCCGGCGCCAGAAATCCCGTCTGGTAGCTCGTACGAATCATGATGTCCGGATTCAAGGTCCAGCGCAGGCCGAGGCTCGGGTTCACCGAACTGACCGTATTGCGCCCGCTGGTTGACGGAAAGAACGGGTTTGCAATGCTCATGCCGCTGGTTTCATAACTGTCCCAGCGGCCCGCGGCATGCAGCTGGAGATTCCGGACTATCGGCCAGTGGAAGTCCGTGGACACAAGCGGCACCGTTGCCTCCATGTAAGCGCTGCGCACCTTCTGCGTCTGTGGCTGCTCGGTTCCACTGGCAGTACCGCCATACTCCTGGTCCCGGTACTCCACGAGCGCCGCAAGGGTCGGACGTCCAGCCGGCAGCCGGCCGACGGGGCCGCTGAAACGCGCGGTAATGTCCGACATCTCTGAGCGCGACGACACCCGCAGGTCCGCTTGGTCGAAGTACTGCGCGACGTCGACCGGAGACAGCCTTGTATCCCGCATGAGATTGATGCCGCCGTTCGCTATGCCTGCGTTCAGCTGGGCGACGGCAGCATCGTTCATGACGGTGGTTCTGGCGTCGAGATTGACCTTGTGCAAGGTGTAATCGAACTCAGCCTTCCAGTCCCACGCAAGCCTGGCGATCACGCCTGCCACCATGCGGCGTTCCCTCGACTCACTGGTGTTTGCGTTTTCCTCCAATCCATACCAGGGCGTCACGATGCGGATGGGCTGCTGGAAGGGATTGTTTGGATTGTTGGCCTGTAAGGTAAAAAACGGCACCGACCCCACCTGCGCACGGGAAAACCGCCCCTTGTTGTTCGAGCCATTGAGCTCCAGAAATCCTTCCATCCTGTTCGAGAGCTGCTGCCGGACAGTGAGCATCAGCGTCTGGACCTGGGGCGCGTTCAGGAGCGGATATGTCCCCGACATGACGGTGTGCGCGGTCGCAAGATTGTACTTTCCCGCGTTCGCAACCAGCGCCTGGCCCTGGTCGCCCGCCGGGCCCGCGTAACCATCCGGAATATGCGTGGTAGTCGAATTGAGCGGGGTATTGTTCTTCAGCACCAGAGGCGTTCCGTTCGCGCTGATGATATTGGTCGTGCTCCCTACCGGCGGCAGGAACATGCTGGAGAAATAGGTCGGATTGTTGGCCAGGACATTGATCACGCCCCGATCGAAGAACTCGCGATCTTCCGTCAGCAGCGGATTGGAATCACTGGCGCTGCCCGCAAAGAGCACGTCGGTTTTCCCATTGAACAACTTCGTGCCCGCGCTGACTTCGATCCGGCGCGTGGACGATCTGGAGTCGGTGGTATCCGAGTAACCGAGCTTTGTCTCCACCCCCGTATAGTCCCGGCGCATCACGATATTGATGACGCCCCCGGTCGCACCGCCGCCGTAAATACCCGATGCGCTCGTCGGCAGGATCTCGATCCGCTCGATCGCCGAGAGGGGAACGCCATTGATGTCGGGCTGGGATGGCGAACCGACCGAGACCGTCCCGGACAGCCGGTGACCGTCGACGAGAATGAGGGTCTGGTTCGCTCCCAGACCGCGCAGGTCGATCTTGCTTCGCGCGCCGAGATTGGAGCTTGCCTGCGATTCGGTCAGCGCCGTTGAGTTCATCGGCAGCCGCTGGCGGAGAAACTCCTCCAGGTTCGATGCGCCTGAGTTGGCAATAGCGTCGCGGCCAAAGACCACGTATGGCAATGCATCGTCACGAGTGCGAGCAATGTCCATATTTAACGTGCGGCTGCCTCTGACCAGAATCTCGGGAATGGCCCTAGCCTCGGACGAAGCCTCTCCAGAAGCTTCAGATCCTTTCGAGGAGTTCTGTAAACTTTCTCCGGTGTTTTCGACCTCCTCCATCGCATCCATTGCAGAGCCGACCTGCGCCAGAAGCTCTTTGCCATCGTGCAAGGATGAACTCGTCTGCGCGCCGCCATGCACCGGCGCAATCCGCACTGTCCGCTCATTCACAAACTCGAACTTCAACCCGCTGCCCGCCAGCAGCTCCTTCAACCCCGCGCCAGCCGTAAACGTCCCAACGACTTTCGGCGAGCGTACCTTGCCGGCCTTGACCTCATCCGTATTCACCAGCACCTGCAGCCCTGTCTGATTCGCGAACGCATGCAGCGCGTCCACGAGTG
The DNA here is from genome assembly GCA_021773365.1 of Gammaproteobacteria bacterium. GTDB lineage: Bacteria > Pseudomonadota > Gammaproteobacteria > Steroidobacterales > Steroidobacteraceae > JAJFKF01. Next base: position 72,803 of record JAJFKF010000039.1, on the reverse strand, counting down.
GCTGGGCGTCGATGTTCAGGGCGATTTCAGGTGGATTAACCGGTTGCGCGGCGGCGAGGTGGCACAGGACCAGCGCCATGGCGGCGAGCATCGTGCGACGGATGGTTGTCATAAGTCCCCCTTCGAACCCGTTGATGGAAGACGGTGCGACATTGACCGCTTCCGTCTTACCCAATGAGTGGGATTCGCGCCGGAAATCCTGGAGTCGGAGGCGCATACTCCAGGAAATTCGTGCAGAACCGCACTATAGGGATAGCGGGTTCCTTCAGACACCGATGCAACGCACCAAACCGGCCAAACTGACCTCTCTTACGCACCTGGCGACAGTCGCGTTCAGCAAGTATGCGCCTGCACTGCACCGCTATGTGCTGCGCCGCCTCCGCCAGCCGGAGGACGCGCCGGACCTGACACAAGTGATCTTCGAGCGGTTCCTGGCCGTGGAGAATGCCGAGTTGGTCCGTAACCCCCAGGCCTACCTCTTCGGCATCGCCTCTCACGTGGTGAGCGAATACCGCATGCGCGAGCACCATAATCCGGTGACCTACGATTCGGAGATCGTCGAACAAGCCGCCGAGAACCTCGAGCACGCCACCCCCGACAACCTCGCCGAGCGGCTGGGTGCCGAACGCGCCATTAACGAAGCCCTCGCGTGCCTCCCTGACATGCATCGCGCCGTGCTGCTCATGGTGAAACGCGAAGGCATGTCTTACGAGGAAGCGGCCCGCGCCTCGAAACTCACCGTGAATACAATCGGGACCTACGTGATGGAAGCGCGCGCGAAAGTGAAGGCATTCCTGGAGCAAAGGGCATGAGACTGCAAAGACAGATCGAAAAGTTGGTGTCGCAGCAGGCCTCCGAGTGGATTGAGGTGCTCGAAACCGGCAACCAGGAAGACCGCGAAGCATTCGTGGCCTGGCTTAAGGAATCGCGGCGGCACGTGGCGGAGTTCCTGGCCATGGTCGCGGTGGACCGGGAGCTGGACGGAGTGGATGCGCAGCGTCAACATGATCTCAATGCCCTTCTCGCGCGCCTTCCGCCGGAGATGGCGCGCGTGGCGACTCTGACCGAGGCGGTTACAGAAAAAAAGCGGCGCGCGGTTCACTGGGCCGTAGCGCTTTCGCTGGCTGCGAGCATCGCATGCGCCGCAGTTTCCGGCTGGTGGTTCCTGTCAGGCCCCGGCTCCTGGCAAACCTACTCCACCGCCGTCGGACAACAGCGCCCCGTCGAACTGGCGGACGGGTCTCTGGTAAACCTGAACACCGACTCGCGCATCACCGTGCGCATGTCCCACGATGTGAGAGACATCCGCTTCACGCGCGGCGAAGCCTTATTCAGCGTCGCCCAAGAATCCCGCCGTCCATTCCGTGTGCTCGCACCGGATGCGGTCGTGCAGGCGGTAGGCACGCAGTTCAACGTCCGCATCCGCGGAAAGGAAACGACGGTGGCCGTGCTCGAAGGCCGCGTGAGTATCTCCGGTGCGGAAAACGCGCCGCTGCAGCTCTTCGACGCAGGCGAGGGTGCAAAAATCCCGGCCACCGGCGGCATCCAGCCGCTACCCGCCAAGGACCTCCGGATTGCCACTGCCTGGCGCGAGGGACGCCTGATGTTCCGCGACGACACGCTGGAGGACATCACCGCGGAGTTCAACCGCTACAACGCAGCCCCGCGCTTTCGCCTGGACGGCGAAGCGGTCAAAAGCCGCCACTACTCCGGCACCTTCGATGCCGATGATCCTCAATCCTTCGCGGAATTGCTGATGCGCGAGAGCGATGTCTCGGTGGAGAGGCGGGATGAGGAAATTGTGATTCGGAAGCGGTGAAGCCGCCCACAGTGACCCCGGGTCTCGGCGGCGGAGAGGAAGCGTAGCGGGATGGGGAGCGTGAGGACCCATTGTCGCAGCGGCATGGGAGGCAGCACTTCGTCGAGTGGCAGTAGGCGTGCCGCCATGCCTCATTCCGGTGATGTTGTTGCGCTGACGGATGCGAGAGGCCGGACTTACCGAGCCTATCGGATCAATTCATCCAGCATCCGGTCAAACGCGTCCGCACCATCCCCCGTGAACCTGCCCCGGATCACCCCATCCCTGTCGACCAGTATTTTTGTGGGGTAGGCCACCACGCCGTACATCTTCGGAATATCAGTCACCGAGGGGTCATTCAACACCTGCAACCAGGTGATGCCATCCTTCTTGATCGCCTCTTTCCATGCCTTCTCCTGTGCTTCCTTGCTGCCGTTTTCCGTCGCCACGGCGACGATTTCAAATCCCTTGTTCTTGTATTTGGCGTACAGGTCTTTCAGATGCGGATGACTGGCGCGGCAGGGAACGCACCAGCTGCCCCAGAAATCGATCAAGACCACTTTTCCTTTCAGCGCCGCGAGATCGACGACCTTGCCATCATCGCCCTTCTGCGCGAAGGGTATGACCGGCTTGCCGACAGCGGTTACCGCGGATTCATCGATCTTGCTCTGGATGGTCTTCCCCAGGGTCGTGTTTTTATAGGTGGCGGGCAGAGCCGCAAATTGCGCGGCCTGCTCGTCGTCCGACAGTTCCAGGGCATACATGGCGAAGACTTCGATGGCCGCGTAGGTACCCGGATGGGTTCTGACAAACTCTTTCTGCCAGGCCAGTTGTTCCTTTTCCAGCGACGCCTTGGTCACGCCGCCGCTTGAGATTTCTCCCTCAGGAGGCAGTCCTCTGGCGAAGTGTTCCTTCGTCATGGTCCAGATCCTGCCCACCCATATCTTGTTTTTTGACCGGAACAGCTCATAGGCCTGTGTTTCCGGATCCTCGCTGCGAACGGTGGCCATGTAAGGTTTGTCCGCATCGCCCTCGATGACGACCGTCGCACCGTTCCTCAGGATGAAGGAAAGCCTCGGCCCCGGAATGAATCCGCCCCCGCTCTGGATGGCGTTCCTGGGATTGCGCACCACAAAGCTCGCATTGACGATACCCTCCACCGAACCTCTGAACACTTGGTAGCCGTCTTCCATGACGGGGCTCATGTCCATGACATTTTTCTCGCCCTGGCTATAGGCGAGCAGCGTCTTGTGATTCTCCGGGTTGTTGAATTTCACTTTCACCGTGAATCCGTCTTTGGCCTGCCCGGGCTGAGCGGCTTCAACCCGCTGAAGCCCGGCCGCCTCGGCCTTCTGCGGCTGAGGCGCGGAAGTCCGTTGCGGCGTGGCCACTGCGGAAACCTGCGCACAGGCGGCGCCCGTTATCGCCAGGCCAAAGATCAATGCGACGGCCGGGAGATTCCTGGCGTTCAAATATTTTATCATGTGGATACTCTTCTGTTAGCGCGTAAGGCGCATGTACGTTTGTTCGTTTAACCGGTCCTGAACGGTACGGGCCGCGTCCAGGTCGCTCTTGCGCTCCAGCGCCTGTTCGACGGCGGCGTCGAAATCCTTTTTCCACGGACCATTCGGAGGACCCACCCAGACCATCCTGCCCTGGCCGTCCACAATGAATACGGTCGGAATGCCGTACACACCCGCAGCTGTCATCCATGCATCGAAAACGGGGTTCTTCACCGGGTCGTCCATGGCAACCGTGTATCCCATTACATCACCCTTTTTCTCGACGAATTTCTTCACCACCGACACATCGGGCGCGGCATTGCCATGATCCACTTCGCGCACACTGACGCCGATCACCGTCAACCGGTCGGCATACTTCTTCTGCAGTTCACTCATGTGAGGCATGGCTTCGATGCAGGGCACGCACCAGGTCGCCCAGAAGTCGATGACATAGACGTGCTCAGGCTCGAAGCTCGTCACCGGCTCACCCTTGAGCCAGGCCATGACATCGAGCTTCGGCGCAGGGTCGCCCACCTTCAGGGTCGGATTCAATGGATCGGCGATGCTGGCGACGCAGAGCGTCAAGGCGGTCACTGCGGATGCCATACGCGTGCAAAACAGTATTTTCATGGGTGTATCCTGATCAGGAACCGCGTTTCTTCAGATCCGCCGCCGCCTGCGCCCGCGTGGCTTCATCCACCTTGATGCCGGCCTTCGTCAGGGCGCCCTCCAGTATCACCTCGCCTTCGCTGTACCCGACGATCATGTCAACGACGCGGCCTTTGCGGTCGATGATGAACTGCGCGGGGATGCCCTTCACTCCATACAGCCTCGCAGCCTCGGTGTTCCTGAAGAAATCCTTCCGCTCCTTTTGGTCATGCGACCAGATGAGGTTGGGATACTTCTCGCGGTTTTCCCGCACGAACTTCTCGAAGTCCTCACGTTTATCGCTGGTGGCAGAGGCGAGTACGACCACACCCTCCTTGGCGTATTTCTTCGCCAGCGCCTGCACATGTGGCAGCGCGGCTTTGCAGGGCCCGCACCAGGTCGCCCAGAAGTCGAGCACGATCACCTTGCCGCGATAGTCGGAGATCTTCACCGGCTTCCCGGCCAGGTCCTGGGTGGTGAAATCCGGTGCCGCTTCCTTGCCGCTGCTCCACTTGGCCATCAACGCCGCATCTTCGGCCTCCATCTTCGTCTGCATGGCCAGCATCTGGCCGACGTCTTCGGGCAGATCTGTGGCTGTCTTCATCTGTTCCTTGAGTCCCTGCACCCGCGCCTTCCAGGCCGCCTGGGCGACTTCGTCCACGATCACGTCGGCATCGTTCTCGGCCCATTGCAGGACAAAGTTGGGCGCGCTCGGGTCCAGACGCGACACGATGCTCCAGCGGCGCGGGTCGTCGGGATGTTCGGCGAGAAAGGTCAGCGCCCGGCGACGCAGATCCATGCCATGTTCTTCCATGAACAGATTCATCTCGCTCCGGGTCATTGCCTGAAAATCCTTCGGAGGCTTCGGCCGCAGGGCTTGCTGGAATGCCGTGTAGTCCAGGTCCGCGGCATCCTTCAGCGCCGAAGCGGCCGGTTTCTGGTCTTGCGCGAGCGCTTCAACAGCGGCAAAACCCTGCGGTGGCTGCGCCACCTCCTGCGCCATGGAAGAGTGCGAAAACAACAGTGCAGCTGCCAGGCAGCCGGGCGTAAACAGTCCAGCGATGTTCTTCATGATTATCGGGATGTCCGGCCCATGGCGGGTTGCGCTGATCCAGAGGAAGCCTTTCCATTGACTGCTGGCTGCGCTTGTCCAGGCGAAGCCTCGCCATTGGACGCCAGCAATTCCCTGACCTTGGATTCGAGCGCCTCGCCGTGCAGATTAAGCCCCACCAGCAAACCATCCTTGCCGAGGAGAAATTTGGTAGGCAGGCCCTTCACCGCATATTTCTTGCCCATCTCGTTGCCCCAGGCCTTGCCGTCATAGTAGTTGGGCCAGAGCATGCCTTTCTGCTTCACGAAAGCACGCAGCATGTCAGCGGATTTTTGTTCCGCGGAAGGGTTGCTGGCATCGGGTGCGCCGTCGAAGGAGATGCCGACGATCTCGAAGCCCTGATCGTGATACTGCTCATACATCTTCCTCAGATGCGGCACTTCCGCCATACACGGCCCACACCAGGTGGCCCAGAAGTCGATCAGCACCACCTTGCCACGGAGTTTCTCCAGGTCCACCTCACGCCCGTCGACGGCAGTGAACTTCATGTCGATAGGCCGGTTGCGTCCCACCTTGACCAGCATCTTGGCCTGCGCAAAGTCACGTACGCCCGGATTGGAACTCTGCAGCAGCTTCGGCAGTCGCTCGTCTGCAAGGGCACCGGCGTTGCCTTCCATCAACCGGCCATACAACCCTGCCTCCATATCCGCGAGCACGGGATCGCCCGGGAAGCGACGCGCATACTCGTCCACCACTGGAACCAGCGATTCAGGCTTGGCATCGAAGGTCATGTGCAGGCGATTGAAGTAGCCACCGATCCCCGCCTTGGCCGCGGCAGCCGGCACGTCGGGAGTGGCCACGAGCTGCTCGTACAAGCCCTTTGCATAGGCATTCCAGGCGACGCGACCTGCGTTGTCGCGAAGCATGGCCTCCCTGCCGGTCTTCTTCGGGTCGTTGCCGTACACATACGGATCGCCCGTCTGCAGAATTTCAGCCGCCGCGTTCCAGCGCCGCGGATCGGCCGGGTAGCCTTCGAAGATATCCAGCGCCATGCGTGTCAGGAGCCGCATATTGCCTTTCATCATCCGCTCCATGATCGAGGCGCCTGCGGCGCCCCGCACCGACTCATACTGCGCCCAGGCCTTGTCGAAGCTCTGCGCGGGCTTGGCTGGATCGGTGATCGCCATCTGCGCGGCGCGTGCGGACGGCACGCCCCCAGCGGTCACGGCGCACAGAACCGCAGCCATGAACAGGCCTTTTCCGTTGGAAACTCTCATCGTACGTATGCTCCTCAAAATGATTTCTTCAGCTGAAAATAAACGAATCGCTGCCGCGGATCGGCATAGAAGCTGTGCCACTGACTGCCTGCGCTGGTGATCAGCTCAGGCGCCTTGTCGAAAACATTGTTGGCGCCCAACATCCACTCCGCGCCGTTCAGGAAATCTCCCAGCGCGCCGCCGGCCTGGCCCATGCGGTAGCGGACCTGGACGTCGTGCTCGATGCGGGAGGGAATTGCGGCGCCATCCAGGCCGGAGCGGAAGATACCCAGCAGTGCGTCGTATGCGTTGGGGGTGGTCGTGTCGCCCCGGAACGAATCCGTGTAGCGCGCAGACCAGTTCGCGCCCCACCCGCCGCGTTGCCATTCAAGCGCGGCGCGACCGGACCACTTCAGCGGCACTTCCCCCCGCGTATTGGCGAGGTCACCCACCGTGTTGATTCGCGGGTCGGTGGGCACCAGCTGCCGCAGGTACTTGCGGGTGTGGGTTGCCTGGGCGGTGACGGTGAAATCATTGGCACCGGTTTCGAAGGCATAGGCGGCCTTGAAATCCCAACCGCTGACGACCTGCCGGGCGACATTGACGATCCTCTGGTCGATCTGCGTGATCGGACCCGGAAGACCACCGACGTCCGGGCCTCGGGTGACGAATCCGGCATTGACCGCTTCCTGGATCGACAGATAGTCCGCGAGATCCGTTTTGTCGTACTCGAAGTAGGCGGCATTGATCGACAGCCCCGGAATCCACCGTGGCGTCAGGATCACGCCGGCATCCCAGGTATCGGAAGTCTCCGGCCGAAGCTGCGAATTGCCGCCATTGAGCACATCGACCAGCCCGAGCGATTCACCGCCCCGCAGCGGGTCTTCAATGCTGGTGAATTCCACGTCTTGCTGGAGAAACTCGGGGTCCGACAGACTGCTGGAGGTGGGCGGCTGGAATCCCTCGCTGAACTGGGCGCGCAAGGCGAGATCGCTGGACAGCGCCCAGCGCAGCGCGAGCATGGGTGGCTTCGCGGCCTCGAAGTCATCATATTTTTCGTAGCGTATGGCCGCCGACAGATCCAGCTTGTACACCAGCGGCAGGCGATTGCGTTCCCCGACCAACGGCAGCGTCATTTCAGTGAAAGCCGCGTAGGTGTCGCGGGTGGTATTGCTCTCCGACTCTCGATAGAGAAGAGGAATCAGAAACGCGGGAAGCAGATTCACGTAGCTATCGGCCTCGAATTCGTCGTACTGCACCCGGTTGTACTGAGCCTGTTGCCGGTATTCGGCGCCGACCGAAATCCCCGCCGTGCCACCCCAGGCCTCAAACAGGTCGCCGTTGGCGCGCCAGTTGGTGGCGACAATCTCCGGATGGCCCTCGCGGTGCACGGTCGCGCGCATTTTCCTCAGCTCGTCCGCGGAGAGCAGCGGCGCATTGGTCCGATCGCGTAGTGGGTTGTAGAGCGAGTTGAGCACCATGTCGCGCAGGAAACGTGTGTAGCTGACGTTGGTGGCATCGGTTTCGTTGCGGTCCCAGGACAGATCGCCGGACCACTTGTACTCATGGCCGCCAAACAGATTCATCGTGCCGCGCAGACCGACGACGGCGCGATAGGACTTCTGTTTGCTGGTTTGATTGGCCCTGGGCACGTCCACGGGGTCGAGCCTGACGGCCACGGGCCGCCCGACAAACCCCGGCGTCACTCCGGTACGGAAGGGATTGAGCGGATGCACCGCGTTCAGGGTGAAATTCCCGGGGAAATCGACATAGTCGCCGGCGCTGTTGTCAGTCCAGCGGAAAGTCAGCTCGCTGTAGGCGGACAGCTTGCCGCCCAGGGCATGTTCGAGCGTGGCGAACACGCCCGCCGATTCATTACCGCCAATCAGCGGCGCATCGTCGAGCCGTGAGGTGCTGATGTTGGCGGCGCCTGCCGTGGCATTGAATGAAGCCGGGACGAGCCCGGTGCCAGCAGAGCCGGACGGAATCCCCGCGTATACCGCAGCCGGATTCGACGGAATACCGAGCGGCATCAGAGTTGAAAACTGGCTACCCACGATGGTCGGCTGGGGACCGATGAAATTGTTGACCACTTCCTGCACATAAGAGGGAGACGTGGACGGAACGCGCGCCAGTGCCCGCTGGTAATAGCGGCGATCGCCCTGCAGCAGTGGATCGATTTTGCTGAGTTCAAAGTTGGCGGACAGGTTGGTACGGCCGTCGTTGAAATTGAAGCCCTGGAATCCGCTCAGACGGTACTCCTGCGCACCGCCGCTGGCGGTGCCGAAGTAGGCGGTGTACTCACGGCCGGCGTAGTCCTTGCGCAGGATGATGTTGACGACGCCGGCCACCGCGTTGGCGCCGTAAATCGCCGAGCCTGAGGACGGCAGGATTTCGACGCGCTCCACCATGGCGAGTGGAATGCGACTGATGTCAGGGCCGCTGTTGTCAGAGTTGCCATACAGGCGGCGACCATTGACCAGCACCAATGTCTGGCCACTGCCCAACCCACGCAAATTGATCTCGTCCTGTGGCGTACCGATACCGAATCCACCCGAACTAAAGGCAACCGCGAACTGGCCGCCGAATTCCTTGTGCGTCCCGGTGCCGTAGTTCGCCGACTGCGGAACACCGCGCAACAGCAGGTCGGACAGGCTCGTGGCGCCTGAACGTTCAATCGCCGCCCGGTCGATCACTTCATACCGCACGGCCTCATTTTCGGTCCGGGGAATGACGCCCTGGTTGACGATGCCGGTGTCGCGCGTGCCTTGCACCACAATTTCCACATCCCCGTCGTTTTTTCTGATCGCGATGCCGGTGGAACCGCTTGGCGGCGCTTCAGCAGTGGCGCTTTCCACCTTCTGCATCGAGTCCCGGTCAGTGCGCGCAAAGTGCACGCCGCCGCCGGAGGCATCGACGGTAGTCATGGCTGACGCACTCATCACCGCGATGGTCCGCTCGTCCACGAACTCATATCGCAATCCCGTGTCCTTCAGGATGGAGCGCATGGCCTGGTCCAGCGTCAGCCTCCCTGACACCGCCGGCGCTGTTCTCCCTTTGGCCAGCTCCGAATCGATCACCACCTGCATGCCGATCTGCCGGCCGAGCTCCGTCAGTGCATCGGCCATGGGCTGGCGGGTAATGGAGACGGCAACGGATGCTGCGGACTTTGCCGGCGGCGCCGCCGCGCCCGCCAGGCCGGCCATCAGCAATGAAACTGCGAGTGTTATGCTTTTAGTAGTCATATCGGCTCCCGTGAGTGTCGCTCACCCGTGTAAGGGTCGGCTAACCCCAAGGATCGGTACAACAGTACCGATTCCGCAGTACTGGTGACTCTTAAGTCCTTTCGGAGGTTTCTCAGGCTTTTGTTGCGCCGCGAGGTACAGATTCGGTCTGCTGCCGTGCTCTTATAGGGTAGAGATGGACGCCGAAGCACAACCAGGACCCCCGCCGCAGGCCGACGAGAGCGTTGCCGAGCTGTACAAGCAGCTACAGGCGGAGCTGCACCGCTTCGGCAATTCACGGCTGAAGCGGGGCTTGAGCGCGCAGGACATGGTGCAGGAGATCTTCCTGCAGTTTGTCCGCTTTCGCCCGCAGGAAGGCATACGGGACACCCGCGCGTATCTGTTCAAGATTGCCTGGCACATCGTCCACCGCTTCAACCGCCGCGAGGCACACAACCTCGAACGCATGAGTTACCACGATTCCACCCATGTCGAGACCGTGGCCGACAGCCAGCCCGAACTCTGGATCGGCGACCCCTGCCACGAACTCGCCTTCCGCGAGCAGTTCAACCACGTGCTGGGCGAGCTGCCCGGACCGGTGCAGGCGGCGCTGCTGCTATACAAACGCGACGGACTTTCCCACAAGGAAATCGCGCGGCGACTGGGCCTGTCCGTCAACACCGTCACCAAGTATATCGGACGCGCCGTGCTGCATTTCTCGCAGGCGGACTGGAGCAAACCATGAACATGGAAGACGCCCGCATCGACGAGGAGGCTGTCGGCTGGCTGATGCGCCACGAAGCCGGCACGAAAGACCTGCACGATGAATTCGGCGAGTGGCTGGAACGCTCGCCGCGGCATGTGGCCCGCTACATGCGCCTGTATGGCACGTTCCGCCGGCTGGACGGGATCGATCCGGACAAACAGATCGATGTGAATGCGCTGGCGGGTAACCGGCTCGCGAACGTGGTACATGGCGCGTTTTCCCTGGCGCGCCAGGATGCCGCTGCGCCACGCGCAGCTCCGGCGCGACGCCGTCTTTCACGCCTCTGGTCCGTGGCAGCCGCCGCGGCCATCGCGGCGATTGGCGTTGCGCTGGTCTTCAATCCCCTCGCCGCTCCCACCTATGCGACTTCGGTGGGCGAGCAGCGCTTCGTGAAACTGGCCGATGGATCAACCATTCATCTCAACACGCACTCGCGCGTGCGGGTGGAATTCTCGGGCGCGACGCGTCACGTGCAGCTGCTGGCCGGCGAGGCCCTGTTCACCGTGGCGTCAGATCCGGCCCGCCCGTTTGATGTCAGCGACGGCCGCGCGACATTCCGCGCCCTGGGCACGCAGTTCAATCTCTACAAACGTGAGGACGGAACCCGGCTCACGGTGACGGAAGGCGTCGTGCAGGTAAACACCTCATCCGGCACGGCGCGGGCCGGTGATCCTCCGCGGGTGAGTGCAGGCGAACAGGTTGAAGTGGTTGCCACCGGGCAGGTCGTCAAGTCCGCGATACCTGATGCATCGCGCTCGGTCTCGTGGCCGCAGCGCACTTTGGTCTTCCGTGACACGGCGCTGCCGGAGGTGGTGGCCGAGTTCAACCGCTACAACGCGATCCAGCTGCGCCTGGACAGCGAACGCACCGGGGTGCGGCGCATATCCGGCATCTTCGGCGCCGATCACCCAGAGTCCTTGCTGAAGTATCTAGAGAAGGATGCCGATATCGAAGTGGTGGCAGTGGGGAATGAGCGGGTGATCCGGGACCGGGGTTTCTGACCTCCTCCCGCTCTCAACAATGCAGAGCACTTCTATTGAGCCTTGCATAAGTTCGTAACACCTTACCCGCGTTGCAGGGCGCTAAGCCAGCCTGAAAGTAGCGGGTGGGGTTATCGTATCCCGTTCGTCTAGACTTTTGCGGACGTCGAGATTGACATACCGCTGGCAGGAATCGCTGAAGTAGTTGCACCAGAGGCTGCCGCGGTTGGTGGCATAGCCCGGCTCGCGATCGAACACGTTGTGGCGGTGGCGATCAAATGATTCTGATCTGCCTGCGCTACTCGAAGCGCTTGCGGATGGAGATGGAGTATCGTCGCAAACGCGGATCGCCGTAGGTGCTGTAGCCGCTCGCCACCGCACCGGTGGAGGCCAGGATGGGTGGCGACTCATTAAACAGGTTCTGGATACCGATGGAGATCTCACTGTCGGCCAGCAGTCCGGCGAAGCCGCGGGCGGGGGAATCGAAGCGATAGCTGGCTATCAGGTCATGATAGATCTGACTCGGGACGGTGGGCGACCCCTGATCGAGCGTGGCGCGTGCCACTGATGCCGGACTGAATGTCGCAGCGAATACCCAGTATGAGTCGTAGTACTGCGAGTTCCAGCTCAGCGACAGCGGACCCCGATCCCAGGCGATGCCCGCATTGCCGCGCCATTGCAGCGGCCCCCTGGCGAAGCCCACGCTGTCGACCACCGGGAAGATGGGCAGGGTCTGGTTCTTGAAGTGTGTTTGCCGCGTGGCCAGCGCATACCAGCGGATATCGCCGAACCGTGCCGTCGTCACCGCGTAGTCCACCTGGATGTCATAGGCCTCCACCGAGGTCCTGGCGATATTCAGCAGCCCGCTGTTGATCGAGATGATCGGACCTGCCCAGTCCGGATCATCCCCCACCCGTGTGGGGCCGCGCACGATTCTGCCGGGCAGCCGGTCTTCGTTGTCCAGAATGAACTGGGCGCCTGGATTCTGGATCTCGTCCACCTTGTCGATTTTGGTGTAATCGACCGATAGCCGCAGGCCAGGGGCGATACGTGGTGTCAGGATCATTCCGGCCGACCAGCTTTCCGACTGCTCGGGCCTGAGGCCGGGACCGCCGCCGTTGAAGTTGGTGAACGGCGTATCGACATACACACTGGTATTGCCGCGCTTGGGATCGGTGTTGAAGGAAGAGGATTGCAGTGACTCGATCTGTGCGACCTGCGTCAGGGAAGGCGGAAGAAAGCCGGTGCCGAAACTGGCGCGCAACGTCACATCCGCAAACGGCATGTAGCGCAGTCCCAGCGTGTAGTCGGTGGACCCCAGCCGGTTGGTGGTGTAGTTCAGTTCGGGGAACGGCCCGTCGGCCATCGCCAGCGGATAGCCGGAACTGCCGTCGCTTCGGGTCGTGTACTCATCGTGGCGCACCGAGGCCTGCAGTCCCAGGGCATGTGCCCACGGCGCTGCATGGGTTGCCGGAATCAGCGGCGCGCGGGCCTCGAGGTAAAAGGAATCCGCGTCCTGCGTGCGTTCTGGATAAAAGGAATAGAAAGTCGTGCGGAAGCTGCTCAGAGTGCGGGTGATGGTGTCCTTGATGGCCTCCTCACGATGCGCGATCAGGGCGGAAAGACTCAGCGCACCGCCCGGCAGATCCAGTACCGGTCCGGACAGACGCAGGGTCGCGTCCTTGAGAATGGCATCATACGGGCCGATGAAGGAGTTCGGTGACGGCAGCAAATAAGGGCTGAAATCAAGCGGAAAGGTGTTGCTTTCCTGCAGTACGTTCAAGGCCGGCCGCCCGTCCGCGGCCGGCAAGCCGTTGCCGAGAGAGGCTTGGCCCTCGGCATCCAGCACAAAGAACGTCGCGCTTGATTCGACGCGCGAGCGGCTCCAGCCATAATCCACCTCACCACTCCAGCGATGAGGTAGGCGTACGATAAGTCCGCCGGTGGCGCGAACCGTGGTGGACTTGAAGCGGGACTCAAACGACAGGCCGGGCAATGGAAAGCGCAGACGAATATCCTGCTCGAAAGGATTGTTGGGCGCGCCCGCCGGCAGGCTGAAGATGAAGTTCGGCACGCCGGCGCTGAAGGAGCTGCCTTCATTGCCCAGCCGGGACAGATCCAGGAACACCTCGAACCGCCCACCGAATTCGCGGCGCAGGTTGATCATGGCCGAACGCAGTCCCGGCGCCGCCAGCAGTCCCTGCTGTTTGCCGTTCAGATCGTCCGGCAGCTGCAGATTGTAGCTGCCGGCGTTGGCGATCAGTGCCGCGCCGTTGTCGGTAGCGGGGCCGGCGTAGCCCAGCGGCAGATGCGTAATGGTTGAATCCAGTGCCGTGCCGCCGTAGGCCATGTCCAGCGTCAGCGGCTGGCGAACCCCGCCGATCACGGTGTTGCTGAGGATGTTCACCGTAGCCCCCAGCGGCGGCAGGCTCGAGCCGGTAATCGCGGCCGGATTGTTGGCCAGTTGCAGCGCCCGCGAGCGGGCCGCGAAGTCACGATCGCCGTTGATCAGGTTGTTCGCTTCGGCGTAGGTTGCCGCGATCATCACCCGTGTGCGTCCGCCTTCGAGACTGAAACCGCCATTTACGTCCACACTGATGGCGGCGGCGTCGGTATCGAAGGTGTTGCCATAGGTGGCCCTGGTTTCCAGTCCGCGGAAATCGCGGCGCAGGACAATGTTGACGACGCCACCGGTGGCGCCGCCGCCGTAGATGCCGCTGGCGGTGGAAGGCAGTACTTCGATGCGCTCCACCGCCGACAGCGGAATGCCGTTGAGGTCCGGCTGCAATCGCTCGCCTTCCACCGCCACGGCAGGCAGACGCCGGCCGTCCACCAGAATGAGCGTCTGGCCGGAACCCAGGCCACGCAGATCGATGCTGGAAGTGGTATTCGACTGGCCGATCAGCTGCGCGTTGCTGCCGGCGGCAGTGTTCATCGGCAGACGCGTGCGCAGAAATTCCTCCAGGTTCACCGCCTGGGAGCTTTGAATCTCCTCATTGTCGAAGACCACGTAGGGCTGCGGGGCGTCTTCTGTGCGCTCGATGTCGGTATTCATCGAGCGTCTGCCCTTGACGAGAAGCTCCGGAACAGCGCCGGATTCACGCGAAACTGTGGCGCGCGGGTCGGCCGATTGATCCGCCTGCGCAGGCGGGGCTGTCAATTCCGGTTCTTCCCGCCGACTGTCGTTGCCAGCGCGGGAAAGTAGCAGCGCCTCACTAGCGCCTCCATATCCGTTCTCATCCGCTGCGGTATGAGCCGTCGTCAGCGACGCCGGGCGGATAGTAACGGTGCTCTCGCCCACAACCTCATACACCAGACTGGTGCCTTCCAGCAGGCGCTTCAGCGCATCCTGAGCAGAGTGCGAGCCGACGACACCGGTGCTGGTCTTGCCTTCCAGCAGTTCGGCGCGGCTGGTGACCTGTATGCCGGATTGCGCGGAGTACTTCACCAGCGCATCCGACAGCTGCTGCGGATCGATATCGAACCGGGCGGTTTTTGCCAGATCCCCCACCGCCGTCAGCGGCAGCAGGACAAGGCTGGCGGCCAGGGCAGCCGCTGCGAGCGTGCGATAGAGCAGAGTGGATATCCGGCTCGCGATCATGTCAGTCTCCCCTGTATACAGTCATTTGTAGTTCTACCGGCCACAAGTGCCGCCGTACCTGGGAACGAGACGAATACCGACTGGAAAACGGCGACCTGTTTTCGCCTGCCGCCGCAACGGTATAAATAGATTGCCATTCTGCACGGCCTGTTCGTCCAGGCTGCATGTTCGAGGCGAGGACTGCTCGGCGCATGACCGCGAAACAACCCCACAGACCCCTGACTTCGCCCCCGGATGAGGTACCACAGTTGCGTCTGGCGCGGACCGCACTGATCGAGCAGCTGTTTCGCGAGCACAACGAGACCCTGATTCGTTTCCTGCGCGCGCGGCTGCATTCCCATCAAGCTGCACGTGAGGTGGCGCAGGAGGCCTACGTCCGGCTGCTCAGCCTGGATGAAACCGGGGCGGTCAGCTATCTGCGAGCCTTTCTGTTCAGGACCGCCGAGAACCTGGCAGTAGACCGGCTGCGCCGCGAGGACGTGCATGAGCGGGCGGTGCGACTGCCGCTGTTTCAGGACTTCGCTGACACCCGCACGCCGGAGCGCGAAACGGCGGCGGCACAGACCGTGCAGCGGCTGGAACGGGTAATCGCCGCGTTGCCGTTCAAGTGCCGCCGTGCCTTCATGCTCAAGCGTTTCGAGGGCCGGGATGTGGCGGCCATCGCCGCGGAGCTGAAACTGTCCAGGCGCATGGTTCGCGAGTACATCGCCCGTGCGCTGCTGCAATGCCGCGCCAGCCTGGAAATGGACACCCCTTCACCACAGGAATCCCGCCATGACGCGCAGGGCTGATCGCCTCATCGAGGCCACCGCGGCACAGTGGTTCGCACGATTGCAGGACTGTGAAGTCACGGTGGATGACATGCTGGCCTGGCAGCGCTGGACCCGGGCCGATGCGCGCCATACCGTGGCGTTCAACCGCATTGAGGCGGCGTGGGATGCCGTGCAGGCGGTCTCGCCCGAGCGGGTGGAAGCGCTGACCGCTCATACCTCGCGTCCGTCCGGTGGGCGGCGGCCTTTCGGCCTGGCGCTTGCGGCGGCGGCGGTGCTGGCAATCGTCGGGCTGACCTGGGCTCTTGCACACCGCAGCGCTGTGCCATGGCTGCGGCCGCAGATACAGATTCTGCAGACGGTCGTCGGCCAGAACCGCTTGCAGCGTCTCGCCGATGGTTCGCAAGTCACCCTGGGCGGTGATACGCGACTTGAGGTTGAACTCACCACCGGGATGCGGCGCCTGAGACTCACCAGGGGCGAGGCGCTGTTTGTGGTAGCCAGGGACCTCTCCCGTCCCTTCAAGGTCGATGCCGGCGATGCCACGGTGACGGCCACTGGCACTGAATTCAACATCCGTCGCAGCGACGACCGCGTGATCGTCGCCGTGGTCGAAGGCAGCGTCAGGGTGGAACCGACCCGATTCATTGCTCCGGTTGAATGGTTGCGTCCACACTCGCCCGCGCGCCAGCCGGTACACCTTGATGCCGGACAGAAAACCATCGTCGGCCACGACGGTTTGCAATCCACCGCCGTTGTCGATGATCTGGCCACCGTCACCACCTGGCGCGAGGGCCTGCTGTCCTTTCAGCGCGAACCGTTGCGTTACGTCCTGCAGGATGTCAATCGCTATACTCACAAGCCCATCTTCATCCTCGATCCGGCCATCGGCGACCTGCGTATTACCGGCACGGTCATCAGCGATAACCTCGGCGAATGGATCGGCAGCCTGGAGAACGCCTTCGGGCTGCGCGCGGTGGAGGAACCGGAGCGCATCGTGCTGACGCGCTAGACAGGCGCGATATTTCGTCAATATGCTGTCTTGACTGCAGCGCAGGCTGGCTGAGAACCGGGTATTCGAGGCAACTTGGTGGGCCGGTGCGTTGGATGTGCGAGATTCTCGATGTCTCGCCGAGTAGTTTTTACGAGTGGATGAGGCGAGCACTGCGAGCAACGCATTGCTGGGAACTTGCTGGGTCGACAGTTCTAGGCACCGACGCCGAACTGCAAATGGGTGGCAGACTCTACCTACCTGACAAGCGGACGCAACCGTCGAGATGTCCTACGAGGCGCGCCGCTCCATCGGTCTGCGCGCAACCCGTCGATCCGGAAACGGGATCGGCTGCTGCGAGTGGCGACGATCCACGAGGGATGTAACGTTGCTGGAAGCGGTGCTCGACACCGGCGTGACCGAGTACTCGCGGCTCGCGGTCAACAGGGCCAGGTTCATCAGTTGCAGGCTCCGTCGCGCGGCCGCCATCACCTTCCGGCGCATCTGCTCGGTCTGCGCGTAGTTGACGATGATCTCGAGCGCGATTTTCGGATGCTCGTCATCATAGCGGGCGTGATTGCGGAACCATTTTGACGTGCGCGGATTCATCGTGACGTCTTCGCGGCGGCCGTAACGCTCGAAGGCGTCCATCAGGCTGCGCGTCAGGTCGCCAGTGGCGCCTTCGATCGCGAAGCTGGTGGCGGCGACGGCCTCGGCCAGCGAACCTTTCGCGTTGATGTACCAGATCCAGTCGTTCAGTGACTGCACGTCTCTGAGCAGCGGACGTTCACCGGATGTCATCGCCAGCATTTCCTGGCGCGGGATGCCGAAGCCTTCTCCCATCCAGAGCCAATGCTCGGCGTGCGCCTTCTCGACGCGGATGTTGTCGATGAGGAAGGCGCGTGCGTGGTCGTCCTCGACCTTGATCAGCGCCTCGGCCAGAAACTTCGGGAAGGTGTGCACGAAAGGATAGAGCTGCAGGCACCAGCCCCGTATGGCATCCGTGGACCAACTGCCGGTCTGCAGGTGAGTGGCCCACTCACCAGAGACGAGTTCGTCCCAGTCGGGCTGCACGTACTGCCTGAGCGCACCAACCCATGGGTGCTCTACTTCGAGATTGCGCTCTACGTCCACTTCAATTCCCCCCCCGGCGAAATTCACCGGAATTTCACTTGCACCGTGGCACGTCGGGTGGGTCTAGTGCCCAACTTTGACGTGGGTCTCGGTCGCTGTTTCTTTGGATTTGCTGCTATGGCTGCGGTATTTGCTGCCATAACAACGGACTATGTGCACTTTCTGAACCAGATTATGTGCAGTCTATAAACAGATTATGACCAATGCAACCCATGTGAGATGAACGCAACGCTTTGAATGCGACATAACAACTTCTCACATGAGACTTCGCGCGCGTGAATTGATGCTCAGAAAAGCCTGACTACCGGCGATAGCCTGCCCCACCTCTAGATAAAGGTATGCACGCAAGATGGAGACGCGCCCATCGGCGGCCAATTCAGTTCGACCGCGCGTCAGCCGGTCAATACTGCGCTTTGCCGCTCCCGTCCTGGTTTCCCTGACCGTCATGCTGATCGCCGCGGTGTTCAGCATTGAACTGCTGTCGACGATTCGTGCATGGGTGGGTGGAGAGGGGCTCTATTCAAAAGGCCAGAAGAACGCCACCTACTATCTGTCGCAATACGCGCTCTACGGTTCACAGGAGGATTTTCGCCTGTACGAGGAGGCCATCCGTTTCCCCTACGGCGACTACAAGGCGCGCCTGGCGCTGGAGCAGCATCCTCCGGACATCGCAGCCGCGGAAGCCGGGTTCCTCGAGGGCGGCAGCAGTGCGTCCGATATCCCCAGCATCATCACTGTCTTTCGCCTGTTCCGTAACGTCGGCCAGGTGCGTCAGGCGATCGCGATCTGGACCGAAGGTGATGGCTACACGCTGCAACTGCGCGCGATTGCCGACCGGCTGCGTCCGGCCGACGGGTACACCCCCACGAGCGCGGAACGGACGCAGATCATCGATAAGCTGAATCGCATCAACAGCGAGCTGACGCCGCTGGCGGCACGCTTCTCATCGACGCTGGGTGATCTGGCGCGCACGACGCGCACGCTGCTGATTCTCGCGCTGGCCATAGGAACACTGCTGACGAGCGTGCTGTGTATCCGCGTCACGCGCGCGCGCGTGCGTGAACGCGATGCCAAGGAAAAGGGCCTGGCGAGAATCAGCGAGTTGTATGCGGCGCTCAGCCAGGCCAGCCAGCTTGTCTCCAGGGTTCGGGATCGCAATTCACTGTTCCAGGAGCTGTGCAGAATTTGCGTGGGCACCAGCGGTATCGAACTGGCCGCAGTCGGGCTGCAACGGCCCGGGAACTCTCTTCTGCAATTCGTATCGTCCAGCGGCAAGCCCGGCTCCCATGGCCGATTCGGATCCGATTCGGCCTTTCCACTGCGACGTCAG
This sequence comes from Gammaproteobacteria bacterium, assembly GCA_021773365.1. Lineage (GTDB taxonomy): Bacteria > Pseudomonadota > Gammaproteobacteria > Steroidobacterales > Steroidobacteraceae > JAJFKF01. The sequence continues at coordinate 53,752 of JAJFKF010000039.1, read as the reverse complement.
GGCGTCACGATCGGCGCCCTGTGTGTCTTCTCCTCCGAGTCCAGCTTTTTTCAGCAGGACATCGTGGACCTCATGGCGCAGCTTACCCAGGAAGCGTCCTTCGCGCTGGATACGCTGCATCACGAGGCCGAGCGGCGCCGCCAGGCGACTCTGCTCGCGGAACAGAACCGCATCCTCAACCTCGTCGCAGCCGGCACCGACCTGCAATCCATCCTGAACGCCCTGGCAGCATTCGTCGAATCCCAGTCGGACGGGACATTGTGTGCACTCGTAGCCGGAAATGCTGATGGCACCACTGCCTGCATAGGACGTTCTCCCTCTCTGCCAGCCGACTTCAGTGTGCGTGCGGCTTCCCGTGGGCGTTCGACAATATCCGGGACGAGGAAGATTGTCGGCGGCAAGAACCAACTGCTCGGCACGCTGGCTCTCTATGCCGGCGACGGTGGCGGCTCGGCGAGCCTGGACTCGCAGTTGATCGATGTCTGCGTAAACCTGGCGGGCATCGCCATAGAGACCAGTCGCGCGGCGGAGCGCATACGCCACCTCGCGCATCACGACGAGCTGACAGGATTGCCCAACCGCCTGCTGCTGCACTTGCAGGTGTCGCAGGCGCTGGCGCGCGCCGAACGCACCGGCCGCAGTGTCGGCCTGCTGTTCTTCGATCTGGACCGGTTCAAGGTCATCAACGATACGCTCGGACACGACGCCGGCGATAACGTGCTGAAGCAGATCGCCCGTCACCTGCGCGCGTGCGTTCGCCGCGGCGACACCCTGGCCCGTGTCGGTGGCGACGAATTCGCACTGCTGGTTGAACAATTCAATGATCCCTCCGAACTGTCCCTGATCGCCGGCGACCTGCTGACGGCGATGGAAAGCCCCCTGACCATCAGCGGTCAGACCTACCAGGTCTCAGGCAGCATCGGCATCGCGACCTATCCGAAAGACGGCGCCGACTGCCTCACTCTGCTGAAAAATGCCGATATTGCGATGTACCGCGCCAAAGGCGGCCGCAACCAGTTCCAGTTCTATGCCAGGGAGTTGGACAAGCATACGGTCGAACGCCTCTCGCTTGAGAACGAGCTGCGCCAGGCGATCGCGCAGCACCAGTTCGAAGTGTTCTACCAGCCGAAGATCGACATCCGCAGCGGCGGCGTCGCAGGAGCCGAGGCACTGGTACGTTGGCGTCATCCGCAACGCGGCCTGCTGCTGCCCAGTGCATTCATCCAGGTTGCTGAAGAAATGGGACTCATAGGCGCGATTGGCAAGCAGGTACTCACCTCCGTTTGCCGGACGACCGTGAAGTGGCGCGAGGCAGGGTTGCCGGCGACGCGGGTGGCCGTCAATCTCTCCGCCCAGCAGTTCGCAGACTCGCAACTGCTGGATCATCTGCAGGAAGCCCTGGGCGAGACGCGATGCGATCCGAGTTCCCTGGAGTTCGAGATCACCGAGAGCGCCGTCATGGCCGATCCGGACCGCGCGATCACGCAGCTGGAGCAGATCAAGATCTACGGCATCACGATCGCAATCGATGACTTCGGCACGGGACATTCATCGCTGGCATACCTGAAGCGCTTTCCGGTCGACAGCGTCAAGATCGACTATGCCTTCGTCCGCGATATCGCGCTCGATCCCGACGACAGCGCAATCATCAAGGCGATCATAGCTCTGGGCCACTCGCTCGATCTGAAGGTGGTCGCCGAGGGCGTCGAAACCCCAGGACAGCTGAAGATTCTGCAAAAACTCGGCTGCGACGAATACCAGGGATTCCTGTGCAGCGAGGCGGTGCCGGAAGGCCGGTTCGCACAAATGCTGGCGGACAACAGGCCGCTGGGAGAATCGCGGACCAGGAACTACCGCCTGCGATCCCTGGGCTGACGCTCTATTTCCATTAACCAACGGGAGAAACGACCAATGTCACGAACAACGAACTATCGCCGTATCGCTTATGCGGCAACTTTGACCATGGCCTTCTGCGGCGCCATCGCCAAAGCCGAAACGCCCGACAATTCGCTCACGATCGGATATGCGCGGGTGTCGTTCAATTCAAGCTCCAGCGAGCTCTCCGGGCCGCCCGGCACGACGCCTCCCGGCGTCACCCTTGGCACGAAGGATACCGACACGATTGCTCTGGTCTATGAGCGCAAACTCACCGGGCCGCTTTCGCTGGTAGTGCAGGTAGGAGCCCCGCCGCAGATCCGTCTGACAGGTCAAGGCGCGGCCGCTGCCCTCGGTGAGGTGGGTTCAACCCGGGCGTGGTTTCCCGCAGTGCTGGTGAAGTACTCATTCCCGTTGCCGGGTTTCACACCCTACGTTAGCGCTGGAGTGAATTACACGTGGTTCAAGGACAATGAGATACGCCCTGGTTACACGGCGGCTTTCGGCGGGACCGACAGCGACGGCGATCTTGATTCCCACACTGGTCCGGTGGCGAAGATCGGGGCAACCATGCCGCTGGGCTCACGCTGGACGCTGGATCTGTCCTACTCGCGGTACTGGATCAATACTTCCGCTACGGTGAATACCGATACACCCGGGCTCGGCGTGGTATCCCGGACAATCGATCTGACCGCCGATCCGGACGTCTTCGGATTGACGGTGGGATTTTCCTTCTGAGACGCCAAGGTTCGAACCCCGCTGGAGTTCATGGCAGGTCCTTGTAGCCAATGGAATTCCGATCGGCTGCAGGACCGCAGAATCGCGCTCAAGGTAGCCTTCGCTGGGCGGATTTCCTGCGCCCGGAGCGAGGGCTTGCGAACCCCTGAAATCTCCTTTTCTTTCAAGCTCTTATGGCAGATTCAAGGGGTGAAAATGTGATGACGTCCCTAAACAGAGAAAGTTCGAACAAGCTTCTTGAAACCCTTGAAGAATGGAACACCTGTCTCGAGCGCAACGACTCTGATTCCAACCATGCGCCATGATACGCATGTGACCACTGCAGAGTCTCCAGGGAGTTTCAGGGAAGTTTTAGGTATTTCTTCAGCGAACTTGTCGCAACTGGGGCACGCACTCGCATGCTGCAGAGCGACCCGCGTCCGCGCCGCTAAAGCTCCGTCCCATATCCGAGCGCCCGATACCCCTGCGCCCGCTTGGCCGCCATACGGGCAAGGATCGGAACCTGGGCGTCAACGTAGTCATAAACAATGACCTCACGCTTACCGTCGTGCTCGCGGTGCAGGCGGCCGACGTACTGGGCAAGGGTTCCCTTCCAGGAGATCGGCATGAGGAGAAACAGGGTATCGAGGCGGGGGTCGTCGAAGCCTTCGCCAAGATAACGGCCGGTGGCCAGTATCAGCCGTTCGGTGGAACCTGCGGATTTCAAAGCGGCAGTGGCAGCCCGCCGTTCCGAGGCGGAAAGGCCGCCATGGAGAACAACCAATGAGCTGGTGAACGGCTCGAAGCGCCGGCGCAATGCCTCGAGGTGCTCGCGCCGTTCGGTGAGAACAAGGGGTGATCGGCCAGCCTCCAGGGCCTTCAGCACGTCATCGAAAATCAGGGCATTGCGCGCCTCGTCCTGGGCAACGGCCGCGTACAGCGCGGCAATGGCCGGACGATCAACATCAAGCTGCGGCGGCAACCGGAAATCCGTTTCGCGGATCCGGACCGTGTGCTCGAAGCCGCGACGAGCGGCCTGGGTGCGCGGATCGACGCGATGCCGAATGGGGCCGCATTGCATGAAGATGATGGGGTGGTGACCGTCCTTGCGAGTGACGGTGGCGGAGAGGCCGAGGACGCAGCGAGCTTTGGAGCGGTGGGTGACGAGTTCGAAGGTCTTGGCGGAGAGGTGATGGCATTCGTCGACGATGAGGTGTCCGTAGCCGGCAATCAGGTCCGACACTTCGCCCTTGCGCACCAGGCTTTGAATGACGGCGACATCGAGCTTGCCGGTGGCTTTGCGCCGGCCCCCAGCAATAGTGCCGATCTGGGTGGAGTCGATGGCGAGAAACGTCTTGAGCCGTTCGACCCACTGGGTCAGCAGCTCCTTACGGTGGACAAGAACGAGGGTGTTGCGCTGGCGACGGGCAATGAGGGCAGCTGCAACAACAGTCTTGCCAAAAGCGGTGGTGGCTGCGAGAACACCGGTATCGTGTACCGCGAGGGCGCCGACGGCAATTTTTTGTTCGGGACGAAGAGTACCCAGAAAGCGGCAATCCAGCGGCGCGCCCGATTCGCGCAGATCCTCGATCTCCGGTTCCACCTTGTGGCCGCGTAGCAGCTCAAGTGCCTCGTCCAGGCATCCGCGTGGCAACTGAACCTGCTTGCTGTGCAGTTCTGCGCAGGAAACGATTCGGGGCTTGCCGTACGTGGGCATGCGCATGGCTTGGGCGCGATAGAATTCGGGGTTCTGAAAAGCGGCCAGCCGCAGCAGGCGCGCGACCATAGAAGGCGGCAAAGCGGTGCGGTCGACATAGAGACCATCAGCCATGACAACCCTCACGCGTTCTGGCAAAGCTTCCGTGACGGGCTGGATATTCTGTCGGCGAGACGGGGAAAAGCGCCAAGGCTCCTCTCCGGCATCATCCGCGAGCGGTATCCGCACGCCAAGCACACGATCGCGGGCCTGAGCTTCGGCAATAAGGTCGTACACGGCGCGCGGTTCCATGCGGGGGAGCGAGGCAAGGAAGGCCCATTGGTCAGAATAGGATTCGAGCTTCCCGTTCACAAACAGGCTGTTGCCGTAGTGGCGGGCCTGTCGCTGCAGTGGCAGTGCAATGAGATTGCCGAAACCACCACGCGGCAGCGTGTCCTGGCTGGGAAAGAAGCGATCGTAGGAGGCGAACCCGATCTCGGGGCGGCGCTCGAGGGTTTCGGTCAACAGGTAGGCACCGAGTTGCCGGGCTTCTTTGGCCGGCAGTGGCTGAGAGAAGAAAATCCAAACGTGACCGCCCTCCCCTGACCGGGAACGCTCAAGCGCCGCGGGAATGTTCCGCGCAAGACAAGTCTCGAGGTACGCCGAAGCATCTGCCGACCATTGATCGCCATCGAAGTCGGCAGCGAGGAACCAGCAGGTGTCATCAGGAAGCAGCGGATAGACGCCAGCGATGTAGTCCCGCGAGCGGGTGCGATCAGTACCACGCAGGTGCTGGGCGATCACCTGATCACTCAAGGGAATGAAAGCCTGGTTTGGGCATTCGCCGCACTTCACCTGCGGTTTGTTACAGACCCCACGCACCCACTCGTTCGCACAGGCAGGAGCGTAGCCGGAACGTTCGGTCTTGGGGCTGTGCCAATAGAGAGGAAAGATGTCCTGGCGACCGGCGAAAAGGCGACGGAAGAGCGCGATCTTCTCCGCGGGCTTCGATTCAGCTGTGACGGAAGGCAGGCTGGTTCCAGCGACCGGGAAGTCGGTCTGAGTTTGAAAAGCCTGGAGCTTGCGGGTGATTGACGCCCGCTCAGCATCCAGTTCGGCGAGCCGGGCGCGCAGGGCCGCGATGTGGCCAGATCCTGTCACGGTTCGCGATGGTTACTTGAACCAGTTCTCCACGCGCAGGCCGGTGAAGGGCTTGAAGTCATCGACATTGCGGGTTGCGACGGCCGCATCACAAGCGAGTGCAATCGCGGCGATCTGGCCATCCACATAGGTGGGCGGCGTACCCTTGGCAGTAAGTGCGGCGCGTTCCTGCGCGTGGATTTCCGCCGCCTTGCGATCATATGGCAACGCCTCAATGCCATCGCCTAGAAGACCATCGATGAATTCCGTCAGTGCCTTGCGGCGTTTTCCGGCGGCGAGCTGCGCGATACCGAATCTCAGTTCATGCAGCACCGGCGCGCAGGTCGCGCAGACGAAACGGTGCTGCTGGAACTTCTTCAGGACACGCGGATTCGGCTCGGGCTTGGAAAGCTCCGAAATGACATTGGTATCCAGGATGAACCTCATGCGCTCCATGTCGAGGTCCTGCCACCGCCCGTGCTCCTGTCGCGCCAGCTGTCGACCTCACGGTCCGAGAGTCCCTCGAAATCATCAGGCAGCTTCGCGCGCCAGTCCTTCAGGAACTCCCAGGGATCCTTACGAGCCCCACCGGTGTTCAGGCGCTGGTACTCGCGGTTGGACACCAGCACCGCCACGGGTTTTCCGTGGCGCGTGATGCGCACGGCCTCACCTTTCTCGGCGGAATGAATCAGCCGGGTGAAGGCGTTTTTCGCCTCCCGGATCGTGCTTTCGCGCATGGCAGCACCTTTAATGTGGCTACAATTGTGGCCATAATAGCGTCTGCCGACTGGAATTCCAAGCCCCTCCCGAGCCCCTCGAAGGGTTACCCCGCATGCTGCACATTGAACTTGAAAGAGTTCGCGGAAGGGTTTCTGAGGAATCATGTCTGAAGCAGGAGAATCGACCAAATAGAAACCGAGTCTTCGAACCGCTTACCCGTTCTGATTTATTGTTATTTTTTTCCAAATACTTGCAGAAACCACGTGCACAAAAAGTACGGGCGCACACGCGCCCGGGAAGTGGCGTCCCTAAGTCAAAAAAGTTCGAACCAGCTTTTTGACGCCCTTGAAGAATGGAGCACCTGTCTCGAGCGCAACGACCCAGATTCCAACCATGCGCCATGATACGCATGTGACCACCGCAGAGTCTCCAGGGAGTTTCGGGGAACTTTTGGGTATTTCTTTAGCGAACTTGTCGCAGCTGGAGCACGCGCTCGCATGCGGCAGAGCGACCCGCGCATTGCTGGCGGCTTATAGTCAGCGTTTGCGTCGCTGAAGCTCCGTCCCGTATCCGTCACGGTTCGCGACTACTACTTGAACCAGTTCTCCACGCGCAGGCCGAGTGAAGGACTTGAAGTCATCGACGTTGCGGGTGGCGACGGCCGCCTCATAAGCGAGTGCAACAGCGGCGATCTGGCCATCCACGTAGGTGAGTGGCCTACCCTTGGCAGTGAGTGCAGCGCGTTCCTCCGCGTAAATTTCCGCCGCCTTACGATCATATGGCAACGCCTCGATGCCATCGCCCAGAAGCCCATCGATGAATTCTGTCGGTGCCTTGCGGCGCTTGCTGGCGGCGAGCTGAGCGATGCCGCACCTCAGTTCGTACAGTACCGGCGCGCAGGTCGCACAGACGAATCGGTGCTACTGGAATTTCTTCAGGAGGTGCGGGCTCGGCTCGGGCTTTGAAAGCTCCAAAATAACATTGGTATCCAGGGTTATACCTAACGCGGTCCATGTCGAGGTCCTGCCACCGCCCGTGCTCCGATCGCGCCAGCTGTCGACCTCACCGTCCGAGAGTCCCTCGAAACCATCGGGCAGCTCCGGCGCCGCGCCCCAGCGTTCCTTACTGACGCTGCCGGACTATCAGGCTTTGCCCTCGAACCTCAAGAACGATACCCGGGTCGCGCCGCAAGAATAGCAGCAAAGATTCTGGATCGTCTGCATCGAATACTGCAGCATAGCGGCGCTCGCGCACTGCATCACCCTCAATTTTAATCTGAGGTGTACGATTATAGCGATTGAACTCCGCGGCAATATCCTCAAGCGTATCTTCCTCAAAGACCAGTCGCCGCTGACGCCAGGCGGTAACTTGCGTCACATCGACCGCATCGTTTCTACTGATTCGGCCGTCGGCGACAATATTCGCAGTCTGCCCCGCCATCAGGACTTCATTTGATTCGACGGTGCCGGGCGCCGCTGGTTCCGCCACAACCAGTGAATCGGGGTGCACCGAAACGCGCACTACACCCTCGACTACGGAAACCGTCGTCCGCTCATTGCGACGGTCGACATTGAACTGTGTGCCAAGCGCCTGCACCACTACCTCTCCGGCACGTACACGGAATGGCCGGGCTGGGTCGTTGTGCACCCTGAACAATACTTCGCCAGCCAGTAGTCGCAGCTCACGCTCACGGGACGTGAACCGTACTTCAAGGCGCGATTGCGCGTTCATGTGTGCTACCGAGCCATCCGCCAGCTCCACGGATCTCTGCTCTCCCGTTGCTGTCGTATAACTCAGTCGACCGTCGACTATGGGTGCCAGCTGCCACACGAATACGCCTAACGCAGCCACAGTTGCCGCAAGCCCCACTACCCATTTGCGCCCACGACGCTGACGATGCGGACCGAGCACGATCGCCGGTTTCAGCTCCACCACGTTTCTATTGCGTACGACGCCGTCGAGGCCGGTCTCGGGCCACTGCTCCGATTGCAGGCCTTCAAGCACGCGCTCAGTGGCAGTCACTTTCAGGAATGCCTGTACATGGACCGGCGACCGCATCAACCACTCCGCGAAGGCGTCACGCTCCACAGCTGCACCGGACTGCTCGAACAGGGTGAACCATTCGGCCGCCTGCTCGACTACCTTGCGATCGATTTCCTGCTGACGGTGTGAATTTGCTGGCGTATCCATTTGCATGATGTCCTATGGTCGTGACCGCGAAGCACTGAGCCGCGCCCTTGCTTCGTATTGATACTTCTTGACGGTATGTACGGAGATATCCAGCTGGCGGGAAATCTCCACCCACGACAACCCGTCCCGCTTGCGTAACAGCAATACCTCGCGGTGCATGGCCGGTAGCAAGTTCAACAGCTGCTGCAGCTGGCGCTCCGCGTTGACCTGTTCGCCGACTTCGTCCGGCGCGGTCTCGATAGGGTGCTCGCCCCAGTACGCCACGGCATCGGAATCGTATGTCACCGGATCCTGGTCGTTGCGCATCCGGAACTGCGCTGCAACCTGGGAAGCAATGACGTAGACATAGGCAATGGGCTTGCGGACCAGTTCGCTCCTGTTCAACCGCAGCAGGCGCAGGTAGACCTCCTGGGCCAGATCGCCCGCGTCGGCGGATTTCGGCAGATGCCGCATCAGATAGCGATGCAGCTCGACTCCGTACGTTTCATGTACGGAGGTCACCAGGCGGGCGGCGTGGGACGAGCTCTCGATCTTCATGGCATCTGTATACGAGTAGCACTCCGCGCAAAAAGGGGTAAAAAACAGCCGCATCTACCCCTTTTCGGCACTCCGGGATATCGAAGCGGGTGACGGCGGCACGATTCTGCGACTGCCGCCCGGCTACAGTACCACTCCGGAGGAAACGAGAATGAAGGCCTTTAACAATGCGATGGCGGGTATTTTCTTGTCGCTGTTGTGTGCCGTTGCCGGTGCGGAGGAACCTCCGGTCCAGTCTGTCACGCTGGATATCGACGCTCCCACCATGGTCAAGGCGCTGATCCAGTTCACCCAGCAGTCGGGCTTGCAGCTGATTTTTCCCACTGACGAGGAAGCGGCCCGGATTCCAGCGCGCAAGCTCACCGGCACCTATACCCCCGAGGTGGCGCTGGATCGGTTGCTCAAGGGGTCCGGGCTGCAATATGAGTTCATCAATCCGCGCACCATCGCTATTCGTCTTCAGAAATCCACCACGTCTCTTCCGGCCGACGGGCGGGAAGCGCAAGGCGAGGCGGTACAGCTTGCTCTCGCCCGGACCGGCTTTGTCGCCGAGGACGCACTCAAGGATCGAGCTGCGCCGGAGGCGCCGGAGCGGGCCGAAGCTGTTCCCGAGATTCTGGTGCGGGGCTCGAAAGTCCTCAATATGGATATCAGGCGCAGCGCCGATGACGCGCAGCCGTACGTCATATTCGACCGGCGGCAAATCGAACAGTCCGCGGCGGTCAATCTGGAGGACTTCCTGCGCCAGCGGCTGATGGCCAATACGACAGTACTTTCGCCCAGCCAGTCCGACAGTCCGGTCGGGCTCGGCAGCGCCAGCAGCATTGACTTGCGGGGCCTGGGATCCAACCAGACGCTGATCCTGATCGACGGCCACCGCAGCGCCTCCTTTGCCTATGGCGGCAGCGCGCAGCAACCGGATATCAACGGCATTCCTTTGTCGGCGGTAGAGCGAATCGAAGTGCTCGCGACAACGGCCTCGGGCATCTACGGCGGCAGCGCTACCGGTGGGGTCATCAACATCATTCTGCGCCGTGACTACGCGGGGGTGGAAACGAAGGTCACCTACGAGAATACATTCGACACGGATGTTTCGCGGCGCCGCGTGGACGTCAGCGGCGGCTTCTCGCTGGAGTCGGGCAAGACTGACGTCATTTTCAGCGCCAGCTACAGCGACGGCAACGTGCTGCTCGAGCAGGACCGCGGATTCCAGGCACGTACCCTGGCGCACCGGTTTGCCAACAATCCGGCTGCTGTGCTCAACGCAACCACGCCGCTGCTGGGCGCAACCACCAATATCCGCAGCAGCAACGGATCGCCGTTGATCCTGAAGAATGGAACCGCCCTGAACTCCCCGATTACCTTTGTTCCCGCCGGGTACGCCGGCACCGCCGACGGCGGCGCGGCCCTGGTTGCAAACGCCGGTCGGTACAATTTGGAACTGGCCAACACTGCGCAAACGAACGGTGGGCGCAGGGCCAGCCTGGTGAACAATCCCACGGTGAAGTCTTTCAACGCGGCCATCCGTCGTCCGCTGTCCGGAAGAGTTCAGGCGTTTCTGGATCTGAGCGCGAGCAGCAACGATGGCGCCTTCTACACCAACCGGGCGACGCGATCCTTCACCATTCCCGTCGCCGCACCGAACAATCCGTTCGGACAGGCAATTCGCGTGACGACACCAATATTCGGTGGAGATGGTGTCATACAGTCGAGCAACGAAAAGCAACGGGTTGTCGGCGGTGTAATCATGCAACTCGCCGCCGGGTGGCGGGCGGAAGCAGATTACACCTGGGACCAAACCCGCTTCTCCAACGCCAGTCATGGCGAATCGACGGCACAGAGCACGGCGGCGGTCACCAGCGGCGCACTGGATGTGTTGCGCGACACCAACGCCTTTCCGGTGGATTTCTCCCCGTACATCGGCCAGACGATCGTCACCACCGACGCAGATACCAGGCTGCAAAACGCCGTCATTCGATTGGCTGGACCGGTATGGAGACTCCCCGCCGGAGCGGCAAGCGTGTCGACCTCGATCGAGCACAGGCGTGAAAGCCTGGGAAACCAGAGGACGATCGGGGGTTCCTACGATGCGTTCTTCCCCAGCCGGTCACAGCGCGTGAACAGCGTCTATCTGGAAGTGAACCTGCCCCTGGTCGCGCCTCATCTGAACTGGCGGGGTGTGCATGAACTTGATCTGCAGCTATCCGGACGCCGGGACGAATATGAGACCAGCGGCGCCAACAACATCAGCGCGACCTCACCCGATCAGGACGTACAGCGCGCCACCAATAATACCGACTCTACCAATCCAACGATTGGATTGCGCTACCGGCCGGTACGCGACCTTATGCTGCGTCTTAGCTACGGCAGTGGCTTTCTGCCGCCGGCGGTGGAGCAGCTGGTAACCGCGCCGCCATTCGACGTAGAGGGATTCCTTTCGGGACTTCTGGGATTGAGAGACCCGCTTAGGGGCAACGAGCTGTTGGGAGATTTCTTCGTCCTGACCGGCGGCAACGCCGATTTGCGTCCCGAGGAATCGAAGAGCCGGTCCGCGGGCATCGTGTGGACTCCGGATTTCGTACCCGGTTTTCGCGCTTCGATCGACTGGACCGAAATACAGAAGATGGACAACATCACTTCCTTTTCGCTGGGAGGCGCCACCATCGTCACTTTTGCCGACTTTGCGCCGTCGCGCCTGCCGCGAGGCCCGGTTGCGCCGGGTGATCCGTACGGTGTGGGACCGATCATCGGACTGGATCTGACTCTCCTCAATATCGCGCAGACCAGACTGCAGATGTATGACCTGGCGCTGCAATACGACTGGGAAACCAGCCGCTTCGGAGCCTTCGGCATCACGGCCGGAGCCACCCGTCAGGTGCAGTTTGAAACACAGATCGTACCGTCCGCTCCGCTGGTGGAGAATCTCGGGCAGCGCACTCACCTGAAATGGAAGTCCTTCGCAACGCTATCGTGGGACTACCGTGCCTGGAGACTGGCATGGTCCACCCGTTACTACGACGGCTACTGGCTGAATCTCGCCCACAACTTCGATGCCGATCAGGGCTCGGCCATGGTCCGGTCACAGGACTATCACGATCTTTACGCCAGCTATCGCTTCGCTGACGCTGCCGGAGACCTTGCGGCGGCCCCGGGGCTGCTGAGCGGGCTGGAACTCCAGGCCGGCGTCAAGAACGTATTCAATACCCTGCCGCCGATAGATGTGAGGGCCTCTGGAAATGCCTTAGCCAACGCGGCTCAACTGGCCAGCTACTATATAAGCATCAAGAAGGCATTCTGATGTCAGTCGGACAAGGCGCAACGTCGGCGGTACTGCTGACGATTCCATGGCGCACCATAACGACGATGCTGCTCGTGCTTGCTGGCTGCGCAACCCCGACGATTGCACCGGCAATACCGCTGGCAGCTGCAGCGCCAGAGCCCAGGCTGAAGATCGGTGACGCTGCCCCTGCGATCGACGCCATGGCGTGGATTCGTGGTGCGCCGGTTACCGGCTATTTGCCTGGTCATGTGTACGTGGTGGAATTCTGGGCAACTTGGTGTGCACCGTGCGAGGCAATCATGCCTCATCTAAGCGACTTACAGCGGAAGCACGCTGGACAGATCACAGTCATCGGCGTCAATGTGCGCGAAGCGGACAGCGGTGCGAACACCAGCGTTGACGCCATCTCGGCATTCGTCAAGAAGAAAGACGAGAGGATGGCCTACACGGTGGCGATGGACGATCCTGCCAGGAAAACCGTGTTTGAGGCCTGGATGGTAGCTGGTGGCTCCTATGCAATTCCCACGTCTTTTGTCGTCGACGGTTCTGGCAAACTGGTGTGGATGGGCTACCCATCTGTAAGTACCGCGGCTTTTGACACGGCAATCGAGCAGGCACTCCTCGGCAGCAGCGATTTGGCCGCAGCATGGACCATGCAGACTGAAATCAACGAAGAAAATTTCGAGAGCCTGCAAGTGCAGACGATCATACGGGCATTAAAAGACGCGCAGCAACGTAAGGACTACTGCTCAGTTATTACCGAAGCGGATAGACTGGGCGCGCAGTCACCACAATGGGCCTGGGAGATGTTCTCAGCCAAGCTCGGCGCACTACTTCAGCTTGACGCGATTCAAGGTCTGAAGTACGCGCACGCAACGGCACAGGACATCGCACTGCGAAAAAATATCGGCCAAACCGACAATCCGCAGTACTGGGGCGCAGTGGGATCCGTGATTGCGGCCGAAGAGAACCTGTCTAAAGATACATACGAACTCGGTCTAGACTACTTGCAGGAAGCAGCGGCTACAAACACCGGGAATCTATCTACTTGGGAAGCGATAGCCCGCGTGCACAGCCGACTGGGCAATCTACGGCAAGCCATCGTAGCGCAGGAAAAGGCCCTGGCCATCGCCGGAGGCAACAACAAATTGCCCGAACATTACCTTTCCGGCCTTGAGGATCAGTTGGCGGAATACAGAACCAGAAATGGAACGAAATGAATCGAGCCGACTTTCCCGGAGACTCCAACATGAGAGAGGATGGAGTTTATGGGAACAGCAAAACGGTATTCAGCAGAGGTACGGGAACGGGCGGTGCGCATGGTGTCGGAGCACCAAGCCGAGCACGGCTCGCATCAGTGAGAAGCGGAGCGAAAAGATCTCCGGTGCCGTCCATCCCAGGCGGCAGGACTAGGGCAGACGTCGAGGATTCTGAATCAATGGAAGGCTTATTCCGTTCGCGCGCAGGAGCATTTACCTTTGCTCTCTGCAAGTGGCCACAGCGACCAGGTTTCGTAAAGTGGGTTAAACCACAGGCACAGATTCCTGGATTTCATCTCCGAGAATCGAAATCCAAAGGATGCTATTTGCTTGCCATGTTGGCTGATTCTCACCAGATGACTGGCGAAAGTATCCAGCCCTTGAATCAGGGTGTCGCGTTCATGAGATATCGCGACGGCGGGATGCGGACCGACAGCGATTGAGAAGTCGTAGGGCACGGCGCTCGCAGTTGCGTTCGAGAGTGATTTTTCCCCCGCTGTGGCCCGCGGCACGTTTGCGATGCAAAGCAAACCGTCCATTAACGGGGGCGCAGCCCCGGAGGATTGGCGCGCGGCCATTTCAATCTTTGGGTAGCGGTAGTGTCCAGTGATGCGGTAAGCAAAGAGGATGTCCTCTTCGCACGTGCCGTGTCCGATATTGTGGATGATAAGCGGCCGATCTTCTGTGCGATTCGACGAGACGACACCAATATGCGCCAGGCCACCGGGAAGTTCCCAGATCACCAGATCGCCAGGTTTGTAATTTGACGAATCGCTTGTCGGCGCAAGACTCGCGTTCTGGCGTTTCAGAAAGGCCGTGATATTCGGCACCCGGCGATGGTCGATATTGGGGTCGGGACGGCGCGATCCCCAGTTCCAGGGATAAGACGAGGGTGCACGCTTCATGTCCTCGTGGATGAGCACCTGAAGATCCAGACCGATTGCCCTGACGATGACATCCGTGCAGACGCCCGTCGAAATCGGCACATCGCCGTCAGGGTACGGGATGGAGCGGTAGGCGCCATCGTAGCCTGTGGTCACGCCGATCTGTTTACGAGCGGCTTCGACCAGCCGGTCCCGCCCATTGGCTTGCGCCGAAATGCTGGCGAATGCGAGGAGTACGAGAAACGCGCGTAGCATCGAGAAAAGCTCACGGTCCGGATAGCAAGAACACACAAGGCGACTTCACCACGCCGCCATTCGATCCGGAAAATACCTTAAGTACTGCAGCTGAACAGCATCCAGATATACGCTACGCGGCCCAAGGAGATTCGAACCCCGTGATCGCGCCGTAACTCATTGAACTCGCGAGAGTTCGAGCGGATGTCTTCGCAGAAGCTTATTCATCGGAGGAAATCGACTCGACGGGGAAGGATTGTTCGAACCGGGCGTCGTTTTTAACATTTTGTTATTTTTCAACTACTTACAGAATTCAGTAGGCAAAAAATACGGGCGCACGAGCGCCCAACAGGAAGTGGCGTCCCAAAGTCAAAAAAGTTCGAACCAGCTTTTAGAGGCCCTTGAGGAATGGAACGTCTGCCTTGAGCGCTGCGCGTCCGTGTATCAGAACCGGCAGCCATGATAGGTGAACGACGCCGGCATGTCTCCAGGGAGATTCCAGGGATTACCTCATCGATCCTGAGACCGCAGCAGGCCAAGGAATTTCTGCACGAGTTCATAGGCCCTGCGCGCCTGCATGGCGCGAGTATCCACGTCCGGTGAGTTGTGAAACTCCACGACCTGAGACGGACCAAACGCATCGGTAGCAGAGAATTTCTCCTGAAGAATCGCGATGGCCTGGCCGACCTCTTTCAGGTGCCTGTGATTGCGCCACGCTTCGGCCAGTACCTCGATCCCTCCGGGAACATGCTCCAGGCAATAGCACAGATCATAGGAATCCTTCGGTTTGTCCCTGCCCGCGATCGCGTGCGCTTTCATGGTCAGGAAATCCGCGAGTGAAGCCACCCGGAGCCGTACCGTATTCCGGGCGCCGCGCACAGTTTTCCCGGAGAGCGTCAACTCCAAGGGGTCATGAAACGCGATACCGCAGGCCGCAGTCTGCAGAACGCGGAAACCGTCGAGCAGTTTCGGTCTGTTCTTCTTCAGTTTCACCTGACTCGGCGCCAGAAACTCCACGTCGACCTGCACCGGCAGCTCGCCATCCGCGAGATCGACATCCGCGATGAGCTGAAAATCCTTTTCGCCACGGTAGTAACGCCGTGTGTCCAAGAGCAGCTTGAGCAGTTCCGCGTACCGGCCGTTCCCAAGCCTGGCCGCATCGAGTGCAATATCGACGTCGATACTCCCCACATGCGGCTCCGTCGCGTCAACCAACAGCAGATCCGGCACCCAGCCGCCAATCAGCACCATGCAGTCCGCAAACGAGGCGAGCACCTGACCGAGATCCACCAGCACCCGCCGGGCGGCCTCGACCTGACGGCGGTTATAGTCAACGATCTCACTAGGCTCTGAATTCAACCGGTTGCTCCTCCGCGGTTCCATGCAGGCAGAAGACTTTTCTCCAATAGTGCGGCCGCCGCCTCGGTACCCCGCCCACCGACGTGACATAGATCGACATACGTCTGTACCGGGTGCGTCGATTGCATCAGTCCCCGCTTGTCCGAGCCGGGAGCGGCAAGGAAGAAAACTCCCTCGTCCCATGGAACCAGTATCACCAGATTTTCACCGGAGTCCACGGGCTTGGCCTCCAACAGCCGCTCCATCAGCGGCAGATCGCTGCCTGAAACGTAGAGCCATGTTTTCGGTTGCCGCACGTGGGGGGCCTGGAAATCGGCGGCGGAAAAAGCGGCATAGGCAACATTTCCCTGTCTTTTTTCGCCGAGTTCGCTCAAAGCGGTTTGTAGCTTCTGCCCCTGCATCAGAGTGAAATACCCGAGACGCTTGTGGCGGTCGAACCGATAGGATTCACGCCAGGCCGTAAGCAGCCCGACCGGATCGCGCAGCCGGAATCCCTCATCCGGCAATGGAAGATACTCAAGATAGCCTTCGTCGCGTAGATATCGGGCCAGTTTGTTGACGAGTCCAATGCTGGCTTTGGGCTTGCAGGCTTCGCTGAGCGTGCGCTGTGTCCATCGCAAATTTGCATTCTCAGGCACGAGCAAGGCGCGAATGACCCGCGCCGCCTCAGTCGTACCCAGGTTGGCCCTGGGAGGCCTCTGGCGCCGTTTTAATCTGTGGCCGGAGCGTTGAACCTCCAGTACTCCCGGGAGACTCAACCGGCAATTGCCTGCGAGGTCGTACCAGCTCCATCCCTGCTCCTCGCACACCTGCGCCATGCGAGGAGAAATGTACGGAGCCGCCAATATGGCTTCCCCCGGTTTGGGTTGATTACGTCCACGCGCCGGAGCGAAACGGGATGGTCGAGGATTGGCTGAGCATTGCACCCACAGCTCAGCTGCCGGGCCTTTGGAACGAGGTATTCTGAGTCGAAAGTCGAAATCGGGACGACGCTTCGCAGGCTGTTCGTCCACCGACCAACCCTTGAGCCATCCAATGCTCTCCAGAAGCGCGCGTAACTGGTTTACGAGCGCCCGTTCGAGAAATGGACCGGCGGGCTCAGGAATGTTCACGATTTTTTGGTTGTTCACGGATCCGTGAACATATACATTTTCGTGAACGCTGGCAATCCACGCGATCAAGATTCAGCGAGAATCAATTTAGTAACCTATTGATTTTATTGAAAATTACGTCCCTTGGTCTAATAGAGTCAAACCAGCTTTTCGAGGCCCTTGAGGAATGGAATGCCTGCCTTGAGAACTGCACGCCCATGTATCGAAACCGGCGGCCATGATAGACGCCTCCCAAGCGGCGTGTCAGAGAGGGTTTCTGGGAGCTAGGAGGATGCGCCGGCTGAACCCAGCAGCTTCGACACTTCCACTTCGAGCCGGGGACCGCGCACTTCGGTTGTGGCCAGCCGACCTTCGCGGTCCAGCAGGAGAGCAAACGGTACACCGCTGACCGCGAAGCGCTGCGCGTAAGGATTATTCATCCCCCGGCCATCGAAGAACTGAGGCCAGGGCACGCCATGCTCAGCGACGAGATCCAGCAGCTTCTGGCGATCCAAGGCGCGGTCAAGCGCGACGCCGATGACTTCAAATCCCTGCGCACGATAGCGCTCGTAAACCTCCTTGAGATGCGGTATTTCGGCGATACAGGGCTTGCACCAGGTGGCCCAAAATTCGATCAACACTACCTTACCCCGTAGATCGACCAGATCAACTTCGCGCCCGTCCAAGGCGGTAAAGCGCATCTCCAGCGGCTCGCGGCGCGCTTTTTCCAGCTCGATGCGCCCGGAGGCCACGGCGCGGACGGAGACATTCGGGCTATTCAGCAGTGTTGTCTGCAGCGGACCAACAGCATCCGGCTGGCGCCGTTCCAACATCCTCAGGTACATGGCCTGCAGTTGCCCTGGCATGCGCCCTTCGGGAAAGCGTTCGGCGAAATCGTCGATCTGCCGCTGGATGTCCCGAAGGACGGCCGAATCCTTTTCGGGTGCTTCGTGGACGGGCATTCTCTGTGCGGAATCCGGCGCCGCCGGCATGCGAGCGCTGATCAACGCCCGCTGAATGACTACGCCAGCGGCTTGCTCGCGCGCATAGGGGCTGGCGTCGGTCGACCGCTCCAGGGCGAGACGCATCTTCTCCAGCTCAGCGGCCCATGCCTTTTGTTCGTCCCGGATCAAGGCGCCGCCTTCGGAAGCGAGATCCGCCACGGATTGCATCAGGAAGTACACGACGACGTCCCAGCGGCGTGGGTCGTCGGGATAGGCGGCATAGAAAGCCATTCCCGCTTCTCGCAGACGCGGCGTACGGTCCCGTACCCAGCGCCTGAGCGCCTCCGGATCTTCCTGGGCGTCAGGCGGCGCCGGTTCATACAGCAGCGCCTGGAGGGCCGCCCAGCCGCGTTCGGTTTCAGCTTGCGCCGGATCGGGCAGTTCTGCGGCAGCCCTTGAGGAGTGGAATGTCTGCCTTGAGGACTGCATACCCGTAAGTCGAAGCCAGCAGCCATGATATATACCGCCAGACGCCGTGTCAGCGGGGAGTTTCCGGGAGATTTCAGCCGCTATTAACCCCGAAGATTATCGAGGCGCCCGCCAGCAATTCCTGCAACCCTCGCGGGGCATCTTGGGCAGGCACGCGAAAGTTGATGTTGAAAGCTGCCGTGGCGCACGACCCGCTCGACGGCGCAGGTCGACTACTCGGATACCGCTCGGGACATCCGGCTCATCGGCGGCGAGGCATTGTTTGTAATGGCCAAGCCAATGACCCCGCTGGAAGCAGGCCAGGCGGCGGACATCGTAGAGGACGGACACATCCTTGTGAGGCGGCCCGCGAACATCGGGGATGCCGTGGCCTGGCGGGAGGGGCGCGTGGTGTTCCGCAAGGATCGCTGGCGCACATCGCGAGTGAATTCAACCGCTACAACCGTGCTCCGCGCATCCTGGTGCAAGGCGCGGACGTCGGCACGCGCCGGTACTCGGGTATCTTCGACGCCTACGACCCGGAATCGCTGGCACTGGTGCTTTCGGTGGATGAAGCTCTGGCGCTGGAAGGCCGGCGTGGACAATTCGTCATCCGCGTCCGGCCGGACCGACGGTAAATACGTACCGCGCGGCTGTTGGCCATGACGTCGCACCCTCGCTGGCCAGCGGCAGGACTGGCCGCGTCACCGACTAACGCGGAACCCGGAAGCCTGCATCAACGAGCGCTCGCTCGAGCGCTTGACGATTGAGGTAATCCTGCCAGAACACGACTTTTCCCTGCTTATCCACCAGGTACGTGGAGCGAAGGTTGCTACCGCGATAGGCCGCAAGCGTCTTTTCATCCGGGATCGTCAGCGTCGGGACCGACAACCCCTCCCGCTTCATGTGGCTTTCGAGGCTGTTGGTTCTGTCACTCTCAACGATGGAGAACACTTTCAGACCCTGTGGAGCGAGGTGGCGCATCAGTTTGTCGTAGTACGGAAGCTCCGCAACGTGGTCGCCGCACCCGAAGCACAGGAAGTTCAGCAGAACATAGCTCCGTCCGTTCCAAAGGTCCTTCATCGCGATCGACTTGTCATCAGGGAACAGCAGGCGGGCTTGTGGAGCCGCTGCACCGATCTCGACGGTGGGCGTCCATTTGACGGTCTGGGGGAGACTTACGTCCGCAGGGTAGATCGGCTTGACGTCTGCCACAGTCATCTCTGTATCGAACTTCAGATCATGATAGCGGTACCGGCTCAGAATCCCGCCTGCGGCCACACGGTCGTATCCCAGCAAAGCGCCGGTCGAGGGGTCGAACAGGAGCGTGGTGGACGTCTGCGCCCCACCCGGCACGGCGAGTTCGTATCCGATGCTCTTCCGTCCATCGAGCTGCAGCTCGGAGCACTTGATGACGCGATACACCGGTTGACCAAAGAAACTCTCGAAGCCGCGGAGCACGCCGGCGAGGTCTTCGTCTACCAGCTTCTGATTGCGCACTTTCCTGTCTTCCCAGAGCCTTTCCGCAAAGACTCCGTCGGTGTAGTTCACCGTGCCCCTGCCCGGCTGACCGGAGCGCTCCACCCTGAAGGATGGCTTGAGCAACTTGAACGTCCCCGGTGTGCTTTCGCCGCCAGCGCCGATAATCTCGTAGGTTCCCGTGACGCTGATGGCGTCGCGGAGCTTGTCGTTCCAGGCGAGCAAAGGATCGAGCCCACTCCCCTTCGATCCGGACAGGGCAGAGTGAGTTAAAAGCCCGCTGCTCATGCGCTCGTGACCACTGACTTCAGTCAAGGACAGGTCCTTGGAGCCTTGCGCGTCGGCAGGCACTGGCAGGTTGAACTCACGCAGCAAACCGTCGATCTTCCCGGCGATGTCGCTGCCAGCATCGGAGTAACGCACCACCCCCGCGGGATCGAGAATGGCCAGTCGCGGAATTCCGTTGATACCAAACTCCGGGTTCAACACCTGCTGGGCAGTGAAGGCCACCGGCCAGGTCATGCCCAGCTGCTGGATGAAGGTCTCCATCAGTTTGTATTCCTGCGCCGGACTGTCGCTGGTATCGATACGCCTGGCCGCGCCATCGACGCCGTCCGGGCGATCCATATGATAACCCTGGAGGCTGGTGACGCCGAGTATGACAACAGGTGAGTCCTTGTAACGCGCCTGAAGCTCGCGCACTTCGGGAAAAAGGCCGATGCAGGGGCCACACCAGGTGGCCCAGAAGTCCAGCACCACTACCTTGCCCTTGAGTTCCGCAACGCTCCCGATGGGCTCGGCGAGTGTGCTCCAGGTGATGTCCAGCGGCGGGGAAAGATGACCCACGAGCTGGCCGCGCGCGAAGGCGCCGTTGACCCATTGCAGCGGTCGCGTATAGCGATCGCGCACGTCATCGCTGGCATTGTTCCGGGCTGCCTGCAGTGCAGTGGCAAGACGGCCAAGCAGGCGCTGGCGATCGGCGGCCTCCATCTGTACGCCGTCCAGTGCCAGGATGAAATTCACCAGATTCCCGGCGAGGTTTGGTGACAACTGCGCCGGAAAGCGCGAAACGAGCTGCAGCATCTGCGGGAGGGCCGAAGCCATCACCTGGCGGTTCACGCGCCTGAGCTCCAGGAACACATCGCCACTCTCGGCCAAGGACGCAGTAAGCCCGGGGTGATCCACGACCTGTCGCAGTGCCGCTTCTTGCGCCTTGAGTGCATTCTCGCGATCGGCATCCGTCTCGTCCTGCCTTGTATGCCGCGGGGACAACAGGTACGACAGCCGCAGGATCGCCGCTTCCGCGCCCTCCTTGCCCGTGTCCCGCGCAAGCACCTCGAGCCGCGCCAGCGCCTGATCAGTCATCTCCGCGGCGGGCAGCACCCACTTCAGTCGACGGAGCTGCGCCAATGAGGCCTCCGATACATCGATACCTCGCATTGCCGCGAGTGCCGCCTCCCGCCTGAGCCGGAAGTGATTCTCCCAGTCGGACCGGTCGAGATTCTTCGCAGCCTCGTCAAATCCCTCCACTGCACGGGTGACGGTCTCCTCGGCCGGGGGCGCGGCGGTGACGGCGAAGGCGATCATCATGCCCAGCGACAAAAATGCCAGGATCGTATTGATACAACGTTTCATTCGGAGTGAGCCTCTGTACTGAGTGGGACTTGAGCCTTCCGTAACGACACCGGCCTGCACAGGGCAGACCGGTGTCAAGTGAGGACGGGGCTACCGCCCGGCCGGCATCACCTCATGCCGAAGGATTTATTCCACGAGAGCGTATAGCGCCGCAGGCGGCCATCGCCGTAGGGACTGAAGCTGCCCCCCGGATCGGTCGTGGCGAGGATGGGCGGCAAAGTATCGAACAGGTTCTGGATACCCAAGGAAACCTCGCTGTTCGAAAACAACCCGCCGGCGAACCCGATTGCTCGGTCAAACCGGTAACTCATGATCAAGTCATGATAGAGCTGGCTTGGAATCGCATCGGACCCCTGGTTGAGCAAGGCAGTGGCTCTGTTGCTGGCGGTGGACGCCGCGATCGCGGCGGCTGTTGTTCCCGTCCCGACGGAATAGGCGTAGTACGAGTCGTAGTACTGCGCATTCCATCCCAGCGCGAGCGGTCCTTTCTCCCAGTTCATTCCCAGGTTGCCCCGCCACTCCAGTGGCCGCCCGCCGCTATACCCCACATAATCCACCATCGGCTCGCCGGGCAGCCGCTGGTTCTGGTAATCGGTCTGCCGGGTCACCAGTGCATACCAGCGGAAGTCGCCGAAACGGGCCGTCTGCAGGTCATAGTCGACCTGGAGGTCGTACGCCTCCACCCGGGTGTTCGCAATATTGACCAACGTTGTGTTGAAGGACGTGATAGGGCCCGCCCACTCCGGAGGATCTCCCACCAGCCTCTCCCCGCGGACAATCCGGCCAGGCAGGAAATCCTCGTTGTCGAGAAAATACTGCTCGCTCGCACTCTGGATCTCATCCACCTTCTTGATCCGGGTGTAGTCGACTGAAAGCCTGAGGCCGGGCGCCCAGCGCGGCGTGAAAATCATTCCCAACGACAGGTTGTCCGAGAGCTCCGGCTGCAGATCCGGATTGCCACCGTAGATGTAATCGAAGCTCCCGTTGGCATCCATCTGGGTGCCGCCGCGCTTCGGGTCAGTGCCAAAACTTCCGAACGAGAACGCCGGGAACACGTTGGACACCACCTGGCTGACCGATGGCGGCAGAAATCCGGTCCCAACGCTGGCACGCAGCGCCAGGTCTTGAAACGGCATATACCGCACGCCGACGGTATGGTCATTCGAGGCTACCTCACCCGTATGGCGCGCGAACTCTGGAAACGGGCCCTGGAGCGACGGCACTGACCGGAAATTCGGCGCCGTACCGTGCGTTGTATATTCATCCCGCCGCAACGACACCTGTAGCTCCAGTTCCTGTACGCCGGGCATTGCATTGCTGACTGAGATCAACGGCGCGCGCGCTTCAAGGTAATAGGATCGCGTTTCCTGCGGGCGCTCGGCAAACAGCCGATACGTCGTAGTCGTACGGGTAGGACGATCCACGAAGAAGCCGTTCTCCATCACCTGCTTCCTGCTCTCGACCAGTGCCGACAGGTTCACAGGACCACCGGGCAGCTTGAACGTCGGTCCCGACAGGCGCAGCGTCACATCAGTCAGCACGGTGTCAAAAGGCCCCTGGACAATGGCCGGCTGTGGCAGCAGATAGGGCGAAAAGTCGATCGGATAGGTATTGCCTTCCTGCAGCGCATTCAGTGCGGGACGCCCGTCCGGCGCAGGCAGCCCGGTGCTGATCACCCCCGAGCTAAAGCTTGCACCTGCGGGCTCCACGATAGAACCTGCATAACTCGCTTCCAGCCGCGAGCGGCCCACCGCATAGTCGATTTCACCCATCCACTGGTAAGGCAGACGCGCAATGAGCCCGACCGTCCCGCTCAAGGTGCTGTTCTCGTTCTGAGTACCGACTTCCAGTCCGGGCACCGGAAAAGACACGTTGATATTCTGCTGAAAGGGGTTGTTCGGCGCGCCGGCGGGGAGATTTCTGGCGGAAAAAACCGTTCCGGAGACCGCCTCGCCATGCCGCTCGCGGTGCGACAGATCCAGGAATACATCCAGCTGCTCGGTGAACCCACGGCGGACGTTCAAGGAATACGACTCTGATGTGGGCTGTTGTCGCATCCTGGCCTGCAGTCCCTTCATGTCATTCGGCAGCCCGAGGTTGTATCTCCCGGCATTCGTGCGCAACGCCTGTCCGCTGTCCGAAGCTGGCCCCGCATAACCCAGGGGGATATGGGTGATATTGGTTGGCTGGCCGAGACTGTTGGTCAGTGTCGCGCCACCATAGCCCGCGTCCAGCACCAGCGGGCTGCCGTCGGAACTGTGGATATTGACCGTTGCACCGATTGGCGGCGTCGTCGACGTGGTCCACTCTGCAATATTCGGATTGTTCTTCAGCTGGAGCGCGCGGCTGCGGGCCGCGAATTCCCGGTCTGCCACCTTCAACTCATTTCCTCCCGACCGGCTGAGCGAGAGTGTGACCTGGGTGCGGCCGCCTTCGAGCGCGAATCCCGCGGTGGTGTCCAGCCGCAACTCGGCTACATCGGTGTCGAAGGTGTTGGCGTAGCTTGCCGTCGCGTCCACGCCGCTGTAGTCGCGGCGCAGGATGATATTGATCACTCCGCCGGTGGCGCCGCCGCCATAGATGCCGCCGGCGCTGGACGGCAGCACTTCTATACGCTCTACAGAAGCCAGCGGGATGCCGTTGAGGTCGCCTTGCCCGGGAAGACCTTGCAACGTTACTTCGGGCACCCGCCGCCCATCTACCAGCACCAGAGTCTGGTTCGTTCCCAGGCCACGCAGATTGATACGGCTGGCACCATTCAGGACGGCACCGCCGGTTTCAGTTGCCATGCCCGCGGAGGTGTTCATCGGCAGCCGTGAATGCAGGAAGTCTTCCAGGTGCATGGCCTGCGAGCGCCGGATCTCCTCGCGGTCGAACACAACATACGGGAGCGGCCCGTCTTCGCTGCGCTCGATATCCATGTTCAGGCTGCGGGAGCCCTTCACCAGGATTTCGGGCACGCCTTTGGTTGCTTCAGCTTGATCCGTGTCCGGATCATCGGTACTTGCGATGTCCTGCTTGTCCTCACCCGGCGCTCTCCCTGCCCCAGGAGAGGGCGAAATTTCCTGCCCGACCTGGTTGCTCCTGGCGAGTTGAAGACCGGCCACGGGACGCACCGCCGATGACTTCGACTCCGGGCGCGACACCACCATTGCACCCGAACTGTCGGTAAAGAGCCTCAGCCCCGTCCCTTTCAGCAGAATATCCAGCGCCTGCGTCACCGAGTAGGATCCGACCAGTCGTTCGGTCTTGATCCCCTTGACCTCTTTGGCCTGAAACACCAGCTCCACATCTGCCTGCCTGGCCAGCGCTTTCAGCGCCGTCACCAGTTCTCCCGCAGGCACATCCAGCTTGCTTTGTGAGTCTGGCGCCGCGAACGCGGCAACACACGCTGCACTTGTCAGCGCAACCAGAACGGACTTGAACGCCAGGGTCTTAAACATGTTCGTCTCCCCGAATGATAGTCGGGCCTTTAGTCGAACAACTCCAGATAAACCACTACTACCGCAAAATGATTTCCTTCTCACCCGCCTCCACTTCGACCCGGAATCCCTGCTCCACGACGCGGATAAAGGCGTCCGTGTTGGTGGCACGAAAGCGGCCGGTGATACGCAAGTCTTCGAGGCGTGCGCTCCCGATCCGGATCGGGCGCGGCGTATACCGGTTGAACTCGGCCACCACCTCACCCAGCGCCGTTTCATCGAAAGTGAGATAACCCGTCCGCCAGCTCAGCGCCTCCTCGGCTTCGCGGACGGTTTTGCTCACCACCGCAACCTCATCTCCGCGGGTTTGAGCCACCGCGCCGGCTTCCAGAAGTCCGGCATCGTCAGCATCGAAACGAACCGCTCCCTCGGTCACAATCACGGAGACCGCGCTGCCGTCCCGGCGAACCGAGAATTTCGTTCCCACCGCGACAATTCTTCGGGCGCCCGCCTCAACAATGAACGGCCTTGTCGGATCCTTTGCCACGTCAAAGAACGCCTCACCGGACCGCAACTCGATGCGCCGCTCCCTGTCATCCAGCGCAATGCGGATTCTGCTCGCGGTGTTCAGTGTGACATTTGAGCCATCCTGGAGCGGGATACTGGCTGTCGCACCAATGGGTGTTTCGAACGTACGGTCGCCCGGCCACAGATACCAGCCCGCCAACAAGGCGGCAGGCAGCAATGCTGCGGCCCAGGTCAGCGGCTGACGGAAACGCGCCGCTGGTAAGGCCTCTCCCTGCCTGCGTTCAAAGAATGGCGACACGTTCCAGCCATCCCGCGGCGGCACGCTGCGCCGTCCAGCGCCCGGCGCCAGCGCCGGCAGCCGCCGGGTCTGCTCCCAGGCCGTCTCCAGGCGCAGAAATGCTACGCGGTTCAAGATTGCTGCATCCAGCCAGACATCGAGCTGCGCCTGGTCGTCCACGGTCCAGTCCTCGAGCTCACGCCGCGCGAGCCAGTGCGCCGCGGTGTCTTCAGTCTGTCTGGTGCTGTCCATGCGAATTCTCATTTGGATGTTGCATCGTGTCCGGCGCGTCGCCCTGGCGATTGCCCAGGAGCAGTTCGGCGAGCCGCTTCATTCCTTTTGCCAGGTGATTCTCCACCGTCTTCTCGGCAATTCCGAGTTCACTGGCCACTTCCCGTTGCGTCAGGCGATCGACACGCCGCAGCCATACGACTTCGCGGCACTTCGGCGGCAACGCATCGAAGGCCCACGCCAGCACCCGCAGCTCCTGCCCGGCGGCAGCCTGACGTTCCGGCGTCACGTCATCTACTAAGTCGGGCAAAGCGTCCAAATCCCTTACCGTGTCTATGGTAATGACCCGCCGACGCCGGATCCGGTCGACCACCACGTGGCGGGCCGTGCCGTACATGAAGGCCTTCGCCGAGGCCGGGCGTGCCTTGCGGGCGGCCTCGTACACACGGGCATAGGTCTCCTGGCGCAGGTCCGGAATGTCCTCGGTCGCGGGACACAATCGGCGCAGGAACCGCGTCAGCGGCGCCTCGTGCACGATGATTTCGCGCTTGAACCAGCTGTCCAGAGACTCAGGCATGGACCTACCTTACGCCTGTTGCAGCGCCCAGATACAGCGTTTCCTCGATGCCACCGATGGGAAAAAGCCCCCGTCCAGGGTCACAACTCCATTAGGTCGAACGACAGCAAAGTTTCCCCTACTCACCGGTCGGAATCTCGACATTCCCCGGCACGCTGACTAACGCGGAACCCGGAAGCCTGCATCAACGATGCGCTCGCTCGAGCGCTTGACGATTGAGGTTATCCTGCAAGAACACGACTTTGTCCTGCTTATCCACCAGATACGTGGAGCGAAGATTGCTACCGGTGTAAACCAGCGTCGAATATTGACCAGGAATCCAGCAGCCGCATCCATGAAAAACAAGGCCGTGCGGCGCCGATCAGCGTCCAACCAGCGCGCCGGTTAACAGCCCGGAGGGCGATGCGGACCTGGAGTGGTTCTCCGATCGTCTCATCCTGCATAGCACTGAAGCCGTGGCCGGCGTGCTGGAGGAGATTGGGGAGCAGCACGGGATGGACAGCCTGGTGACGATCCGGGATGTGGTGCAGATGCCGCGAGGGATGTCGAAGTATCGGCCCGCGTCCCTGCGGGCCGATTGAGGAGCACCGTACCGGCTATGCCCTGCCCCTGGCGAGCAGAGTTTCCAGCCGCTCGATCTCGGCTGTCAGGGGCATGGAGGCCGAGTAGCGCAGCGCATGGGCGATGTCGGCGTCGTGGTCGGCGCTCTGGTGCCAGAGGGCCGCCGCGGCGGTGATGACGACGGAGCGGACCGTCTGCAGGCGCAGGACGGTCAGCCGGACTTCGGTAGCGGGGATGGGAGTGTCCACCGGTGGGCGGCGGATGGGACGGGGGCGAGTTGGGCGGGAACGGGCGCCCTTTCGGGCGCTGTTATCATGCGAGGTAGCCATTGCGCAGACTCCTTAACTTGGGATGCGTGGTGGTGAGGAGCCCGGCCAGGCCACAATCCCGGCCGGGCTCCGCTGACGGCCTACAGCCGCGGAGGCTAAAATACGCCTCTCATCTTTACGTGTAAATACACCTTCTAAGGGGTAATCAGTGCCGTCGAAAGGTCGCCAGGAGCAAGTCAGCCTTTATCTGCCGCCCGAGGTCGCCGAGCGCCTGAGGCAGCTTTCAGCTAAGACCCGGATTTCCCAGGCGGCCTACTTTCGGGAAGCCGTTGAGGACCTGCTGAAAAAGCATGCCTCGGCTCTCAAGGAGCCGGGTGGGAAGGGGAAGCGGGAATAGCGTCCACTCAGAGCCTTGGGTGGCGAGAATTCGTGGCGTATACTATAGCTATACAGGAGGGATCCCGTGATCAAGTCATTCCGCCACAAGGGAATCGAGACATTCTTCCGCACGGGCAAGGTCACGGGTATCCAGCCCAAGCATGCCAAGCGGCTGCGTCTGCAACTGCCGGCTTTGGATCGTGCCAAGAGGCCGAACGACATGAATGCGCCTACCTGGCGGCTCCACCCTCTGAAGGGCAAGCTCGCCGGTCACTGGGCGGTTTGGGTCGATGAGAACTACCGGCTGACGTTCGCCTTCGAAGGCGGCGATGCCGTGTTGGTGGATTACCAGGATTACCACTGAGGGCACGAGTATGAGCATTCACAATCCTCCGCATCCCGGCGAGATTCTGCGCGAGTGGCTCACCGAGACTACCGTGACCGAGGCCGCCGATCGCCTGGGCGTTACCCGCGCAATGCTTTCGCGCATTCTGAATGGGGCCTCTGCGATCAGCGCGGAAATGGACCTGCGGCTGTCCAAGGCGCTCGGAACTTCGCCCGGTTTCTGGCTGGGCCTGCAGGCCGATTACGATCTTTGGCAAGCGCGCAAACAGTTCAAGGCGCGGGTGCGGAAAATCGAAACTCCGCAGCTTCCACGGGTGGCGCACGCGTAACTTCAACCTTGCGACAACTCGGATCGACTATGGGCGGGCGCGAAAGCCGATGACTTCAGCGCAGCAGCCAGGCGATCAGCGCGTTATAGAGAATCAGCACCAACCCAAAAGCGAGAGACGCACCGACCATCCCGAGAAAGGAAAAGGTCGGCCCTACTACTGAGATCTCGAACAGCACGGCAACGAACAGGCCCAGCAGCATGGCCACCGCGCAGATGAAGCTTACGACGGGCTGAAGCAACAGCAGGACGGCCACGAACGCAGCCCGAAGCAACGCAACCAACAGCCCTGCCCCGCCGGCGAGAATGCCGCCAGCGCTCACGGCTGCCGGTCGGGCTGTGCGCACTCCCGCTCCTTGAGCTTGCGCCGATAGACCTCCTCCCGGTCCACTGCCACGCTGGTCGGGGCCTGGATGCCGAGGCGCGTCTGGCCTCCTTTGATATCCAGGACGGTGACGGTGATGTTGGCGCCGATCATCACGGTTTCTCCGGTTCGACGGGTGAGCACCAGCATGGTTTTCTCCTTGGCTTGAGTGATCCGTAGCCTGCGGGGATATTTCCCGATCAGACATTTTAATGTCTAGACACTATCCTGTTCAAGACCGGACGCTGCGGGGGTGCGAAGCAAAAGTCTCCTGCGAAACCTGGGCGAGGAAATCCGCGAGCGCCGCAAGCGGCGGGATCTGAGCCAGGAAATGCTGGCCCATCAGGCCGGTATTCATACCAATGTGGTCGGACGGCTGGAGCGCGGCATCTACAACCCGACGGTGCTGACCTTGCACTCCATTGCGGTGAAGCTGGAGGTATCGCTGCAGGATCTCTTCGCAGCCGCTGCCAGGCGCGACTGAGTATCGGGGTTCCCCTTCCGGAAAGTCCGCGCATCGAACGACAGACGCTGACGCGCAGCAGTTTTGTTTCAGGTATCGGCTGCTTTCTCGCTGATTTTCCCGGCTGTTTTCTCATGCGTTTTCACCGACGCTTGTCCTCGTTCTTTCACTGACGAGGATTGTTCCGATGAAAACCGATTCAACCGTAAGCGATCGGGCAACGACGGCACGACGCAAGGTTAGCGTGACGCTGTCACCCTGGGTCAATGAGCGCTGCCCGCCGCTGCAGGACATCCTGAGCGCGCATGATGTGGCGCGGCTGACGCGCCGGCCGCGCTGGCTGCTGTGCGGTCTGGTGCTGGTGGGGCGGTTCCCGCGCCGGCAGTGCTATCACGGACGGGCGCTGGGATGGCGACGGACGGAGGTGCTGGAGTGGATGGCGCGGGGGTTGACCGTTGTGCCGGATGAGAGAGAGCGTTTAAACGCTCCGCGCCGCTGCGCGCGGCCGCATCTGCCGCAGGCCTGTCTGCCGCTGGAGTGCCGGGGGCCGTGCGCACACCGGCGGCGTGCTCGCTGATGGACTCCTCGCTGACGGACAAAAAACAGTCAATTCTCGCCGCTTCTGGCGAACACACCACTATCCC
Organism: Gammaproteobacteria bacterium; assembly: GCA_021773365.1. Classification (GTDB taxonomy): domain Bacteria; phylum Pseudomonadota; class Gammaproteobacteria; order Steroidobacterales; family Steroidobacteraceae; genus JAJFKF01. The sequence goes on along the minus strand of JAJFKF010000039.1, from coordinate 23,857 downwards.
GCCCTTCGAGCCCGAAAAGTATCTGGGCTACCTCGATGACTCCGGGCTCACCGACGAGCAGAAGATCGAGTACCTACAGGCGCTTTGGACGATTCTGGTGACTTTTATCGATCTGGGTTTTGACGTAAATTCCGTTCAGCAGGTGCTGCCCGCGCTCGATGAACAGGATCCCGGTGGTGAGAGTCATGGCGCGGAGCGGCGATCAGATGACCCATAGGATGATGGACCGCCAGCATGTCTGTAGAACAGCAATCCCAGTCCCATCAAAAGGCAGTCATCTACTGCCGCGTCTCCCACGTCAAACAAAGGAACGAGGGCGACGGCCTGCACAGCCAGGAGCATCGCTGCCGTGAGTATGCCGCCTCCCGGGGCTACGTAGTCGAGACGGTTTTCAACGACGATGTTTCCGGTGGCGGCGATTTCATGAGCCGTCCCGGCATGGTGGCGATGCTGAGGTTCCTGAGCCACCACAAGCGCGACAACTACGCGGTCATCTTCGATGATCTGAAGCGCTTTGCCCGCGATACCGAGTTTCACCTCGTGCTGCGCAAGCGCCTGGCGACGTACAACGCGACGGTGGAGTGCCTGAACTTCAAGTTCGAGGACACGCCGGAAGGCAAGTTCATCGAGACGATTATCGCCGCCCAGGGCGAACTCGAGCGCATGCAGGGCCGCCGGCAGACGATTCAGAAGATGAAGGCCCGCGTCGAGCAGGGCTTCTATGTGTTCAAGGTGCCCGTGGGCTATCGCTACGAGAAGTCCGCCGGCAAGGGAAAGGTACTGGTCAGGAATGAGCCGCTGGCCTCCAGCGTGCAGGAAGCCCTCGAAGGATTTGCGAGCGGACGTTTCCACACCCAGGCGGACGTGAAGCGGTTTCTCGAGGCACGGCCGGAGTTTCCGAAAGCCGCGAGCGACGCGGTTCGCAACCAGAATGTCACGAACATCCTCAAGCGCCCGGTATACGCGGGGCTGGTGGAAGCGCCCGCATGGGGTGTCACCCTGCGCAAGGGACATCACGAGCCGCTCATCACCGTCGCGACCTATCACAGAATCCAGGAGCGCCTGACGGGCGGCGTCAAGGTCCCCGCGCGCAAGGACATCGCCAGCGATTTCCCCTTGCGCGGATTCGTACTTTGCGCGGACTGCGGTTCGCCCATGACCGCGTGCTGGTCGGTGGGCCGGTGGAAGGACAGGTATCCTTACTACCTGTGCGCCAGACGCGGCTGCGCGAACTATCGCAAATCGATCCGGCGTCAGGTCATGGAGGATGAGTTCCAGACGCTGCTGGAGAAGCTGACGCCGGCGGCGGATCACCTGCGCACCGCTCGGGCCATGATCGAGGGGATGTTGACGCACCGTCACAGCTCACTGCGAAACGACGCCCAGACGCACAAGAGAAGGCTGGTCGAGATCGAGCGCAAGATCGAGCAGCTCGTGGATCGGATCGCGGACTCCGACTCCCCGTCGATCACGAAAGCTTTTGAGAACCGCATCCGGAAACTGGAAACGGAGAAGGCCGTGCTGGGCGAGAAAATCGCCGATTGCGGCCGTGCGCCGAAGGCCCATGGGGAGAAAGTTCGAACCCCACTGGAGTTCATGGCAAGTCCTTGTACGCTATGGAATTCTCCGCGCCTGCAGGACCGCAGAATGGTGCTCAGATTGGCCTTCGCAAAGCGGGTTTCCTACGCCCGGAACGAGGGCTTTCGAACCCCAGAAATCTCCTTTCCATTCAAGTTCTTAGAGCAGATCTCGAGGGGCGAAAATGTGATGGCGTCCCCACGGGGAGTCGAACCCCGGTTCTCACCGTGAAAGGGTGGTGTCCTAGGCCTCTAGACGATGGGGACGTCGGTTTTTGCCGGCGCGGTGGATTGCGCGGTAACCCGCTCCGGTGCCGCGAGGGCGCGGGATTGTAGCATCGTGGCCAGTATCATCAAGCACGTGGCGGCACGCCGCCCAGCTCGTGCGGGGCCCCAGGCATCGGTCCGCAATCAATCAGCCCTATCGATATAGCCACATGTTCCACATCATCCTGTTCCAGCCTGAAATCCCGCCCAACACCGGCAACATCATCCGCCTGTGCGCCAATACCGGCAGCACCCTGCATCTGATCGAGCCATTAGGATTTTCCCTGGACGAGAAGTCATTGCGCCGCGCCGGACTGGACTATCACCAGCTCACCAATGTCCACAGCCACGCCGACATCGATGCCTGCCTGGAGACGCTGCCAGGCAGCCGGGTCTTTGCCGTCGAGACCGGGTGTCCGCGGGTGTACAGCGAGGCGCGCTTCCAGGCGGGCGATGCGTTTATCTTCGGCCCCGAGACCGGCAGCCTCCCACCCGGGGTGCTCAGGCGGGTGCTCTCCAACTTTCAGCTGGCCATCCCGATGCTGACGCACGAGCGCAGTCTGAATCTGTCCAACGCGGTCGCCGTGGTGGTATTCGAGGCCTGGCGTCAGCAGGGCTTCGGCAGCGGCCCGGCCTGATCCGTATCCGGTGGCGGAAAAGTGCCGCTACAGCAGCCGTGACACCTTCGACAACCGCCGCGTGGCCACGCCGGCCAGAATCGCGGACAGCGCCAGCAGTACCAGCAGACCCGGCATCACGCGTGCGGTAACACTGGACAACGGCGCTTCGCTGAATTCAAAGCGGGGAATCTGCGCTCCGTCCTGTGCCTGTGCGAACGTACGCCATTGCGCCTGGAAGGCGCTGACCTGCTCACGGAAGTCGCGCTGGCGGTCCATGCCGGTGCCCGTGACATCTTCCAGCGCTGCCTGCGCCGTCAGCGCGGGGGAGAGAAAGCGATAGCGATGCGCCAGTGCCTGCCGTTCGGAGAAGTCCCTGTCGAACTCATCGATCACCGGCTGCACGGCCTTCTGCACGTGCAGGTCGATGGCCATGCGGCGATTGTAGAACCGCCGTGCATCCTGCTCACCGCTTACCGGCGCCAACTCGGGATGCTCGAAGTACAGCTCTTTCACCAGGTCGTCGCCACGTTTGCTGGCCTCGTCCTGCGCGGCGCGCATGGCGGCCACCAGGGTGATCTCCGAGGGCGGCGGATGATTCGCCGACACCAGCATCTGCTGTGCGGCCGGCACGCCGACGATGACCAGCAGCCACACGGCCAGCAGGACCGCGGCATTGCCGGCCGAGGTACGGCCGTATGCATTGACCAGCAGGGAGACGGCAACCCAGAACGCGCCGTAGCACAAGGCAATCGCCAGCCACAGCAATGCCCGGGCGCCCTCCGCGTCCGCCAGCAGCACCGCGCACGCCGCGATCGCGGCCGGTACGGCGGCCACGACCGCGAAGCGGATGGCGAGCCTGGACCACATCACCCGGATCATGCGCACTGGCTGTGCGGCCATGAGGCGCAATGTGCCCTGCTCCCGCTCACCGGATACCAGGTTGAACAACAGCCCCATGATGAGCAGCGGGTAGAGCAGCAGCAGCACGAAGGTCAGATCGAAACGCCCGGCCATCAGATGCACCGGATTGTCGATCTCATTGGTGGGCGCGGCGTTCTGCTGCCGCGCCGATACTCCGGCGTAGAACCCCGACAGGTCTGTTTGTCCGGTTCCAAGCATGCCAAGCGGTGCCGGCGGCAGAATCGCGTACTGGGTACCCAGCATGCTGCTGAGCGGCTGCGCGCGCGCCATGGGGCTCTGCGTCTCGCCGTCAGCCGCGGGGCGCTGCATCTGCTCATGTCTGGCGACCACCTCCTCCATGCGCGCGCGCCCGTCTTCCTGCACCGCGGCGCTGGTTGCGGACTGAAATCGCACCATTTCCAGGCCGTTGTAGATGCCATAGCCGGAAGCGGCAACGAGAATGACCAGTAGCGTCCCCAGGGCGCGATCACGCACCAGCAGACGCCATTCGGTTCGAAGCAGCGAGTGACTCATGACACGCGCACCCTCCGCAGCGACCAGAACAGCAACGCCGCCAGTAGCAACCAGCCAGCCAGAACAAACAAGGCCATGCGGTACGGCGCAATCGCCGCACCGAGCCCGACCGGCGGTAGCGAGAATTGCGGAATGCTGGCCCACAGCTCAGCCCCGGCGATGCCTTCCTGCGCATCGGAAGCATTCAGCGCATCCACCATGCGGTGCCGGTGGGCTTCGGCGGCATCGAGAAAACGCCGGTGCTGCACCAGATCGGACCCGGCAATGCCCATGGACAGGCTGCGCACCGCCAGGGTCGGGGACAGCAGCGAGGCCAGCGTATGCACGCGGCCCTGCGCTTCATAGGTATCGAACAACAGACCATAGCGATACTCATAGGCGGCGGCGCTCTTCGCCTCGCCCTCCGCCAGCGCCAGTGCGGCGGCCCGCGGGTCGCCGCCACCGAGACTGTGGCCATCGCTCACGTTCCTCATGTCTTCCTGAATCTGGCGCGCGAACTCGAACGAGGAAGGCGTGGGATGCAGGTGCCGCGCAAGATCCGATGACGCCCGCGGCACAACCAGTGTGGCCACGGCCCAGAGTCCGAGCAGAGCGACCAGCGCCGTGCGCGACGACGGCGCGCGCGCAGACACCGCCAGCGCGATCGCCAGTGCCACTGCGTAGTAAACGAAGTAGACGACGGCGAGCGCGAACACCCGCGCCGGGTCCAGCAGCAATGCGCCGGCCAGCGTCACCGGCACCACCACCGCCGCCAGCGCTCCGGCGATCCCCAGCACCTTGCCGGCGGCAACCGGTCGCATAGAGATGCCGAGGCTCGCCAGCTGGCGCAAGGTGCCCTGCTCACGCTCGCCTGCAAAGGCCGGAAATGCCACGACAATAATGAGCAAGGGCACCAGCACCTGCAGGATGGCCGCTGCGCTCCAGGAGCCGAAACGCTGCGCGCTGGTACCCGCGGCTGCCGGGCGGTGACGATCGGCATTGCGCCGATGCGATTCCATGAACACAGCAGTGCCGGCGTACGGCTCCACCCCTGGATCCAGCGCACTGAGCACCGTGGAAGGTTTCAGCGCCCAGCTGCCATAGTGGGTGGCGGAATGGCCGCTCTTCTCACCCTGGTTCAACCAGCCATCATGCATGGACTGTCCGGCATCGTGGCGCTGCTGCTCGGAGGTCGCGCGGTTATGCCATGCCGACAATGCCGACAGCGCGAGCAGGACCACCAGCGCCAGCGAGGCCCAGCGGAAACGCCCGTCGCGCAGCAGCTCCATGAATTCCTTGCGGACAATGGTGCCTGTCATGGCTCAATCCCGCATGTGGTCGAGGTAGATGCGCTCCAGCTCGGCATGATCGACCTCGCTGGCGGACAGCATCTGCATGAGGCGACCGTGCTTCATGATGCCGATGCGGTCGCAAGTCTCCTTGGCGCGAAACAGGTCGTGCGTGGCCATGAGAATGGAGGCGCCACGCGCGCGGAACATCAGCAGCAGCTCGGAGAATTCGTTGGAGGCTTTCGGGTCCAGGCCCGAGGTGGGCTCATCGAGCAGCAGCGTGGAAGCGTTCTTTGCCAGCGCCAGCGCAATGCCCACCTTCTGCCGCATGCCCTTTGAATACCCCTCGACCCGGCGATCGACGAAATCCGCGTCCAGTCCCGCCTGCCGCAGGTAGCCGACCAGTTCCTCGCGAGCGAACGAACGCCCCGTGGCCAGCGAGGCAAAGTAGCCCAGGTTCTCCAGACCAGACAGGTTCCGGTAGAGCATGACCAGTTCGGGGATGTACGCCAGATGCCGCTTGCTCTCCAGGGGCGCCTGCACCACATCGATGCCGGCCACGCACGCGGTGCCGGCGCTCGGATCGGTGAAGTTCAGGAACAGATTGATGGTGGTGGTCTTGCCGGCGCCGTTGGCGCCCAGCAGGCACACGATCTCGCCACGATTGACGGTGAGATTCAGCTGATCCAGGGCGGTGAAATTCCCGTAACGCTTGGTCAGTCCGGTGGCCTGAAGCCCGGTGGTGGCCGCGGCCGCAGTTGTTGTCATGTTATTCGCGCCCTCACGATTCGAAGCAGTAGCCGTCGGATGCTCCCGGCAAGCGGAAGTTCATTCTCGCGCGCCAACGTCGTGGTCCGCCCGTTAAGAAGCGGTAACCCGGAAGGCAAACCGGTCCCGCCGAGCGCGGCGGCATGATGCAGGCGTACTACAAGCGACTCAGCAGTGAGGATCCAATCGCGCAGGGCCGGAAGCGGACTGGTGACGGCGACTGACCGTTATATTGGGGGATGGTGGAGCCGAGGGGGATCGAACCCCTGACCTCAACAATGCCATTGTTGCGCTCTCCCAGCTGAGCTACGGCCCCTTACCGGGGGCGCGACTCTAGTGCAACCCGCCGATGCTGTCCACTGAATCGGCCGCTACTGTGCGCCGCTGCCGAAATGCGCCAGCGCCACGTCGAGACGCGCCAGCGTGGCCTCCCGACCGAGCAGCGCCAATGTTGCATCAATCGGCGGGGATACCGACCCGCCACTGACGGCGATTCGCACCGGCTGCGCCAGCTTGCCCAGGCCCACGCCGGCCTCTGCGCACAACCCCTCCAGCGCCTGATGAATGGCTGGCGCCTCCCAGGCAGTCAGCGCATGCAGCCTGTCGCGGAACTGTTGCAGCAGTGCCGGCGTTTCGGACTTGATGTGCTTGGCCACCGCCTTGTCTTCGTACATGTCCGGCGCCGCGAAGAAGAACCGGCTGGCGCGCGCCATCTCTACCAGCGTCTTCGCCCGCTCCCGCTGGATGGCCACAATGCCTTGCAACTGCACCAGATCCGGCGCCTGCACACCCAGGCGCTGCAGCTGCCCCTGCAGTTCCACGGCCAGCCGCTGCAGGTCAGCACGCAGCATGTGTTGCTGGTTCAGCCAGTTGAGCTTGTCGGGATTGATCGCGGCGGCGGACTTGTTCACCTGTGCCAGGTCGAACAAACCGGTCATCTCGTCCTGCGAGAACACTTCCTGGTCACCATGCGACCAGCCCAGGCGCGCCAGATAATTCAGCAACGCCTCGGGCAGATAGCCCTGCTCGCGGTACTCCAGCACGCTGACCGCACCGTGGCGCTTGGACAGCTTGGCGCCGTCCGGCCCCAGGATCATCGGCAGGTGTGCATAGGCCGGCGGCGCGGCGCCCAGCGCCTGCAGCATGTTGATCTGGCGCGGGGTGTTGTTCAGGTGATCGTCGCCGCGGATGACGTGCGTGATGGCCATGTCCATGTCGTCCACCACCACGCAGAAGTTGTAGGTGGGCGAGCCGTCGGCGCGCGCGATGATCAGGTCGTCGAGTTCACGGTTCTGGAAGGTCACCCGGCCGTGGATCACATCGCCCACTTCCACCACACCGTCCAGCGGATTCCTGAAGCGGATGACCGGCTCAACGCCGGCACGCGGTTCGGTGCGCTCGCGGCAGCGCCCGTCGTAGCGCGGCTTCTCCTTGCGCGCCATCTGCGCCTTGCGCATCTCGTCCAGCTCATCCTTCGAACAGTAGCAGCGGTAGGCCTTGCTCTCCGCCAGCAGCTTTTCCAGCGTGGCGCGGTATCGGTCCATGCGCCGGGTCTGGTAGTAGGGACCCTCGTCGGACTTCAGCCCCAACCATTCCATGCCATCGAGAATGACCTGGACCGCCTCATCAGTGGAGCGTTCACGGTCGGTGTCTTCCACGCGCAGGATGAAGACGCCGCCGTGACGACGTGCGTACAGCCAACAAAACAGCGCAGTGCGCACGCCACCGATGTGCAACATGCCGGTGGGACTGGGAGCGAAGCGGGTTCGTACGGTCATAGAGGCGCGCTAGTATGCCCGAATGCCGACGCAAATGGGCCGCTGGAAAGACCCGGGCGCGCCTGGAAGTCGAGCTAGCGCTGGCTCACCCACTCGCAGAAGCGCTGCTGATCGAGCGCCGGTGCAAAATGATAGCCCTGTGCGTAGTCGCAGCCGATCTGCGCCAGTGCCTGCAGGGTTTCCGCATCCTCCACGCCCTCCGCCACCACGCTCAGACCGAACTGGCGTGCCAGCGTGACAATGGTTTCCACCAGGCGGCGGTCGGCGGCGTCCTGGCGCATGCCGAACACAAAGGACTTGTCGATCTTCAATTCATGGGCGGGAATTTTCTTGAAATAGCTGAGCGAGGAGTAGCCGGTTCCGAAGTCGTCGATGGAGATGCGCACGCCGAGGTCACGCAGCATGCGCAGGCGTGCCGTGGCCTGGGCGAAGTCCGCAATGATGGCGCCTTCGGTAATCTCCAGCGTCAGGCCGCCCTCGTGCACTCCCCAGGTGGCGACGGCACTGCGCACCATGTCCGGGAATTCACGGTGATGCAGCATCCCCGGGGTGACATTGACAGCTACACCCAGTTCATCCCGCCGCGGCCACTCGGCCGCTTCCCGCAGGGCCACGCTCAGTGCATACCAGGTAGTGTTGTGGATGAGCCCTGACTCTTCCGCCATCGGGATGAACACGTCCGGTGTGGCCACCGTGCGCCCCTCCTGAATCCAGCGCATCAGCGCTTCCGCGCCCACCGGCCGACCGTCGGCAATGGCCACCTTGGGCTGGTAGTACAGCTGCAGGCCGCCTGATTGAAGTGCCGAGGCGAAGGCCTCGCGCAACGCCCACGGCTTCGTAACCTGCTCGGCGCAGCTCTCATCAAACTGCAGGGCCCGCACGCCACGCCGTCTGGCAGCCACTGCAGTAAGTTGCGCCTTGCGCAGCAGCTCATCCGCTGCGCTGGCGTGCTCCGGATACAGCGCAATGCCCACGTGCATCTGCGGACTGAGCGCCAATTCCATGTCGTTCATGGTCTGCTCGGCTTCCCGCACCAGTTTCTGCGCAGCCAGCATGGCATGGCCCGGGTTGCGCAAACCGCCCACGGGCACGCAGAAGCTGCCGTCGCCGAGCTTGTGCACCACGCCACGTCCGTGCACGGCTGTGGAGAAACTTCCGGCCAGGCGGGCCATCAGATCCACGCTGGCGGCGTAGCCCAGCCGCGCCTGCAGGCCGACCATATCGGCCACTTCCACCAGCAGGAGCGCACGGATTTCCTGCGCCTCGCGCAAGCACGTCTCCAGCGATGTGAGAAGCGTTCGGTAACGCGCCTCATCCATATATGCACCGGTACGGCACGACTCGCGCGGCGGGCTGAGACGGGGCAATCAGAGAAAGTACTCCGTCGGATCGATGCCGTAGGCGCCAGGCTCCAGGCCATGGGTAATCCACAGCGAAGGGCTGGTGCCAGCTTTGTCGTCGTAGCTTTGCAGGTCGACGATCACAAAATCCGTACGCACCTGCTTCCCGGCGTCGAGGATCAGCATGATCTCCGGGCGCAGGCGGCGAAACCGATTCTGTCCAACTACCACGCCCACTTCGCCGGTGTTCAGCTCCACCAGCGTACCGGTAGGAAACACGCCCACGGCCTGGATAAAAAGCTCCACCAGCTCGGCCTGAAACCAGGCGCCTGACAGACGCTTCAGCTCACGCACCGCGTCGTAGGTGGACTTTGCCTTGGCGTAGCTGCGCGCGGAGGTCATCGCGTCGTAGCAATCAACAATTCCGGCAATGCGTCCGACCATCGGTATGGCATCGCTCTTCAGCCCGCGCGGATAACCGGAGCCGTCGAACCGCTCGTGATGCGTAGCCACCATGCTGATCACCCGCTGATCCACACCGGGGGCGGCGCGCAGCAACTCCAGGCCGTGATCGACATGCGCGTGCAGCGTCTTCCATTCCTCGGGGGTGGGTTTTTCTGGCTTCTGCAGCAACGCGGTGTCAATCCGCATCTTGCCGATGTCCAGCAGCATGGCGCCCAGACCGACGGCCTTGAGCGTATCGCGATCCAGGCCCAGGTGCCGCCCGAACGCCAGCGACCACACCGACACGGCCAGCGAGTGGCCGTAGAGATAGTCATCCTTGGTTTTCATGCGCGCCAGCCAGCCCATGGCCTCGCGATTGCGCAGCACGCTCTCGACCATGGAATCGACCACCGTTTCCAGCTGAGGCACGTCGAGCGAACGGCCGCGACGCAGGCGGTCCAGCATCTGCGACACCGCCTGCTTGGCGCCGGTGTGCGCAGCGCGCGCCGCGGTGAGCTCGGTTTTCAGTGGTACAGAATCCTTGAGCGGTACCTTGTCACGCCGCGCGGCAGGATTGGCGGCGAGATCCTCAAGCAGGTCGACCGCTGGGATCGCGCCAGGTGCGGGTTCAGGCCCGGAAGGCGACGCTGCACCGATGGCGGTGCGGGCTTTCTCCGCCAGCTCGCGGGCCTCTTCCGCAGTGACCTCAACGTGCACTGTCTTGCACAGAGAACGCAGCTGGGCAAGCTCCTCGTCCGTGGTAACTTCGAATCCCTGGAACAGGAAGGGGGATTCGATCCACGGCCGGTCCAGGCGCGAGACGTACAAACCCAGCCTGAGCTGGTCAACCGGGATTTCAACGAGCTGCTTGGACATTGTTGTGATCATGCGGCCTGAAGGCAGGCGTACTCTAAAGAGGCCGCGCCACAATGACCAGCAAGAGCGAAACGCTCTGTGAACGCCTTCACGCGCCGTTCACGGGCCTGCGGACACGCACGCGGCGCGTGGCAGGCGGGAAGCCTACATGGAGTCCTTCAGCGCCGCCCTTTTGCCGCGCCCATTCGGCTCGAACGAGTCAACTGCCGCATCGAAATCCACGGCATTGCCGTCGGCAGTGCTCACCGCTGCCCGCCGCAGACGGGACATCACATCGTGCTGCCGCACAGCCGCCGTAATCAGCCGCAATTCCTCTGAGGTACGCGTCGGTGAAAGGCCGGCTACCTGCGCCAGCACCAGTTCCAGGTCCGACAGCAGGTCGTGAAACCTCGGGTCTTCCATCTCAGGCGAGGCCAGCAGCATGCGGGTGGTCGACAGCAGATCGCCGGCCTGGCCCGCGAAGTGCGCATCCACCTGCTGCGCCACGTCCTGCTCGTCGATGCGGGCCACGCCGGGCAGCACCGCCAGCAAGGCTGCGGCCTGACCCAGGTAGCGGTTGGCGGTCATGTTGTAGGCGGCATCCACCGTGCGGAACTCACCATCAAGCGTCGCTGCAGAAACCGGACTGGTGAGCGAGGGCGGATCCTCCGGCACATCAGCCACCTGCTCTGGTTCACTGCCCGGCATCGGGCCGAAGTGACCGATGGCTATGCCGAGCACCAGCGCGGCGGCGGCGGCCAGACTCATCGGCAACCAGGTGCGCGCGCGTGCCGACAGGGTATGTACGGTAGCGCCAAAGTGCGTTTGTTCGATCGCCTGCCACATTCTCTCCAGCGGCGGCGGCGGCGGACTGTTATAGGCGCGCAGAGCCTCCTGCAGGCGCGGTTCGAGTTCTTCATTGCTCATCATGATTCAATCCTCCTCAAAATCCGCCAGCGCCTGTCGCAGCCGCGCGCGCGCGGTGGACAACCGGGCCTTGCTGGTCCCCTCCGGGATCTCCAGCATCACCGCGATCTCGCTGTGCGTGTAGCCTTCCACATCGTGCATCAGCAGTGTCAGACGCAACGCCTCAGGCAGCGCATCCGTTGCCTGTACCACCTGCTCACTGAACGGCCCCTCGGCCGACAGCCGCGCACGCGCCGAGTCCTGCATCAATACTTCCATTGCATCATCGTCATTGACCGCCACCTCATGTTCACGAAACTGCCTGATCTTGCGCAGGCCATTCAGCGTGACGCTGACAGCGATGCGGTGCAGCCAGGTAAACAGCGAGGCTTCACCACGAAAATTCTCCAGCGCCCGGAAGGCTCGCAGGAAAGTCTCCTGCGTGAAATCCTGCGCCAGATGGGCATCGCCACAGAGTCGATACGCCAACCTGTAGACCCGCGCGGCGTGTGCGTCGTAAAAACGTCGCGCTGCGCGCCGGTCGCCAGCAAGCACCTGCGCAATCAGCGCGGACTGATCAGCAATCGCCACACCGCCGACCTCAGCGGCCGGCTGCATTCAGTTCCTGCACAAAATCTGCCGCGTTACTTGCCACCGGAAAGCTCCTTCAATGCCTCCCGCGCGCGGGGATCTTTCGATTCGCGCAGCAGTGCAATTGCATGCTCCGCCGTGCTCTTCTCGTCGCTGCGGGCAATGGCGATGAGCTTGGCCGTCGTTGCCGGCGTCCGGCTGCGGGCATAGAGCGTCATCAGGAGTCGGCGGTGTCGCGGCTGTTCCAGCTGCTCGTACAAACCAACGAGTTCCTGTCCAACCGCCGGCAGCGCACGGCTGCGCAACAGCGACATCAGGGCCTGCTGGCGCAGGTCTTCGTCAAGTGGCGCACGTGCCGTAGCCACCAGCATGCGTGCGGCCGGTTCGTCCCGCTGCAGGCTGAGCAGGAACACAGCTCGCTCGAGCATGGATTTCGAACACTTGTTTTTGGGGTCGAGAATCTGTTTCAGCACCGGACGCACCGCTGCCGGATCCACCTTCGACAGCGCGATCAGCGACTCCAGCCGGGCGGGCATCTGTGCCTCATCGTCGCAGGGCGAGGGCCACACCACGCTGTCGCGCAGCGCCTGTACCGCGACGGGATCCCCTTTCTGGGCCAGCGATCCGGCAATACGCTGGCTGAGCGCCAGGGACTGTTCGCGCTGCTCAACGAATCTTTGCTCCATGCGTTGCACCTGCTCGCGATAGGTGGCACGCATGCTGCGCGTCTGCTCTTCGAACTGCTGCTGCTGGTGTTCGCGATTCTCCTGCAGCGCCTGCAGCGCCTGCAGCGTCTGACGGTGACGCAGTTCGATTTCGGCCAGCAACCGCCTGCTTTCCTCTTCGCCGGCTATCGCGGCCGCCTCCAGGCGCGACTGCTGGTCCTGCAATGCCTGCTCGGTCTGGCGACGCTGCCGCGCGAAGGCATCCAGGAACTGCTGACGCTGCACTTCCAGCTGGGTCTGTGACTGCTGGCGCTGCTCCTCCAATGCCAGCAGCGTGGCTTCGCGCTGCTTCTCCAGCGCTTCGCGCGCCTCGCCGGAGCGGCGCCGGCGCGCCTCCTTGTCGAAGTCCTGTTGAATCTGCCGGCTACGCGCCTCGTAGCTGGCCAGCAGCGTCTGGCGACGCTCGTCCAGTTCGGCCAGTGACTGGCGATTGCGCTCCTGCAGCTCGAGCAGGAACTTCTCATTGGCCTCCTGCTGGGCGACGAGCGCAGCCTGGCGCTCCTTGGTGCGCGTCACCTGGGCTGCGGCCGTCTCCTTGAGCTGATGTTCAAAATGCGCTCTCGACTCGCGGCGTTGTCTGTCGAGCAGGGCTTCAGACTTGCCGACAGCCTCCTTGTTGGCCTGAAGACGGCTGGCGTGACCTTGCGCCATGGCCTGACGGACGCGCTGCTCGGTCAGCGACAACTGCTCACGCTGCTGTTCGAGCAGCTCACGGGCCTGCTGCAGGTCCCCGGGCTCGCCCAGCCGGTAAAGCGCAAAGGCCTGCCAGTACAGTGCGTCGGCGGCATAACCCTTGGGCAGAAAGTGCTCGGCAACCTTGCCGAACAGATCCGCAGCCTCGCGATACTCGCCCTGATTGAGCCGCTCGCGCGCCCTGATGTACAGAGCAGCCGGTGAATCCGGAGGCAGCGCCGGATGCAGGAGCTGTGACTCAGGAGCACGCTGGGGAGCCTTCAGCGCCCGGGCGGGCGGGTCCACTATCGTGCCCGGCGGGGTTGCCTGCACGGCAATGGCCGCGAACACAACCGATAGCCCCAAGGCTGCGCACAGAACGCTGCGCAGCATCATCAGTGGACTCCGTTGCCCATGCTATCGCTGGTATTGACCATGAACGCCCATGCTACCGGGATGCCGAGCGGCGTGCGGCAGCCTGGTAGTGGTGCGGTCGATGCTGCACTACCGCATCGTGGACCAGCTCGGCAATCAGGACCAGGGCTACCGCCGCGAACTGCAAAACAACTGCGTATTCCATCATCGGGGTCTCCTCAATACGTATCTCGTACGGCTCTATAGACACGGATATCCCTGGAATCGTTGGCTGAACCGGGCCGCTGGGGTGTCAGGAAGCACAGTAGGTGCAATGCCCCCGGATTCCGCCGAGACGATCAATCAGGACCACAGTCCGGCAATCAGCGCAGCGACTCAGCGCGATCTCCGTTCCCCGGACCAGGGCACGCACCAGCAGCACCGCATGCTCCAGCGACACCCGGGGCTCGGATAGCAACGACAGGTAAGTCTCGTAAGCCTGGCACAGTCGCCCTCCCCGACGCAGATCCGGCAGGCGCAACCGGTCAGATCCAGCTGCATTGCCCATGACGCCGTACAGGCAGCACAAGCCTGCCAAAGCCGCCGCCTCGCGACGCAGCCGCCGGGACTCCCAGAAGGGCGACAGGGTGGACGGAGAGGGGCCGCGGAGGCGATCGGTGGCACGCATGCCCCTGGCGGCTGCATATTCACGCGAGATACCCTGCACGCGGCGCTGTGACAACCCCGTCCAGTCGCAAACCGTGCGGGTGCGGGCCTGCAGGCGCAGCATCCGCAGGGCGAGTTCCAGGCGCCTCAGCTCCCGCGGGCCCTGCTCGGGGTATTGCTGGCCGCAATCCGGCATGTCAGCAAATCGCGATGGGGTCATTCCCTCATTACTGCAATCCATTTGCATTCCCTATTGACACCGGCTGCGATGGAATATAACAAGCTCCGGCAGGAGCATTCCAGGGTTGGATGCGTACGCTCACGCCGGAGACATGAATGGCCAGGGACGCAATCGGACGGATTCGAAGCGCGGTGCCCGACCAGCAGGCAGCGACGCATTGGAGCACCCGGATCCTGGACTTGCTATTCGAGGCGAACGACCGCTGCCTCGAACTGATGGCGCTGATGGCGACCGCCCCACCCTCGCGCCCCGTCCCGCAGCTGATCGAAGACCTGCACGACGTGTGGCTCAATATCGACGCACAGGCGATCGTCTGTGCCGCACGCTGCCCGGTGCTGCTGCTGGACATCCGCGACTGGAACAGTGCGGAAGGCAGGCCCGCATTCTTCCGGCGTGCCCGGGCCGTTGCACTGTTGCGCACCACCCTGACGCTGGCCTGGCATGTATGCAGGACAGCTCCGCATGCAGCGGGGGTACTCCTTGGACTGCCACCGGGCAGCCGGGACGCCATTGCCCGCCTGCGCCTGGGCGACCTCGAGCACCTTGCCCGCTCGCGCACTCACTGCCTGCGCCCGCGCTGGGAAAATCAACCGCAGATGTGGACGGAACTGCTGATGGCAGCCCGCGGGGACGGGGACCGCGCCCTCGAGGAATTCAAGCTGCGTGCCCTGCAGGAACAGATTGGCGAACTGCTGCCCGATCAGGTTCCATCCTGGCCGTCAGGCTTCAGGCGCTCCCGGGTGTAACAACCGGCGCTGGACAGGCGCAGGTTCCGCGCTGGCAGGCCCGGAGCGCACTGCTGCAGTCGTGCGCGCAAGTCGGTCATGAAACGCCGGGCGCCCGGCTTGTGCTCAAAGGCAGCGACCAGCCGCCCGGCATCACGTACCAGGACGACCGGGCTGCGTGCGTGGCGCTGGCGCCAACGCGCAGCCCACAGGTCGAACGCATGATGGCAGTAGATGTTGGCCAGCAGGCCGGTGATCGCTCCTGCCGGAGGCCCGGCTGTCGATGCGGGGATGCCGGCCTCTTCCATGACCCCGGCCTTGACCCAGCTGCCGATCAGGGCCAGCAGGCGGGCATCGCCGATACGCGGTTGCAGGCTGCGCAGCAACGCCTTGCAGCCCAGCGACGCACACAGCCCGGCGATACGCGCTTCCACTACCCATCTGGGACTGGCCTGGGTCAACTCACCAGCCAGGCGGTCAAGCGCATCATCTTTCAGGCGCAGAGGCTCCACGCAGGCGGCGAAGGGCATGAAGTCCGGCTGATATACCGCCAGCAACACCTCCGCCACCGCGCGCTGAACGATTCGGTCCTTGAGCGCAGCGCGCTTGAGCGACTGTCGCTGCCCCTGAGCCATCGCCATCACGCACCGCCAGGACGGCAGGGTGCGGTGCCGGCCGCGTTGCAGGCGTGTATACAACTGCACAGCGTTTGTTCGCAGGTCCACACCGTAATCCGTCCATGTCCGTCCCCCTCCTCCGCGCACGCCCTCCTTGCGAAGCTGGTGATAGGAGAACTGCAGCAGCTCGACGTCCACGTGGTGCAGCAGGGCATCGAAGCGCCTGCCCGGCTCCCGGCGCGCCTGCTCGCGTACCCCCGCCAGGCCGACGGCGGCCTCGCGTCGGGCCTGCTCTGCATGTGCTGTGGCTGGTTGGGCTTTCGCCCGACGGGGGCGCAACCCGAACAGAATTTCCTCTTCGAGCTGCAAGTCCGCCTGCAACCGTCCCCCCAGGCTCGCTGAGTTCATCGCCGCCGCCTCCATGTTTGCGACCCACCCTGCCTCGAATGGCTGTCAGTATCAGCGTACACGCCATCCTGCGCGCCCCCGAAAACCTCTGCGTTCGACCCCATTGGGGCCGGTTGAACGTTATGATGACCGGATGAAATTCTGCTCCGAATGCGCACACCCCGTAGTGCAGAAAATCCCCGCGGGAGATCACCTGCCCCGTTTCGTCTGCGAGCACTGTGGTGTGGTGCATTACCGCAACCCGCTTATCGTCGCCGGCTGTGTGCCGGAATACGAAGGACAGATACTCATCTGCCGACGCGCCATCGAGCCAAGGCTGGGCTTCTGGACCGTACCGGCGGGATTCATGGAGAACGGTGAGACGATGCAACAGGCCGCGGCGCGTGAATCGCGCGAAGAGGCGCTGGCCGATGTACAGATCGAATCTCTCCTGTCCGTGGTACATGTGCTGCACGCCAACCAGGTGCATGTGTTTTTCCGCGCGCGACTGCTCGAACCGAGCTTCGGCCCCGCGCCGGAGAGTTCGGAAGTCAGGCTGGTGCCTTTCGCGGATATTCCCTGGGATGAGCTGGCCTTCCTGAGCACCGAGTACACCCTGCGCCGCTATCTGGAAGACCGCGCGGCCGGGCGCGACACGCACCATTTCACCGAGGTACAGCGGCGACGCAGTTGAGAATCCAGCCGCAAGCCCGTCTGCGCCGGCGGCAATTGTGGCAAAATGCCGTCTCGTTCAATTCAGCCGGGGCCAGGCCCCATCCCAGCATCATGACCTTCGTCGTTACCGAAAACTGCATCAAGTGCAAGTACATGGACTGCGTGGAAGTGTGCCCCGTGGACTGCTTCCACGAAGGCCCGAACTTTCTCGCCATCGATCCGGATGAGTGCATCGACTGCACGCTGTGCGAGCCGGAATGTCCGGTGGAGGCCATATTCTCCGAAGAAGAGCTGCCTGCCGGTCAGGAGCAATTCAAGGCACTCAACGCCGAACTGGCCCCGCAGTGGCCCGTGATCACGCAGAAAGGACCAGCACCGGAAGATGCCAAGGAATGGGAAGGCAAGCCGGACAAGCTGAAACTGCTGGAGCGCTGAGGCGCGGGACGACCGGCCATACAGGCCGTCCGCTGCGCGCGCGGACTCATCTGAAAACCGCCCGCTATTCCCCGTTGGCGTGGCGGACATGCGCCAGCATTTGCGCCGGCGGCAGATACCCTGGCAGAAAGTGGCCGTTGGGCGTGTAAATGCCCGGTGTTCCCTGAACGCCCAACTTGTTGCCCAGTTCAAATTGCCGCGCCACAGCCCCGGCATCGCAGCTGCCCGACTGAATGCGTTCTCCATCCATGGCCCGCGCAAGCGCCTGTTTGCGGCTGGAAGCGCACCAGATGTTCTCGGTCTTTTTCCAGGATTCGCTGCCCGGACCGGCGCGCGGATAGAACAGATACCGCACCTTGATGCCCAGGCGATTGAGCTCCGGCAGATCAGCATGAAGTTTGCGGCAGTAGCCGCAGTCGACGTCGGTAAACACGGTGATGGTGTATGTCGCCGCCTCCGGCCCGAATACGAGCATGTCGCCCGCCGGCACGGCCGCCAGCAGCCTGCCGCGGATCTCGCTGCGGCGCGCCTCGGTCAGGTTGGCGTTTGTCTTGAGGTTGTGCAGCTCGCCACTGAAGAAGTAGCGTCCGTCGGCGGTGACATAGCCGATTTCCATGCCCCGCTGCAGTTCGTAGATGCCCGGAATATCCGTGGCAGTGAGTTCCTCGGGCTTCACCCCACCCGGAAGCTTGCTGGCGACCTCAACCCGCGGATCAGGCCTGGAATCCTGCGCGAAAACACTCAGCAGGACGACGCAGGCCAGAACGGCAGCGGCAGCAAGGGAAACAATGATTCTCGTCATATCGGACTCCGGAAGTGCGAGGTGAAGTCTACTCCGGAACTCGGGCCGGGGCACGGCCCTACAATCCCCACCAACGCAATTTCAGGGCCTTATCCGCGCGGATGATGCTGCGCGTGCAGTTCCTTCATGCGCTCGCGCGCCACATGGGTGTAGATCTGCGTTGTGGACAGATCGCTGTGCCCGAGCAACATTTGAACCACGCGCAGGTCGGCGCCATGGTTGAGCAGGTGGGTGGCGAAGGCATGGCGCAGGGTGTGGGGCGATAGTTCCTTCTGCACTCCGGCCTTGCGCGCGTAGCGCTTGATAATGTGCCAGAAAGCCTGGCGCGTCATCTTGTCTCCGCGCCGGGTGGGAAACAGGTAATCGGTCTGCCGCTCAATGAGAATTTCATCACGCGGGCTGCGCACGAATTGTTCCAGCCAGCGCACCGACTCCTCGCCCAGCGGAATCAACCGTTCGCGATCGCCTTTGCCGACGATACGCAACACACCCTGGTTAAGATTTACCTGGCTGTGGCGCAGGTTGACCAGCTCCGTCACGCGCAGGCCGGTCGCATACAGAACCTCAAGCATGGTGCGGTCGCGATTGCCCAGCGGATCGGTAATGAGCGGCGCGTTGAGCAGCGATTCGACTTCATCCTCGGTGAGCGAGCGCGGCAGGGAGCGGCCGATCTTCGGCATCGCAATTTGAGCGGTGGGATCCTCACGCTTCACGCCCTCGCGAACCAGATAACGGAAAAACCGACGGAAACTCGAAAGCTGGCGTGCCGTGGAGCGCGGCTGCGCGCCGGCGGTAACGCGTGCGGCGATAAAAGCCAACAGTTCATCGCGACCGGCGTCACTGAGGGCCGTACCCTGTGTCTGCAGCCAGCGGGCCAGAGCTGTAAGATCGGCACGGTAGGCCGCCAGGGTGTTGGTGGACAAACCGCGCTCCATCCAGACAGCATCCAGGAACCGGGCGATGACAGGATCCGCCGCATGGCTTTCTTTGGGACGGCGCGGCAGCTTGTCGATAGCGGTCTTGGCGTGCAACGAATTCTCAGTGGCTATGGTCATGCAACGGTCTGTGCGAAAAGCCGGCGCCGCGCAGGCAGGCGCTTGGGTAATCAAGCAAAATGTGCCGCCAGTATGCGAAGCGGGTCCCCGGGGGGTCGTGATGACATTCACAGAATATGCGCTCGTTAACATAACGAGAACCAGTTCACAGGGGCCTGGCCAGCAACCGCATGGCAGATGCGCAGGCCCGACACTGCCCTGCCCGGCGAGAACGGCCACTTGAGGCTGCTGCGCACGCTTCTCGGCTGGACCACGCTGGCGGTTGTCGGCTCTCTTGCGCTGCTGGCGATGCTGGTGACACCAGGCATGCGGCGGCGGCGCATCCTGGCCCGCCTTACCGCACGCACGGTGCTGGCTGCGGCGGGCATCAAGCTTGCCGTTACGCTGGGCAAACAGCGCATCCAGCTTTCACGGCATGCGCAAGTGCGCGTAGTGGAAGCTGCCGTGCCGGAAAGCTGCGTGATCATCGCCAACCACACCAGCTACCTGGACGGGGTGATACTCACTGCGCTGCTGCCACCGCGCTTCGCCTTTGTCATCAAGAAAGAGATGAGTCGAGTGCCACTGGCCGGGGCCCTGCTGCAGCGTATCGGCTCGGAGTTCGTCGATCGTTTCAACCGGCAGCGTGGCGCAATGGACGCTCGCCGGGTGTTGCGACGGACCAGCGGCGGGGAAGCCATGGTGTTCTTTCCGGAAGGCACATTTCCCCCTGGGCCGGGTCTGCTGCGTTTTCACAGCGGCGCCTTCGTCGCAGCAATGCGGGCGGGCTGCCCGGTAATCCCGGTGGCCATCCGCGGCGCCCGTCACGCCTTCACCCATGCCCGCCTGCTGGTCAATCCCGGCACAATTGAAGTGCAGATATTGCCGGCCGTGTGCACGCACGCCAGCACGACCGATGCCACGACGCGACTGCGCGATGAGGTGCGCAGCCTGCTGCTTGAACAACTTGGCGAACCGGACCTGGCGGTCAGCTCACATGTTGCGACGGTACTGCCCGCCGACCTCGTAGAGCGCGTGTGAGATCTGTCCCAGCGAACAGACCTTGACCGCCTCCATCAACTCAGCGAACACATTGCCGCCGCCTGCCGCCGCCTGTTGCAGACGCAGTAGCTGTCCGGGCGCATGTGCTTCATGCCGGCTCTGGAAATCACGCACCGCCTGCACCTGAGCCTGTTTCTCTTCCTCAGTGGAACGGATCAGCTCCGCCCCGCGCGTTTCCGCGTCCCCGTTTTGCGAACCGAGGAAGGTGTTCACGCCGACGATAGGCAGCGAGCCGTCGTGTTTCTTCGACTCGTAGTGCAGGCTCTCCTCCTGGATGCGGCTGCGCTGGTACATGGTTTCCATTGCACCCAGCACGCCGCCGCGCTCGGCGATGTGATCGAACTCCTGGTACACCGCCTCCTCCACCATGTCGGTGAGCTGATCGATGACAAAGGAACCCTGCCAGGGATTCTCGGTCTTGTTCAGGCCAAGTTCGCGATTGATGATGAGCTGGATCGCCATGGCACGACGCACCGATTCCTCGGTGGGTGTGGTCAGTGCCTCATCGTATGCGTTGGTATGCAGGCTGTTGCAGTTGTCGAACAGCGCGTACAGCGCCTGCAGCGTGGTACGAATATCGTTGAACTGTATTTCACGTGCATGCAGGCTGCGCCCGGAAGTCTGAATGTGGTACTTGAGCATCTGGCTGCGCGGCCCGCCGTTGTACAGATCCCGCATGGCCCGCGACCAGATACGCCGCGCCACCCGCCCGATGACGGCATATTCGGCATCCATGCCATTGGAGAAAAAGAACGACAGGTTCGGCGCGAAGTCATCGATCTTCATGCCGCGGCTGAGGTAGTACTCCACTATGGTGAAGCCGTTGGCCAGGGTGAAAGCCAGCTGCGAGACTGGATTGGCGCCGGCCTCGGCGATGTGATAGCCGGAAATCGACACCGAATAAAAATTACGAACATTGCTGTCGATGAAGTACGCCTGCACATCGCCCATCATGCGCAGCGCGAACTCCGTGGAGAAGATGCAGGTGTTTTGCGCCTGATCTTCCTTGAGAATATCGGCCTGCACCGTACCACGGACCTGCGAAAGCACTTCGGCACGAATGTTCCCGTAGGTCTCACTGTCCAGCACACGATCGCCACTGACACCCAGCAACGCCAGCCCGGAACCATCATGGCCCTGCGGCAATTCGCCGCGGTAGATCGGACGGCCTTGCGGCAGCAGGCCCGCAATCTTCTTCTCGGCCGCACTCCAGCGCCCCTCGGCGCGCAGATGTCGCTCCACGCGCTGGTCGATGGCGGCGTTCATGAACATGGCCAGGATCATTGGCGCCGGACCATTGATAGTCATCGACACCGAGGTGGTCGGCGCGCACAGATCCAGTCCTGAATACAGGCGCTTCATGTCATCCAGCGTGGCGATGGACACCCCGGAATTGCCGATACGCCCATAGATATCCGGCCGCTCGTCCGGGTCCTCGCCGTACAACGTGGTGGAATCGAACGCCGTCGACAGCCGCGTGGCGGCATGGCCGTGCGCGAGATAGTGGAAGCGCCGGTTGGTGCGCTCGGGCATGCCCTCGCCGGCAAACATGCGGGTAGGGTCCTCCTCGGCACGCCGGTACGGATACACGCCCGCCGTATAGGGATAGGCACCCGGCAGATTCTCCTTCAACAGAAAATCGAGCTGTTCACCCCAGCTCTGCCACCGCGGCACGGCGATCTTCGGCGTGCGCTGATGGCTGAGCGTCTCAACATAGTTCTCACCGACGATTTCCTTGCCACGCACCGAGTAACAATACTGCGCCGCCCTGGCCGCCGCGACGCGTTGCGGCCATTGCCTGAGCAGCTCCAGCCCCTCGGCGCCCACTTCGTCCAGCGCGGCGTTGTACGCATCGCGCAATGCCTGCAGCGTCGGGTCCGCTGCTGTCGCCGCAGCACCCTTTGCCGGCGCGGCAAGACTGTCCTGCGAATAGGTCTCCAGCACCGCCGGCAGCTGCGGGTCATCCAGCGCCTGGAGCGACTCCCACAATCCCTGCGCACGACGGGCGGCAACGGCGCGGAAGTCAATACCCGCCTGGAGTCGCCGCCCGTGGGCGGCAATCTCGGCGAGGTAACGCACACGCGCCGGCGGGATCACCGCGCTGCGCCGCGGCTGCTCGGTCAACTCATGGCCGGCGAGGCTCCATGACTGGTCGCCATCCAGCCTGCCGCACAACGCCTCGAACAAACGATTGACGCCGCCGTCGTTGAACTGGCTGGCAACGGTGGGAAATACCGGAATGTCCTGTTCGGCGACCCGCACCTCATGATGATTTCGCCGCCACTGCTTGCGCACATCACGCAGCGCATCGTCCGCGCCGCGCTTGTCGAACTTGTTGATGGCCACCATGTCCGCGAAATCGAGCATGTCGATCTTCTCCAGCTGACTGGCCGCGCCATAGTCGCTGGTCATCACGTACAGGGACACGTCCACCAGGTCGACAATTTCCGTGTCGCTCTGGCCGATGCCGGCGGTCTCGACCACGACAAGATCGAAGCCGGCAAATTTCAGCAGCCGGACGACATCAGCCAGCACGGCGCTGGTGGCCAGGTTCTGCCGACGCGTGGCCAGCGAGCGCATGAAGATATTCTCGCTGGCCAGGCTGTTCATGCGGATGCGGTCGCCCAGTAACGCCCCGCCGGAACGGCGCCGCGTCGGGTCCATGGCCACGACGGCGATCTGGCGCTCGGGGAAGTGGCGCACCAGGCGACTGAGTAGTTCGTCGGTGAGCGAACTCTTTCCCGCCCCGCCCGTGCCCGTGATGCCGATCACCGGCACATTCTTTCTGTGCTTGCCCTCTCCCGCGCCAGAAGCGGGCGCCCCGGGCGCAGGAGCGGCCTTCTCAATCAGCCGGCGAACCTGCTCAGCCGTATGCCCTTGCTCTCCTGCCCCTTCCAGCACCGACATCGTCCGCGCGATCTGCTGATGATCGCGGGCGCCTAGCGGTCGGAACTCATACTGCGGCCGCTGCGCCGCGCGCACGCGGCGAAACACATCCTCGATCATTCCGGTCAGGCCCAGCTGCCGCCCGTCCTCGGCGCTGTAGACCTTCTCAACGCCGTAGGCTTCCAGCGCCTCAATTTCCTGTGGCGCAATGGTGCCGCCGCCGCCGACCACCACACGCACATGCCCGGCACCGAGTTCCTTCAGCATGTCCACCATGTAGCGGAAATACTCGTTGTGGCCGCCCTGATAGGAACTGACCGCAATCCCGTCCGCATCCTCCTGGATCGCTGCGCGCACGATATCCGCGACGCTGCGGTTGTGCCCGAGATGCACCACCTCCGCGCCGTTGGCCTGCAGGATGCGCCGGATGATGTTGATGGCCGCATCGTGGCCGTCGAACAACGAGGCCGCGCTGATGAAGCGCAGGGGGCGCTGTGCCGCAGGGTGTTCGCGCTTGAATTCTTCGGCGGGAATACTCATGAAATTAAGGACTTAGGTGATTGATGCGGGTGGGAGTTTAGCAGAGACGGAGGTGCTGATACTGGCTGGAGGAGATCGGCAACGCCCACCTCCAGGCAATGAGCTGAGCGTCCATGGCTCTGGCGCCGTTGCCGGGCGCCGGGGGTAAAAACCAAAGATGGGAGAAAACCCCCGAAAATAAGGGAAAA
>JAJFKF010000038.1 GCA_021773365.1 Gammaproteobacteria bacterium | reverse complement strand
CTCCTTCCCCCCCCCCCCCCCCCCCCCCCCCCCCGCCCGGCCCCCGCGCCGAGAGGCTGGCGGCGTTCATGAGAAATCCTCGTCAGCCAACCGGTGAGTCGCAAATCGCGAGGTCCGGTCCCTCGATCGGGTCGAGCTGGCCTGACAGGTCGCGCAGAGCCGTGCGCAGGCCTTCCTCGATAACCGGGTGGTAGAACGGCAGGCGCAGCAGCTCGCGTACGGTGAGTTGCTGCTGGATGGCCAATGCCAGCAGGTGCCCCATGTGTTCGCCGCGGGGTGCGCATATCTCCGCGCCGAGCAGGCGGCCGCTGGAGCGCTCGGCGTACACGCGCAGACAGCCGTGGTTTTCCTCGGCCATGCGTGCGCGGCCCTGGTTCTCGAAACTCACCGTGCCGACCGCCACGCGATCGCTGTCGAGGTCGGCGTGGCGCTGGCCGACCACGGCGATGTTCGGATCGGTGAAGGCGATCATCAGCGGCGTGCGGCGGTGAAAGCAGTCCGGCTGCGGGCGCAGAGCGTTATAGCCGGCGATGTGGCCGTCGTCGGCCGCCTCGTGCAGCAGGGGACGGCGCTCGTTGGCATCGCCGGCAAGGTATACAGGCAGGTTGCCGATCTGCAGGCTGCGTGGATCGACGGCGGGGACGCCATGTCTGTTCAGTGTGACGCCGAGTTTCTCCAGCCCCATGTCATCGAGGTTCGGGCGGCGCCCCAGCGCCGCCAGTACCTGGTCGACAACCACCTCATGCGCTCCGGCGTGCACGCGTACGCCCTCGTCAGTGGCCTCGAGTTGAGCGCGGGCCCCGGTGTGCAGCGTAAACACTTCTCTTAGCAGCGCGAGCGCGGTGTCGTTGACGGCAGGATCGCTGAGGCCACCGATGAACCCGCCGGCCTGGAAGCCATGCACGGTGATACCCAGGCGGGCCAGCGCCTGGCCGATTTCCACGCCGATGGGGCCCATGCCCACTACCGCCATGCGTATCGGCAGTGTCTGCTGTTCGAACAGGTTGTCACTGGTCAGTACGCGCGTGCCCAGCCCGGTCCACTCGTGCGGCACGACGGGGCGGGACCCTGTGGCCAGAATGATGGTCTTCGCGCGCAGCTGCCGGCCGTTGATGTCGAGCACATCCGCTTCGAGGAAGCGGGCACGGCCGGCAATGCTGCGTTCTCCCAGATCGTTGGTGAACTCCAGTGTCCCGGCGACAAAGGCATCGCGCAGTCGACGCACGCGCCGCAGGACGGTGGCGATGTCCACGGTGAGTTGCTGGCCACCGCTCACGCCGAAGCGATCCAGCACTTCGCGCATGTGAAAAGCGTTGGCGGCTTCGATCAGCGCCTTTGAGGGCATGCAGCCGACGCGGGCGCAGGTGGTGCCGTAGGGGCCGTCATTGATGATGACGAAGTTGTCGGTCTCGCGGCGCACCGCGCGCAGGGCGGAAAGGCCGGCGCTGCCGGCTCCGACAATTGCAATGTCGCAGGCGTCGATCATGGTGCCGAGGGTAACGTTTTTCTATCCCGCCCGCCGGATTTCAGCCAACGCCGCCTTAAGTACCTTTTCCGTGACGCCGCGGCGCTTGAGCGCCTCGGTCAGTTTCTGAATGGTGGCGTGATCAAACTGAGCTTCGTCGTGGCGCAGACCTTCGCTGATATAACTCTTGAGGAGGGTCTGATAACCGGTGAATCCGCGCAGCGGCGCTAGCGCCTTCAGCGATTCGACCACGTCGGCGGGAATGCGCATGGTAATGGTGGTGCTGGGGCGGTCCTTGCGCAGCCGGTTCTTCAGGCGTTCATTGATCATATAGCATCTCTTCTGCGGCCGAAGCGCGCCATGCCGAGACAATGCGCAGGTATTCATCGTTCACCTCAACGTGCACCACGGCCAGCAACCGCCCCGCTGCACTCAGCCCGATCGCGACGTGACGTTCTTCATCGTTCCGGCTTGCGTCCCGCAGTATGAACAGCGGGTCGTCGAATGCCGTTGCCGCCTCCTCGAATGTGACTTCATGCTTGCGTGCATTCTCGATTGCCTTGGCCTCGTCCCAGACAAACGTCGTTCCGTGGTGCTCGAAGATGCGGTTCATGGGGAGCCTAGCAGTGTGTATTTACAATGTAAATACCAATGTCTGCCCGTTATGCCAGTGGTCTGGCGCCGACGCTACCCACAAAAGGTGCGTGTTCGACTGGATAAACAGCGACGCTATGGCCAATGGCACTTACTTAAGCGGAACATTCCAAAGGACTTAAGGCCGGGTCTGCGGTTCGGGCAGGGTTTTCGGGGCAGTGTGAGGCAGGATGCCGAACCCAGAGCCTCCAGGGACGGATTCACGGCGTCCCCGAAAACCCTGCCCGAACCGCAGACCCGGCCCAGTATGGCCTCGAATGTCGGACTACCTGCTTAAGTAAGTGCCATTCACGCTATGGCATCAACTGCGTTTGCCTAATCCGTACCGCTGGCGGTGAAGTCTCTGAGCTGCGGCAAAGACACCGGCACGCCATCCTTGTTGCAGGTGCCGGCCCGGCACAACCGCTCTCGCAGTTTCGGCATCGCCTGCACGATGAAATGATAGATCACGTGCTGCTCGACCGTTCCCCGGATGGCATCGCTGCCGGGGCCACGCGCCCAGATGCCCACGTCCTCGCCACCGTGGCTTTCCGAAGACAGCGGTACCAGGGATTCCTGCAGGTAGTCGGGACGGCCGGTATCAACCTGGCCGAGATCAGGTCGGCCATGTACCGGATCGATACGTCCGGGTTGGTGTGGGTAGGTTTTCGGCCCGGCCGGTTGCCGGTTGCTGGCGCCGGTATTGCCGGGACCGTTGGCATAGTTGAGTGTGGTGTAGGGTAGACCGGTCCTGTCCAGCGCATACGCCTCGTCGCGACTGACCTTGCCCAGGATGGGATTGCCACGGGCAGGGTAGCCGGCAAAGGTCAGCACATGCGAGTGGTCGGCGGTGACAAGGATCAATGTGTCCTCGGCGGAGGTGGCGTCCACGGCAGCCTGTACGGCGTGCGACATGGCAATGGTTTCGTCCAGGGCACGGAAGGCGTTGCCGGCATGGTTGGCGTGGTCGATACGACCGCCTTCGATCAGCAGTACATACCCATCCTTGTTTCCGGCAAGGCGTTTGATGGCGAAGCGGGTGAGCTCCGCCAGATCCGGTTCGCCCTCAGCACTGCGATTGCGGTCGTGGTCATACTGCATGTGGCCGGGTTCGAACAGACCGAGTACGGCAGGTGCGTCGGCTGCGGCCTGCAGCTGCTGCGTATTCCAGACGTAGGCGCCGCCGGGGTTGGCCTGCTGCCATTCCTCGATGAGGTTGCGCCCGTCACGGCGCCTGCCGGTCCTGTCGCTGTATTCAGGGTCGTGCAGGGTATCAGGCATGAACTCGGCGCGTCCGCCGCCCATCGCGACTGTGGGCGAACCGAAACGCGGGTCGAGCAGCTGTTGGGCGATATCCCTGCAGCCCTGACTGGTGGCAGTTGCGGGCGTGCTGGCGTCGCTTTCCCAATCGCGATTCGGGCTGTGTGCGTAGGTCGCCGCCGGAGTAGCGTGTGTGAGGCGCGTGGTGGTTACGATTCCGGTGGCCAGTCCGGCATTCTGGGCCAGACGCAGCCAGCTCAGCAGGGTGTTGTCCTGGCTGCCGGCGCAGTCATCACGCTGTCCGGCGGAGACGCCGATGGCGCCCATGTGGGTTTTCACGCCCGTGGCGATGGCAGTCATGGTGCCGGCGGAGTCCGGGGTTTGCGAATCGGTGTTGTAGGTCTTGCTGAATGCGGTGTTCGGGAATTTCTCCCATGCCAGCAGATTCTCCTCCCCAGGCGCGCCGTTGCGCTGTCCTTCGAGGATGCGTGCGGCGGCGACCGTCGTCAGACTCATGCCGTCGCCCAGGAATACAATGACATTGCGCGCCCGTCCGTTCATGGCGCCGTTGGCGGCAGCGCGTGCGGCGCCACTGCGGTACCACCAGGCGGCAGTTTCGCCTCCCGGGTGACGGACTGCGGGCACCTCGACCGGTTCGCCGTTCCACACCTCCGGCGCGGTGTGCGGGCTGTCGTTGCACCCGGCCAGCATGGGCAATGCCGCTGCGACGAGAAGTGTGGAGCGACGTGCAATTGCGGTGACGCGACCGACTCGATTGATGCGGGTGGTCTGGGCGCTGGACTGCTTCATGCTGATTTCAGTGCCGGAATCGATGCGCGCGGCGGCGGGGGAATCGGGGTCGTGTGCAAGATGCATTGGTCTGTTCCTTTTATTACGGTGTATGGAGTTCAGCCACCACCGGCAGGTGATCCGAGGCCATGCGCGCCAGTGTCGACCGATGTGCCCGCAGTTCCAGCAGCGCTCCACGCGGTTTGACCCATATGCGGTCCAGGGCAAACAATGGTCGGGAGGCGGGATAGGAACGTGCATGCGGCGGGCAGCCGAACTGCGCGTGCAGCCAGCGTAGCGGCCGGCCGCGGGGCCACCATTCATTGATGTCTCCAAGCAGCACCAGTGTCTGCTCCGGCGGTGCTGCGGCGGTGATCTCGAGGATCTTCTTCACCTGAAAGCGCCGTTCCCAGGGCAGCAGGCCGAGGTGGGTGACCATCACCCGCAGCGGACCGGCTTCAGCCTGCAGTTGCACGTCCAGCACCCCGCGTGGCTCGCGGCTGTAGTAGCTGAGGTCATGGCGTTGCACCGCCAGCACCGGCAGGTGGGTAAGCAGCGCATTGCCGTAGTGGCCAATGCGGCGGATTACGCGCATACCCGCCACGGCCTTCATGCCGGTGGCGGCGGCGATAGCGTCCAGGCAACGCGCGCCGGACTCCGTCGCGCCTGTGTTCTCCACTTCCTGCAGCCCTACGACCTTGCAGGCGAGTTCACCAATCACCTCCGCCACCCGCTGCGGGTTGCTGCGACCATCGCTGCCAATGCAACGGTGGATGTTGTAGGAGCCAACGCGCAGTGTTCCGGTATCCGGCATCAGTGCGGCTCCTGCTTGTCTGCCTCCGGATGCAGGCGGGTTGTCAGCAGCCATCTGCGCACCCACCAGGTGCCGGCGACAAGCACCACGAGCACGCTACCGACGATCCAGTAATTGACCTTGCTTGAATCCTCCAGCGCCGCTTGCAGGGCATCGCCGAACACAGTCGTGGTGAGCACGCCCGGCAGCAGGCCGAGAAAGGTACCGAGCAGGAAATGCCACATGCGCACATGCGCGGCGCCGGCCACCATTCCGGGGATTGCGTAGGGGGCCAGCGGCACCAGGCGCACGGCAGTTACGGCCATCACGCCACGCTGGCGCAGCACGGTGCTGATGCGGCTGAAATTCGGTCCTGCGAGCCGGCGTAACGTCTCGTGGCTGATGCGTTCTCCGGCCACGTAGCTCACCCATCCGGCCAGCAGGTTTCCGGTCATGGCCAGCGCGAAGCCCAGCCACGGTCCGAAGGCGAGGACTGCGAACAGCGTGATCAGGGGCCGGGGAAACATGGTGACGCAGGCGGGGGTGTAGGCGATGATGACTGCCACCGGGGCCCAGGGCGCATCGGCGAACATTTCCGACCAGCGCTTGATGCGCTCGGCGGTGGCGAACTCCGCCAGCGGTGTCCAGCGCCACGCGGCCACCAGCGCGAGTATCCCCAGCATGATGGCGATGAGTTGTCCCCACGCGGCGTGATCGCCGCGCGCCGGATCGGTGGGCGCGAACTGCGGCAGAAGCTCGCGCATCGACACCGGTTTTTCAGGATCGGCCAGGTCGGCGACGCCGGGAAAGGCTTCGGCCGGTTCGCTCAGGTCGTCAAAGGTCTGCAGTGTGTGCTCTTCGGGTTTGAGTGCAGCGGTGGGTCTGCGCAAGGTCGCGATGGCGGCGCCCAGCGATCCCTCCTGTGCGTGTGCCTGCGCGATCAGCCCGGCCTCCACACCCAGGTGTTCGGACAGCAACCGGTTGCGCAGCGCCGCGATTTTCCGTGATACGGCCTGGTTACCGCCCGCCTCGATGGCGAGATCACATTCTGAATCCAGGCCCATGGAACGATTGGCCAGATTCGCCGAGCCGATGCGCAGGATCTCATCGTCCACGATCATGAGCTTCGCATGCACGTCGATGCATTGTTCGGGCGGCAATCCGCCCACCGCTGGATAGAAATAGTGAAAGCGGCCATGTGCGTCGGCATCGCGCAATCGCATGAGCAGGCGCGTGCGCAGGGCTTCCATGGAGATGGCCTCCAGCCAGCCATGGCTGAGCAGGCGCAGGATGACGACGATTTCCGGTCCCTGCGGCTCGGCCAGCCGCCGCGCCAGCGCATCGCCGATCCGGTGCACGGTGAAATACTGGTTCTCTATGTAAATGAGATGCTTTGCCTGCGAGATCATGTCGAGGTAGAGCTGTTCGACTTCGCGCACGGCGGGCTGGGCACCGGCCTGCGGCAGGGTGCGCGAGATGGCGACGGGGAGATGGGTGAAGGTGGGTTCCAGTGCCGGTGGCCACGCGTCCAGCTGCTGCTTGCGTTGTCGACGACGGGGAGTCGACCCCGGTGCTGGCGGCGCCTCACCTGTGGCGCGCTGCCAGCGCTCGCGTGCCACATCGCCCAGCGCCCGCGCCGCATCGCCGTCCACGGCCATCATGGTGTCGTGAAACGGCGGATAGTGCGTGCCGCCGGCGACGCGTCGCGATTCTTCTGCCTTGTGCTGGCAGGTATCCCAGCGCCGCGCGGTGAGATCGAGTCCGCCGCAGAATGCGATCTGATCATCGATGACCACGATCTTCTGGTGATGCGATCCGCCCAGCGGTTCGCTGTTGTCGTAACGCACATGCACGCGTCGCCGCGGCTTCCAGCCCAGGCCGTACAGTGGCGGGAACTCGCGGTCCAGGCCGTAGATCATCGGGTAGTCCCAGATAAGGATACGGATCTGCAGGGCGCGGTTGCGTCGCGTGAGGTCGTTGAGGAATTCTCCGAGCATGGAGACCGCATCCGTTTGGGCTGGCCCGTCTTTGTGCGGGTGCCGGCGCATGCGCTGACGGACTCGAAGGCGCACACGATGGCTCAGGCGCTTGAAGCGCGAAAGACGCGGCTCATCTGATCGATACAGTCGCGTGCGACTGTCGAAGTCCCAGGCGAGGATCAGAATGGAGTGTTGTGCACGTTCGGCGGCTGCGGCGAAGGCTTCAAAGTATTCCTGGCCGTCGATCAGGGGGGTGATGCGTCCGGCATCAGCCACCGCACAGCAGTTCTCGCCGGGGCGAAACAGGCTGGAAGCGGGTTGTTGGCTCGAACGTGCCGGCAATTTTGATACCTGAATGCAAATTTTGCACGCCCGGTGTGGGCGACGAAATTATGCCGCGTTCCGGCTGCCACGGTGAAGCTAAATAACCTCTCACTCACGTTCGCGTAGCCTGCAGCAACTGCGCTGCCAGGGCCCAGTCCATCTGTGTCGGGCTATCAATGTCCGCGCACAGCCGATCGAGGATTTCCTCGTTGCGCTCGCCACGGCTCAGAGCCTCACGGTAGGGCATGTGGTGGAACATCACCATGGAGTAGCGCGGAATGAACTGCTCCGGGTAGCGTTTTTCCAGTTCGAATCCAACCGCCTTCTTCAGCTGGAACTTTGGGTCGCGTACCGTGGCGCGCATCTCCACATAGTTCTCCTGCGCCATCAGTGCGATGGCTTCGGCATTGGGTTTGCGCAAGGCCTCATAGGCTGGCAGCACGGCTGACCAGTCATCGTGGTGTTCGTCGAGCAGAGCGTTGAGGTCGTGACAATCCTCGAATCCGCAGTTCATGCCCTGGCCATGGAAGGGCACGATGGCGTGAGCGGCGTCGCCGATCAGTGCCGCGGCGTCCCCGACCCGCCAGTTAGGGCAATGCACTGTGCCGAGGAAGCCGGTGGGATTGCGGAAGTACAGTTCGGCGGCGTCGGGTATGAGCGCCAGCGCATCGGCGAAATTGCGGCGGAAGAACTCATCGAAGCTTGCAGGGTCATGCAGAGCCGCGAAGCTCACCGGGCCTTCGTCCGGAGCGAACAGCGTCATGGTGAAGCTGCCGTCGGGGTTGGGCAGCCCGATCATCATGAAATCCCCGCGCGGCCAGATGTGCAGCGCCTCCCTTTCCATGCGGAAATCACCCTGCGCGGTGCCGGGGATGTGCAGTTCTTTATAAGAGTGAAAGAGCTTCTCCTCCGTGCTCGGCGTGTCGTGCCAGGTGTCCATGGCGCGGCGCACCGGTGAGCCGGCGCCGTCGGCGCCCAGCAGCAGTTCGAATGGTTCCTCACGCTCCGCGCCGCTGAGCTCACGCACCAGCAGGGTGCGACGTTTGAAGTCCACCTGTTCCACGGCCTGGCCGAAGAAAATGCGAACCCGCCCGGTGGCCTCAGCGGCACTCATCAGCAGGCAATTGAGGCCTGCGCGGGACACCGAATAAATCACCTCGTGCGGGCGCTGCCCGTAGGGCACCAGTGTGAGCTGGCCGTTCTCGTCGTGGAGCATGCGGCCTTTCATCGGGATGAGGGTCTCGCGCACCTGGGGCATGAGTCCGACCTGCTCCAGCGGCAGGATGCCGCGGTTGGCCAGGGCCAGGTTGATCGAGCGGCCGGCGCCGGTCTGCTCGCGGCGCATGTCGGGACGCTTCTCGTAGATGGTGACGTCATAGCCGCGACGGGCCAGGTAGACGGCAAGCAGCGAGCCTACGAGGCCGGCGCCGGCGATGGTAATTGTCTGCGGACGTTTCATGTGTTTGCCGCCAGCACATCGACAAACGAGCGTACGTCCTGGAAGGAATTGTACAGGGGCACTGGCGCGACGCGGATGATGTCCGGTTCGCGCCAGTCGCAGGTGACGTCGGCGTCGGAGAGGGCTTTGAATACCGCCTTGGCGCGTTCCGCGCCGCCGTGCAGGCGCAGCG
Source organism: Gammaproteobacteria bacterium (assembly GCA_021773365.1). Classification (GTDB taxonomy): domain Bacteria; phylum Pseudomonadota; class Gammaproteobacteria; order Steroidobacterales; family Steroidobacteraceae; genus JAJFKF01. The sequence goes on along the minus strand of JAJFKF010000038.1, from coordinate 3,605 downwards.
AGAGCTGGCAGCCGCGTTGTCCGGGTTCGCGTGGCGTCACGACGCTGACCTTGCCGGTCAGGGTTTCATCGAGCAGGAACTGCAGATAGGCAGTCAGGCGCCCGGACTTGGCGCACAGGCGTTCCATGCCGGCCTCGAGAAACAGTTCGTAGGAGGCGATCAGTGGTGTGGCCGCGAGGATGGGCGGGTTGCTGAGTTGCCAACCTTCGGCTCCGGGGATGAGGTCGAACTGCGGTTCCATCAGGAAGCGGCGCGCCTTGTGGTGGCCCCACCAGCCGGCGAAGCGCGGCAGCTCCGCGGCCTGCGCATGACGTTCATGCACGAAGCAGCCGGCGAGGGCGCCGGGGCCGCCGTTGAGATACTTGTAGCTGCACCAGGCGGCGAAGTCCGGGCCCCACTCGTGCAGCGACAACTGCAGGTTGCCGGCGGCATGGGCGAGATCAAAGCCCACCAGGCAGCCGTGTTTGTGCGCGGCCTCGGTAATACGGGCCATGTCGAATACCTGGCCGGTGCGGTACTGCACGCCCGGCAGCATGACCAGCGCAATGTGGTTGCCTTCGCGTTCCAGCAGCGCCTCAATGTCCTCGTGGCGTACGCAATCCTCGCCCTCACGCGGCGCGATCTCCAGCAGGGAATCCTGTGGCGAGAAGCCGTGGAAGTGGATCTGCGACGTCACCGCATAGCGGTCGGAGGGAAAGGCGCCCTGTTCAATAAGAATGCAGTGCCGCTGTGCGGTGGGGCGGTAGAAGCTCACCATCATCAGGTGCAGATTCACCGTCAGCGAATTCATGTTCACCACCTCCAGCGGCCTGGCGCCCATGACCTGCGCAGACCCGGCGGTGAGAAACTCGTGGTAGGGCACCCAGGGGCGCTGTGCATTCTGATGGCCGCGTACGCCGTGTTCGGCCCAGTCCTTCAGTTCCTGCGACATCAGCTGCGCGACTTTCTTCGGCTGCAGGCCCAGGGAATTGCCGCAGAAATACAATTGTTCGGTGCGCTGTTGGCCACGAGGCAGGTGGAAGCGCTGGCGCAGGTCGCGCAGTTCATCGTCACGATCGAGGGCGGCGGCGCAGTCGGGCGAGGTGTCGAAGTTCATTCGTGGATCACTCGGTCACTGGGTAAAGGATGGGCCGGCTGGGTGCCGCGTCGGCGGCGAACGGGGCAATGTGCAGGTCGAGCAGGTAGCGGCCGTCGGCAATGCGGTCGGCAGCGAATATCAGTTCGGTAATGGTGGCCTGTGGGCGGGTGGCCGAGGTGACGTCAGTGCTTTCCAGCGGCAGGCCCCAGAAGATCCGGTGCGCGGTGAGCAGCCCGCCATCATCAAGCCGGTCCAGGGAGGGTACGTCGAGCAGTACGTGCTCGATACCCTGATCGACCAGCCAGTGAGCCGCCTCGCGTGTCAGATAGGGCGGTGGCGAGGCCGCTGAATAGTTGCGCGATTGTTTGGCCAGGTCGTTCGGCGTGGTGCGCAGCGCCAGCGCCCGTATCTCCACGCCCGGCCATGGCCAGCGCTGCCATGCCGTCTCGAGTGCCTGCGCGGAAATCACGCGGTCCATGGGTTGCGGGCGCGGATCGGAGCCCTCGGGGCAATCGCCGGCGAGTGGCGTGGCAATGGACAGCAGCAGTGCCGGTTCCAGACCGCCGTGCTTGACGTCACGGATGTGTACCCGTTGGCGGGTGACATGGCCGACACATTCGGTGTGCGTGCCGTTGCAGTGGGGGATGAAGCTGTACGCCTCGCAATTGCAGCTGCCGCCCAGCGAGACGTTGCCGATGAAATTACCGGCACGCAGCGGCTGGCCGGTGGCGGTCGGTGCGCCGAAGGCCGAGGGCTGTAGTGCATCGAAGCGCAGCGGTATGGACAAATCGAGTGGGAGATCTGCGTCAGCCCGGACGGTCGTGCTGCCGGTTTCGAGCGTCACGCGTCTCATTTGTCACCGGGCGCGTAGCGCGCCTTGTCCAGGCCCAGCCATTCCAGCGCCGTGCCGTTGTACAGTCGCTCGCGCGTGGCGACGTCCATGGCCATGGAGGCGATCATCTTTCCCGGCTCGTGCTCGCCGAGCGGGAAGGGGTAGTCGCTGCCCAGGCAGATGCTGTTGGCGCCCATCAGCTTGATCATGTAATCGAGCAGGTCCGGGTCGTGCACCAGGGAGTCCACGTAGAACCTGCCCAGGTATTCGCGCGGGTTGGTGCGGTTCTCCACCGCCACCAGATCCGGGCGGACGTGAAAGCCGTGTTCGATGCGTCCGAGCGAGGCGGGAAAGGCGCCGCCGCCGTGCGCGAAGCACACCCGCAACTTCGGCAGCTTTGCCAGCACGCCGCCGAAGATCATGCAGCACACCGCAAGGGAGGTTTCCGCCGGCATGCCCACCAGCCAGGGCAGCCAGTACTTGGACATGCGTTCGCGGCCGAGCATGTCCCAGGGATGCACGAAGATCGCCGCGCCCAGGTCCTGCGCGGCGGCAAAGATCTCCATGACGCGCGGATCGTCGAGGTTGCGGCCGTTGATGTGCGAGCCGATCTCGATACCGGGCATGCCGAGCTCGCGCACGCAGCGTTCCAGCTCCTGGATGGCGGGCTCCGGCTCCTGCATGGGTACCGTGCCCAGGCCGATGAAGCGGGTGGGGTACTGCGCCACGATGCCGGCGATGTGATCGTTGAGGTAGCGGCTGAAATCCAGCGTGTCCTGTGCGCGTGCCCAGTAGTTGAACAGCACCGGCACGGTGGACAGCACCTGCACATCGACGCCGGTTTGTTCGCATTCCTCCAGCCGTTTGTCCGCGTCCCAGCAGTTCGCCTCGATCTGCCGGAACAGTTTGCCCTCCTGCACCATGCGCGCGCAGCCCGGTCCGTTGTGCTCGAGCTGCAGCCAGCCGCCGTAGCCGTATTTTTCCTGCAGGTCCGGCCAGTTGTCCGGCAGGATGTGCGTGTGTACGTCGATCTTCAGCATTCTTGTTACTTCGGTGGCTGCATGACTTCGCCGCAGTTCTTGCAGGTGCGCAGTTGTTCGTTGTCGAAGAAGCGCTTGAAGACCGGCGGGAACTGGGTCTCGATGTCTTTCAGTTCGAAGTATTCCGAATGAAGTTCGTTGTTGCAGCTCTCGCAGAACCACAGCAGCCCGTCCTGTTCGCCAGGCTGGCGCTGGCGCTCGATGACCAGACCGACGGTGTCGGCGAAGCGCTGCGGGGAGTGGGGTACATGGGGGGGCAGCAGCAGGACGTCGCCCTCGCGGATGGGGATGTTCACCCGTTTGCCGTCCTGCAGGGTCTCCAGCACCATGTCGCCTTCCAGCTGGTAGAAGAACTCCTCGCCGGGGTCGTCGTGGAAGTCCTTGCGGGAGTTGGGGCCACCGATGGCCATGACGATGAATTCGGCGTCCTTGAAGACTTGTTTGTTGCCTACTGGGGGTTTTAGCAGGTGACGGTTTTCGTCTATCCAGCGGTTTAGGTTGAAGGTTTGTATGGGGCGCATGGGGTGACTCTCGCTGGCTGCTATGGCCTGGGGAGACTTGTTCCAGTCTGTGCCGGGCAGGGGTGGGTTTCGGGCAGGGGTTTGAGGGCCCCCGGGTAAAACGACCCAAGTGCTGACGGGAAAACCAACAGTTT
>JAJFKF010000037.1 GCA_021773365.1 Gammaproteobacteria bacterium | reverse complement strand
GCACCTCGGCGCCGAGATCGTTCAAGGTCTCGATGAGGACCGCCGTCTGGATGGTCATGTGCAGGCAGCCAACGACGCGCGCGCCGGCGAGCGGCTTCTTGCCCGCGTACTCGTCGCGCAGCGCCATCAGGCCCGGCATCTCGGTCTCGGCGATGGCGATTTCCTTGCGGCCCCAGTCGGCGAGCGCCAGATCGGCGATCTTGTAGTCCGTGTGATCCTTTGGTTGCAGTACAGCGTTCATTGAGAGTTCTCCGTTGCGAATGTAATTCGAAACGGGCGCCGTTGTCGGTCAAGCCTGCGCGCCGAGCCTGGCAGGGGCGATCCCCTACTGCAGCGCCCCTCGGCGCACGCGGCTGATTTCTGCTATGCGACCTTGCTGCGCACTCCGGCCGCGTCGGCCAGGGTTTCGGCCTTGTCGGTCTGCTCCCAGGAGAACTCCGGCTCGGTGCGGCCGAAGTGGCCGTAGGCGGCGGTTTTCTCGTAGATGGGGCGCACCAAGTCGAGCATCTCGCGGATGCCGTAGGGCGTGAGGTCGAAATGTTCGCGCACCAGCGCGGTGAGCTTCTCGCGGGCGATCTTCCCGGTGCCGAAATCCTCCAGCATGATGGAAGTCGGCTCGGCGACGCCGATGGCGTAGGAGAGCTGGATTTCGCAGCGTTCGGCCAGCCCGGCAGCCACGATGTTCTTGGCCACATAGCGGGCAGCGTAGGCTGCGGAACGATCCACCTTCGAGGGATCCTTGCCCGAGAAGGCGCCGCCGCCGTGGCGGGCCATGCCGCCGTAGGTGTCCACAATGATCTTGCGGCCGGTTACGCCGCAATCGCCCACCGGGCCGCCGATGACGAACCGGCCGGTCGGATTGATGTGGTATTGGGTGGTCTTGCTCAGCCATTCCTGCGGCAGGATGGGTTTGATGATTTCCTCCATCACACCCTCGCGCAGCTTCTCCAGCGTCACGTCCGGGTGGTGCTGCGTGGACAGTACCACGGCGTCGATACCCACTGGCTTGTCGTCGACGTAGCGCAGCGTTACCTGACTCTTCGCGTCCGGGCGAAGCCACGGCAGTTTGCCGTTGCGGCGCACATCGGCCTGCTGTTTGACGAGGCGATGGGACAGGGAGATTGCGGCGGGCATCAACACGTCGGTTTCGTTGCTGGCGTAGCCGAACATCAGGCCCTGGTCGCCCGCACCCTGCTTGCGTTCTTCCTCGCGGTCCACGCCCTGGGCGATATCCGGAGACTGCTTGCCGATGACGTTCAATACCGCGCAGGTGGCGCCGTCGAAGCCCATTTCCGAGCTGTTGTAGCCAATGCGCAGAATGGTGTTGCGGACGAGCTCTTCGAGATCCACCCATGCGGTGGTGGTCACTTCGCCGGCGATGACGGCCATGCCTGTCTTGACCAGCGTCTCGCAGGCCACACGCGCGTTCTTGTCCTGCTGCAGCATGGCGTCCAGCACGGCGTCGGAAATCTGGTCCGCCACTTTGTCGGGATGGCCCTCGGAGACTGATTCCGAGGTAAAGAGATAATTTGTAGTCATGGAGAAATCCGGCTTTGATCGAGTGGCGGGCCAGTATAGCGCCTGAGAGGCTGAATTTCAGGACGAATCGGCCGCAACCATGCGCGGACGCTGGCGCCTGCGGGGCGCTTGTTGGACAATGCGCGCCCCCTAGAACCTGATTCCACGTGTAAGGAAGTGAACCGATGCCCACCCGTCGAGAGCTGGCCAATGCGATCCGTGCCCTGTCCATGGACGCCGTGCAGCAAGCCAGTTCGGGGCATCCGGGCGCTCCCATGGGGCTCGCCGACGTAGCCGAGGTGCTGTGGCGCGATTTCCTGAAACATAATCCCGGTCACCCGCAGTGGTGGGATCGAGATCGCTTCGTGCTGTCCAACGGCCATGCCTCGATGTTGCTGTATTCGCTGCTGCATCTGACCGGCTATCCGCTCACACTCGACGAATTGCGCAATTTTCGCCAGCTTGGCGCGCGTACTGCCGGACATCCGGAGCGCGAGGCGGACCTGGGCGTAGAGACCACCACCGGCCCGCTGGGCCAGGGCCTGGCCAACGCCGTGGGCATGGCGCTGGCGGAGAAGGTGCTGGCGGCCACCTTCAACCGGCCCGGGTTCGACGTCGTCGACCATCACACCTATGTGGTCATGGGCGATGGCTGCCTGATGGAGGGCATTTCCCATGAAGCCTGCTCGCTGGCCGGTACGCTGAAGCTCGGCAAGCTCATCGGCATCTACGACGACAACGGCATCTCCATCGATGGCGAAGTGCGCGGGTGGTTCACCGACAACACAGAGCAGCGCTTTGCCGCCTACGGCTGGCATGTCATCGCCGATGTGGATGGCCATGACAGCGACGCGGTGCGCGGCGCCCTGGAAGCTGCGCGCGCGGTGACTGATCGGCCGTCGCTGATCTGTTGCCGCACGGTAATCGGCTGGGGTGCGCCGAACAAACAAGGCACGGAAGCCACCCACGGCGCCCCGCTGGGTGCCGATGAAGTTGCTGCTGCGCGCAAAGCCCTGGGTTGGCAGCATCCGCCCTTCGAGGTGCCGCAGGAAATACGCAACGCCTGGGATGCCCGTGCTGCCGGCGAGGAGCGCGAAGGTGCATGGCAGCGGCTTTTCGCCGGTTATGAAGCTGCCCATCCGCAGCTGGCTGGTGAGTTTCGACGCCGCATGAGCGGTGAGTTGCCCGCCGACCTGCAGGCGAAGTGTGCCGGTGCTGTTGACGCCGCGGTGCAGGCGAAGAGCTCCGTCGCCACGCGCAAGGCCTCGGAGACCGCGCTCAATGCCCTGGGGTCCGTGCTGCCAGAACTGATCGGCGGCTCCGCTGACCTCACCGGTTCGAATAACACCTGGCACAAGGGCTCGCGTGCCATCACTGCCGGGAATGCCGACGGCAACTACATTTACTACGGTGTGCGCGAGTTCGCGATGTCCGCGGTCATGAACGGCCTCTCACTCCACGGTGGCTTTATTCCATACGGCGGCACCTTCCTGACATTCTCCGACTACGCTCGCAATGCCGTGCGCATGGCCTCGCTGATGAAGCTTGGCAGCATCTTCGTCTACACCCATGACTCCATCGGCCTGGGTGAAGACGGTCCTACGCATCAGTCGGTGGAGCATGTGGCCAGTCTCAGAATCATTCCCGGCATGTCTGTGTGGCGTCCCGGTGACGCAGTGGAGACTGCCGTGGCCTGGAACGCAGCCGTTGAGCGGCGCGACGGACCGACCTGTCTGGCCCTCACCCGGCAGAACCTGCCGCACCAGTCGCGCACAGCGGAGCAGGTGGCCGCCATTGCGCGTGGCGCCTATGTGCTGATTGAGCCGCAAGGCGGCGCGCCAGAGTGCATCGTGATCGCCACCGGCTCCGAAGTGGGCCTGGCTGCCGAGGCTGTCCGCGCCCTGAACGGCGCCGGCCGCCGCGTTCGGCTGGTCTCAATGCCTTCAACTGACACATTCGAACGGCAGGATCGCGCCTACCGGGAGCAGGTGCTGCCTGCGGCAATCGAAAGACGGGTCGCGGTAGAAGCCGGCGTCAGCGCATACTGGCGCCAGTACGTGGGCCTGCGTGGCCGGGTGATCGGCATGGACACTTTCGGCGCCTCAGGCAAGGCCGCGGACCTGTTCAAACATTTCGGATTTACGCCAGACCGCATTAGTGCGGTCGTGGAAGAACTGTTGAATTGAAACAGATGAAACCGGCGGGCGGGAAAAGTTATCCATGGTTTATGGGAGTCTCCCTCTTAAACTGCGGATAACTTTTCCCGCCCGCCGACTTTCAGCACTAATTTGCAAGAGGGCTACACCATGGCAATAAAGGTAGGCATCAACGGCTACGGCCGCATCGGACGCAATATCCTGCGCGCGCTCTACGAGGCGAAACGAACGCATGAGATCGAAATTGTCGCCATCAACGACCTCGGTGACGCCGAAACCAATGCGCACCTGACGCGTTACGACACCGCGCACGGCAAGTTCCCCGGAAAAGTCAGTGTCGACGGCGATGCCATGGTGGTCGACGGTCATCGCATCCGCGTGCTGGCCGAACGCGATCCGTCCAAACTGCCCTGGGGCGAACTCGGCGTGGAATTCGTACTGGAGTGCACCGGCCTGTTCGCCAGCAAGGCCAAGTCCTCCGCGCACCTCAAGGGCGGCGCGAAAAAGGTGATCATCTCCGCGCCCGGCGACAAGGACGTGGACGCCACGGTGGTGTATGGCGTCAACCATGATGTGCTCAAGGCCAGCCACGCTGTAATCTCCAACGCCTCCTGTACCACCAATTGCCTGGCCCCCGTGGCAAAGGTGCTGCACGAGAAGATGGGTATCAAAGCAGGGATCATGACGACGATCCATGCCTACACCAACGATCAGGTACTCACCGACGTCTACCACAAGGACCTGCGGCGCGCCCGCTCCGCCACCATGTCGCAGATTCCGACCAGGACTGGCGCCGCCGCGGCCGTGGGGCTGGTGCTGCCGGAGCTGAACGGCAAGCTCGACGGTTTCTCGGTGCGCGTGCCCACCATCAATGTCTCCCTGGTGGACCTTACCTTCACCGCCGGTCGCGAGACCTCGGTGGAGGAGGTCAACAAACTGATGCAGGCTGCCAGCCGCGGAGCCATGGGCGGCATCATCGCCTATAACGAGGCGCCACTGGTTTCAGTGGACTTCAACCATGATCCTCATTCGGCCACCTTTGATTCAACCCTGACCAAGGTCATCGAAGGGACGCTGGTAAAGGTTTGCGCCTGGTACGACAACGAGTGGGGCTTCTCCAACCGCATGCTCGACACTACTCTGGCGTGGTCCAGGGCAAAATGAACCTCATCCGCATGACGGACCTGGATCTGAAGGACAAGCGCCTTCTGGTCCGCGCCGACCTCAACGTGCCGATTCACGAGGGGGTGGTGAGCAGTGATGCGCGCATTCGCGCGGTGCTGCCCACGCTCGATCATGCGCTGAAGGCCGGAGCGCGCGTGCTGGTCATCTCGCACCTGGGCCGGCCAAAGGAGGGCGAATATGACGAAGCGCTTTCCCTGGCGCCGGTGGCCGCCCGTTTGTCTGAGCTGCTCGGTCGCAAGGTACGGCTGGAAAAGAGCTGGCTGGACGGAGTGGATTGCGCGGCCGGTGAAGTGGTGCTGTGCGAGAACGTGCGTTTCAACAAGGGCGAGAAAAAAGATGATGAGGCATTGGCCCGCCGCATGGCGGCATTGTGCGACATCTATGTGATGGACGCCTTCGGTACTGCCCACCGTGCCGAAGCCAGTACCCATGGCGTGGCGCGTTTCGCGCCCGTGGCCTGCGCCGGACCCCTGCTGGTCAGCGAACTGGTGGCACTGGAAACAGTGCTGGAGAAACCCGCGTCACCGACAATTGCCATTGTTGCCGGCTCAAAGGTATCCACGAAATTGACGGTGCTGGAAACGCTGCTGGCCAGGGTGGACCAGCTCATCGTCGGCGGCGGCATTGCCAACACCTTTCTCGCCGCGGCTGGCCACCCGGTCGGCAAGTCCCTGCATGAAGCCGACATGCTGGATGTGGCACGGCGGCTGATAGACGAGTCCCACCGCCGCGATACCGAAATTCCGCTGCCCACTGATGTGGTGGTGGCGAAGGAGCTTTCCGCCACGGCGGAGGCGGACGTCAAGCCCGTGGCCGAGGTGCAGGCCGATGAAATGATTCTCGATATCGGCCCCGATACGGCTGAGCGCTTCGCCGCCTCGATCGGCAAGGCCGGCACGGTGATCTGGAATGGTCCGCTGGGCGTGTTCGAACACGACCAGTTTGGTGAGGGCACGCGCGCCGTCGCCAACGCCATCGCCCGCAGCAAGGCTTTTTCGCTGGCCGGTGGCGGCGACACGCTGGCAGCCATCGAGAAATACGGTGTGGAAGACGGCGTTTCCTACATCTCTACCGGCGGTGGGGCCTTCCTGGAGTTCGTGGAAGGCAAGAAACTGCCCGCCGTCTCCATTCTTGAAGAACGTGCCAGCAGGAGTACGCGTTGAACATGCTCCGCCGCACCAAAATTGTCACCACACTTGGCCCTGCCACCGACGACATCAATGTCCTGGCCGCCATGGTCCGCGCTGGCGCTGATGTGGTGCGCGTGAACTTCTCCCACGGTCAGGCCGAGGACCATATCCGCCGCATAGAGCTGGTGCGCCAGGCCGCTGCCAGCGTCGGCCGCTACGTGGGAATTCTCGGCGACCTGCGCGGGCCGAAGATCCGCATCGAGCGTTTTGTCGAAGGCCGCGTGGAGCTCACCGAGGGCGATGCCTTCGTGCTCGACGTGTCGCTGGACCCGCAGGCCGGGACCGTCCGTTCCGTGGGCGTGGCCTACAAGGATCTGCCCAGGGACACCCGCGCCGGCGATGTGCTGCTGCTCAATGACGGACAGATTGCAGTGGAAGTGGAACGGGTGGAGGGACCGAGGATCCATACGCGCGTGCGCGTGGGTGGAGAGCTGTCCGACCAGAAGGGCATCAACCGCCAGGGCGGTGGCCTTTCAGCCGATGCCCTGACCCCCAAGGATCGCGAGGACGTTCGTATCGCTGCACAGATCGGCGTGGACTATCTGGCTGTTTCCTTCGCGCGCAGCGCGGCCGACATCAACGAGGCGCGGAAACTGCTGCGCGCTGCCGGTGGTCAGGGCCGCATCGTGGCCAAGATCGAGCGCGCCGAGGCGCTGCAGAATCTGGGCGAGATTATCGAAGCCAGCGATGTGGTCATGGTGGCGCGCGGCGACCTGGGTGTGGAGATGGGCTACGCGGAACTCACCGGTTTGCAGAAAACCATTATTCATGAGACCCGCAACAAAAGTCGAGTGGTCATCACGGCCACACAGATGATGGAATCGATGATCAACAGCCCCGTACCCACCCGCGCAGAGGTTTCCGACGTCGCCAATGCGGTGATGGACGGCACCGACGCGGTGATGCTTTCGGCGGAGACCGCTGCCGGCAAGCATCCGGTGAAGGCGGTGGAGGCCATGGTGCAGGTGATCGGGGGGGCGGAGAAATATCATCTCACCCATACCCAGCTGCGCCACCGCGTCGAGGGCCATTTCAGTCATACCGATGAGGCCATCGCCATGGCCGTCATGTACACGGCCAATCATCTGAAAGTCGGCGCCATCGTGGCGCTGACCGAGTCCGGATCCACGCCGTTGTGGATGTCGCGCATACGTTCGGATATTCCGATCTACGCCTTCACGCGTCATGAGCTTACCCGCCGGCGTGTGACGCTGTACCGCGGTGTGTATCCGGTGCCCTTCGATATTCCGGACAACAACCGCGAGGCGCTGTACAAGGCCATCTTCCACCTGCTGCTGGAGCTGAAGCTGGTGCAGGTGGGGGATCTGGTGATCCTCACCAAGGGCGAGCTGACGGGCGTGTCCGGCGGGACGAACTCGATGCAGATTCTCAAGGTCACCGCCGACTGAACAGCTCCGGCTGCCTTCGGCTCATACGCCGACCACCGGCGTGTAAGATGCGCGCTGCCGTATGCAGACTTCCACGAAAACAACCGGCCTCATTCTGACGGGTGGGGGCGCGCGCGCCGCCTATCAGGTGGGTGTGCTCAAGGCCCTGGCGAAAATGCTGCCGCCTGGCAGCCCCTGTCCGTTTCCCATCATCACCGGCACTTCCGCGGGCGCCGTGGCCGCCTCCGTGCTGGCCAGTCGTGCAGGCAACTTCCACGCGGCCGTGGCCGGCCTGGAGCAGGTCTGGGCCAATTTCCGTGTCCAGCAGGTGTTCCGCGCCGATAGCATCAGCATGCTGCGCGCAGGGCTGCACTGGCTGCTGGCTGCCGCTTCCGGCGGGCTGCTGCTGCCGCCACCCAAGTCACTGTTCGACAATACCCCGCTGCGCCAGCTTATCGAGCGCACGGTGTCCTTTCGCGGCATTCGCCGTTCCGTGATCAAGGGGCGATTGCAGGCGGTGGGTATCACCGCTACCGGCTTCAGCAGCGGTCGCTGCACCACCTTCTTCGACGGTAAGGCCGAGGTGCAGGAGTGGGCACGCATCACACGCGGTGGGCGGCGCGCGCAGCTGAACATTGATCACATCATGGCCAGCCTGTCGATTCCTTTTTTGTTTCCGGCAGTGAAGATCGAAGACGAGTTCTGGGGCGATGGTTCCATGCGCCAGGCTATGCCGCTGTCCTCGGCTATTCACCTCGGCGCCGACCGCATTCTGGTGATCGGCGTGCGCGAACAGGGTTTCAGCGGCGCCTTCGGCAGCATGCCTGCCGCACGGATGCCGACCAGCGGGCAGATTTTCGGCTATATGCTCGACACCCTGTTCATGGATCAGATTTATGCTGATCTTGAACGTCTGCAGCGCTTCAACCAGTTCGTGGAGACGGCTCCGGCGTCGTTTTCCGGCCTGCGGGTGGTGGAGCCGCTGGTGATAGCCCCCAGCCGGGATCTGCGCGAGATCTGCGCGCCGCATATGAAAACACTGCCGCGCGGACTGCGGGTATTCCTGCGCATGCTGGGTGCGCAGAGTTCAAGCGCCAGCTCACTGGCCAGCTACCTGATGTTCGAAGGCCGCTTTACGCGCGAACTGATTGCTCTGGGATATGCCGATGCCATGGCGCGTCGCGATGAGCTGCTGGAGTTCATCGGCGGGGCTGCGGTGGCGGAGCGGGTGGAGTCGGCGTAGATTCGGTACTCCCGCGGGCCAGGGCATCATGTCCGGCGCGCCGCACCTGTTTTCCTGGAAGGAGAAGACCTATGTTCCGCCCTTGCATGTTGTTTGCTGCGATTGCGCTCTTCGCTGCGGCCGGTGTTGCGTCCGCGCAGATGGCGCAGCCCGCCCAGGGACCGCAACTGCAGTTCCCGTCCGCCAGCCCGTCCGCCACGCTCAAACAGCGGGTCGGACTCACCGACATAGAAATCGTCTATTCACGTCCCGGCGTGAAGAACCGCAGAATCATGGGCGAGAAGGTGCCCTACGGCGAGGTATGGCGCACGGGTGCCAATGCCGCTACCACGGTGTCCTTCAGCACGCCGGTGAAGCTGAACGGGCAGGACATCCCGGCTGGCAAGTACGCGCTGTACACCATTCCGACGGAGAAAGAATGGACGGTCATCATCTACAGCAATCCCGCCGGTTTCGGCGCCTTTGCCTACGATCCGAAGAATGACCTGGCGCGATTCAAGGCCACGCCGGTGAAGATGGCCGACCCGGTGGAGACCTTCGCCATCGAGATCAACGATATTCGCGATGACGCGGCGACCATCAATCTCACCTGGGAGCGCGTACGCGTACCCATCCGGCTGCAGCTGAACGTGGTAGAACCCATCGTGGCGCAGATCAGTACGGCGATGGCAGGCGATGGCCGCAAGCCGTACAGCCAGGCGGCGAACTTCTATCTCACGCACAACCACAATCTCGATCAGGCCCTGGAGTGGGCGGAAGCGGCTATTGCTGAACGCCCCGCTCCCAATACCACGCACCTGAAGGCAAAGATCCTGGCAAAGATGGGCCGCACGGACGAGGCTCTGGCCGCCGCCCGTGAGTCGCTCGCAATTGCACAAAAGACCCCGGGCGCGATCGGCACCGAGTACGCCACGCTCAACAAGGCGCTGATAGAAAATCTGACCACCAGCCGATAGGCCGAATGGCACTTACTTAAGCAGGGTGTCCGCCATTCGAGGTCATATCGGGCCGGGTCTGTGGTTCGGGCAGGGTTTTCGGGGACGCCGTGAATCCGTCCCTGGAGGCTCTGGGTTCGGCATCCTGCCTCACACAGCCCCGAAAACCCTGCCCGAACCACAGACCCGGCCTTAAGTCCTTTGGAATGTTCCGCTAAAGTAAGTGCCATTCGTCTTACGGCCGGTCCCCGCAAACACTTCCCCGCCTCCCAGACCGGGCCCGGCACTGCCTGCGTCGCCCAGGTGGCTTCAGGTCAGAAACAACGCTCCCAGTCCCAGCAGCGCCGCGAATCCGACCACATCGGTCACGGTCGTCAGTACCACGCCGCCGGCCAGCGCCGGGTCGATGCGCAGGCGCTTGAGCGTCAGCGGTATCAGCACGCCTACTGCTGCCGCTGACAGCAGATTGATCAGCAGCGCCGCGAAGATGATCGCGGCGATGGTCCAGGTGCGCAGCACCAGTACCGTGCCCAGGCCCACCACCGTGGCGATGACCAGACCGTTGAGCGCGCCGACCGCCAGCTCCTTCAGCAGCAGCCAGCGGGCGTTGGATTTCTGCACCTGGCCGAGCGCCAGTCCGCGGATCATCAGCGTGACCGTTTGCGTGCCTGCGATACCGCCCATGCTGGCTACCACCGGCATGAGTACGGCCAGCGCCACCACCTTCTCGATGGTGTCCTGGAACAGACCGACGACATAGGCGGCCAGCACGGCGGTGACCAGGTTCACGCCCAGCCAGATCGAACGCCGGCGCGCGCTGCGGGTGACGCCGGAGAACAGGTCTTCTTCCTCGCCCAGGCCGCCCATGCTCAGCACGGAGTGATCGGCCTCCTCACGGATAACGTCCACAACGTCATCAATGGTGATACGTCCGAGCAGTCTGCCTTCAACGCCGACCACGGCGGCGGAAACCAGATCGCGATCCTGGAACAGCTGGGCAACATCGTGCGCTGTCGTGGCCGGCTCGATATGCGGTACGTCGGCCTCCATCGCCTCGCCGACGGTCAGGTCCGGAGCCGCTGTCAGCAGGCGTATAAGCGACAGGGTGCCCAGATACTTGTCGTGGCGGTCGACCACGAACAGCGTATCGGTCTTGTCCGGCAGCTCACCGCGCATGCGCAGATATCGCTGTACCACCTCCAGGGAGACATCGGGGCGCACGGCCACCGTGTCGGTGTTCATCAGGCCGCCGGCGCTGTCCTCGGCGAATCCGCGCACCAGATTCAGGCGCTCGCGGTCCTGATGATCCATGGAACGCAGGGCGCGAATCGTCACCGCCTCGGGCAGGTCAGCCAGCAAGTCGGCCAGATCGTCGACTTCCAGGCCTTCGGTGGCGGCGACCAGCTCTTCGGCATCCATGTCGCTGATCAGGGCGGCGCGCACCTCGTCGTTGAGCTCGACCAGCACCTCGCCTTCCAGGTCGCGGTCGACCAGCTCCCAGACCAGTTCACGCTTGGCCGGTGGCAGGGATTCGAGCAGGTCGGCGATCTCCGCCGGATGCAGGGTGTTCACCATGCGCTGCACGGCGCGAATGGTGCCTTGGTCGACCGCGGCGCGCAGGCCCGCGATGCGGCTTTCCGTGTCGGGTGGAGTTTCAGCGCTCATGGCGCGCGCAAGTCTACACGCCCATTGTGTGGGCCGCGCCGGGTTCAGGTCAGGGCGTTGTGGCGGGCCATGACGTGGGGGTAAATACCGCCGAAATGCGCGTTGAGTCGCTCGACCAGGTACACCGAGCGGTGCTGCCCACCGGTGCAGCCGATCGCAACGGTGAGATAGCCGCGGTTGGAGAGTTCGTAGTGCGGGATGCGGGCCTGCAGAAACAGGATGATCTCGGCCAGCAGCGTCTCGACGGCCGGGTGGGATTGCAGGAACTGCACAACCTGTGGATCACGTCCGGTGAGGTCGCGCAGTGTCGGCTCCCAGTAGGGATTGGGCAGGGTGCGGGCATCGAAGACAAAGTCGGCATCGCCGGGCAGGCCGTGCTTGTAGCCGAAGGACTCGAACATGATTGACAGTCGCCCCTCCTGGCGCTGCTCGATGCGCTTGCGTACCAGATCGCGCAGCTGATGCACGCTCATGCGCGTGGTGTCGACCACCAGGTCGGCCGTATCGGTGATCGGTTCCAGCAGGCGTCGCTCGGCGGCGATGGCCTCGCGCAGGCTGACGTCATCGCGGGCCAGGGGATGCTTGCGGCGGGTCTCGCCGAAGCGGTTGAGGATGGCGTCATCGTCGGCGTGCAGGAACAGGATTTCGCAGGCGATGCCGCTGCGGCGCAACTCCTGCATCAGAGCCGGAACGCTGGCGATTTCACCGGGGCGGTTGCGGGCATCCAGGCCGATGGCGGTGCGGGCGTAGTCCGGCTCGGGGTTGCGTACGGTGTGCGAGATAAAGGGTTTGAGTAGGGCGGCGGGGATGTTGTCGATGCAGTAGAAGTCCAGGTCCTCGAGCATGTGCAGGGCCACGCTCTTGCCGGAGCCGGAAAGTCCGCTGACGATGATCAGGCGCATGGGCGCATCTTACGCAAGCACCGGGTGAGTGTCTTTGGTCTGGTGGCGGGGCGCATTTTTCGTTCGGGCGGGATGAAATGACGGGGGGGATGGCGTCCGGGGGGTGACTCCACTTCACCCCCGGACGCCCGAAGCGGTACCTGGGCTCTCAGTTCACAGCTGTACGTTCACGTTGCCGCCATGGCGCGCTTCGGCAGCATGGTGATCCTTTGTCTTTTCCTTGTGCTTTTTGACCAGCCGGTCAAGTTTGTCCGCCATGGAGTCGATGGCGGCGTACATGTTGGGGTCTTCGGCATCGGCGTAAATTTTGCCGCCGCTGACCATGAGTGTGGCCTCGGCTTTCTGGGTTTGCTTCTCCACTGTCAGGATACAGTGCCCGTCGATCATGTGATCGAAGTGGCGCACGACGCGATCCATTTTCTTCTGCACGTATTCGCGCAGCGCCGGGGTGATGTCGACATGGTGGCCGGTCAGATCAAGTTGCATAGATGCCTCCAGATATTCGTGTCGAACTGGTCCTGCCGCCGGCGGGAGGCTTTCAGCCGTCCGTTCCGGCATGCAGCGTGTGGGTTGTAGTGTTGCGGGCCTCCTTACCTGACGTTCAGGCGCTTGCGTTCGTTTGAGGGCGGAATGTTCATCGCTTCACGGTA
Organism: Gammaproteobacteria bacterium; assembly: GCA_021773365.1. GTDB lineage: Bacteria > Pseudomonadota > Gammaproteobacteria > Steroidobacterales > Steroidobacteraceae > JAJFKF01. The sequence continues at coordinate 3,495 of JAJFKF010000037.1, read as the reverse complement.
TTTGGCCACCGTGCGCCGCGCCACCGGGATGTCCTCATGTGAAAGCATGTCCGCGATCCTGCCATCACTCAGCGGACGGGTGAGATCTTCCTGGGCGATCAGCTTGCGGATCTTGGCGCGGATGGCGGTGGAGGAAGTGCCGGCGGCGCCGTTCTCACCGGGTACCTGGCTGGAAAAGAAGAAACGGAACTCGAACACTCCCCGCGGGGTGTGCATGTACTTGGCCGTGGTCACCCGTGAGATGGTCGATTCGTGCATCTCGATCTCCTCGGCCACATCGCGCAGGATCATCGGCTGCATGGCTTCCTCGCCGTGCTCGAAAAATGCAGCCTGGCGTTGCACGATGCTGCGGGCCACTTTCAGCAGGGTCTCGTTGCGGATTTCCAGGCTGCGCAGCAGCCAGCGGGCCTCCTGCAGCTGTGCGCGCAGATTGGCGTGGCCACCATTGCGGCCGAGGGCGCCAGCATAGCTCTGGTTGACGCGGATGCGCGGCAGCGTCGAGGGGTTGACCTCAACCGTCCAGCCGCTTTCCGTACGGCGCACGAATACATCCGGTACCACGTATTCGGCGGTGCCGGAGTGCACGGCCGAACCCGGCCGCGGCTGGCAGGAGCGCAGCAGGGCGATGGCGTGTTCGAGGTCCGTGTCCTGCACCTTGAGCATGCGCTTGAGCAGTGGGAATTGCTGGGCGGCAACCTGATCGAGGTGATCCGTCGCCAGGGTCAACGCCAGCTGCAGGCCGGGCGTTTGCTGATCGAGCTGGCCGAGCTGCAGGGCGATGCACTCGCCGACATTGCGCGCCCCGACGCCCACCGGGTCAAGCTTGTGTACCTGCTCCAGCAGCACCCGCTCGACTTCCTCCACCGTGCATGCCACCTCCGGCAGCAGGCTGCGGCGGACATCTTCCAGACTGTCAGTGATATATCCGTCGTCATTGATGGCATCCACCAGGGCGCGGCCGATGGCCAGCTCCTGTGGATCGAGGCGCGCCAGTTCCAGCTGCCAGGCCAGCTGATCCTGCAGGCTGCGGCCGCGCTGGTCGGAGAATTCCTGTGTGCGATCGGTGTCGCCGCTCCACTGGCCGCTGTAGGAGGTTTCCGAGGGCCCGGTGGCCTGCTCGCCCCATGTCTCATCGGCGATATCGACCTGGGCCTCGCGTTCGGCCGGCTGTGCCGGCGCGGTAGGCTGAGCGGTGGCGGTTGCGGGGCTCTCGAGCGAATCAGTTTCGTAGACGCCGGTCTGGCCGCCGACATCATCCAGCGACTCGAGCATGATGTTGTTCTCGAGCGCTTCGCGGATGTGGGCTTGCAGATCGAGCGCCGGGAGCTGGAGCAGCCTGATGGCCTGCTGCAGCTGCGGAGTCATGGTCAGCTGCTGGCCAAGTTTGAGCTGCAGCGATTGTTTCAACATGCCCGGTACAAATCCTTACTCGAGTTCTGCGGCCGCCAGTCCTGCGCCCGACACTAGAGCCTGAAGTCCTGACCCAAGTACACCTCACGGACCTGCGGGTTGGCAAGGATTTGTTCGGCAGAACCGGAGGCGATCACAGTTCCCTGGTTGACGATGTAGGCACGTTCGCAAATTCCCAACGTTTCCCGCACGTTATGGTCGGTGATGAGTACGCCGATGCCGCGGCCGGTCAGGTGCTTGATGATGCGCTGGATATCGATAACGGAGAGTGGATCGACGCCCGCGAAGGGCTCGTCCAGCAGGATGAAGCGCGGCTCGGCCGCCAGGGCGCGGGCGATTTCCACCCGTCGCCGCTCACCCCCGGAAAGGCTGATGCCCTTGCTGGCCCGCACATGCCCGATGTGCAGTTCTTCGAGCAGCGCTTCCAGGCGTTCGCGGCGCGCTGCGGCATTGAGGTCGGCACGGGTTTCCAGGATGGCCAGGATATTGTCGGCCACGGACAACTTGCGGAAGACTGACGCTTCCTGGGGCAGATAGCCCAGGCCGCGCTGCGCGCGGCGGTGCATGGGCAGACGGGTCAGTTCCTCATCGTCGAGAAAGATGCGCCCGCGATCGCAGGGCGTCAGTCCCACGATCATGTAGAAAGCGGTGGTCTTGCCCGCGCCGTTGGGGCCGAGCAGGCCGACTACCTCGCCGCTGGATACCTCCAGTGAAAGCTGGCGCAGTACTTCGCGCGATTTGTAGCGCTTGGCGAGATCCTGGACGCGTAGCGTACTCATTGCGGGAGTTTGATTCCGGCGCTGTCTGGATCAATGGTGATGCGCACGCCCTCGCCGTCCTGTTTTTCCGGGTTGGCGACAATTTTCTGTTCGTTGACGTTGTACAGCAGCAGCTCGGCGCGGATGTCCTTGCCCTCCAGGGTGATGTGGGCATTGTCGCGCAGCCACACGGCGCCAGCCGGCACGTCGTACTCGATGGTGTCGGCCTGCCCGCTTGCGGGTGTTGCGGAGCCTTCGATCTGCTGTTCGAAAGTGGCCCCCGCGCTGCCCGGAGCGCCGTCTGCCGAGCCGTGGATGGTGGCCTTGAGCAGCTGGTTGTCGAGAAAGCGGACCGTGGCGACCGCAGCGCGCAGGTGACCGGTAGTGGTGGTGATCATCACTTTGCCGGTGAAGGTCCAGGTGCTGTCGTCGAAATTCAGGTCGGTGCTCTCGGCCCGCTCGGCCTCGATGATGATTCCGTCGCGCTCGATGCGCGGTTGGCTGCCCACGAAGGTCTTGTTGCGCGAATCGAACTCGACGGTGCCGAACTTCATGTTCACCGACAGGTCCGGTGGCGGCACTGGCTGCGCTGTGGCCAGCAGGGTGAAGGAACCAATGACGGCGGACAGGCAGCTCATGCCGCGAAGCTTAGCGCATGAGGCGGCCACTGACGGACTCCAGTTTGACCCGTTCGGTTTTCAGGTCGGCCGTCAAACCCGTCGCCTTCAGCCGGCCGCGCGTGCCCCAGAGAATGTCCACCGGCGCATCGGTGTGTACGGTGTTTCCTTGAAGGTCTACGCTCAGGCTCGGCGTGCGCAGGGTGACCGGTTCCTCGCCGACCGGCGGCATCAGGCCGGATATCTCGACTTCTCCCTGCAACTCGATGCCGGTGGCGCTTTGTGGCATGAGGCCGTTGCGGGCGGTCAGGGTCCAGTCGCGGACTCGTGTGGTCTCGCCGATCCGGTAGGTGAGTCGCAGGTCTTCGAGGGCAACAGTGAGATCGGTGGGGTTTTGCTGGATACGGTTGGCGTGCATGCGGTACAGCGGCAGGCCGTCCTCGCCGGTCTGCACGATCTGCGCGTCGGTCATGAAGTAGCCGGGCTGGGGTGGTTCGGGTGCACGTTTCAGGACGGGCAGTTCGTCGGGATTGTCGCGGCGGGCGAACAGGCTCAGGGCCGCTACGAGGATCAGGGATGCGATCAGGAAAATTCGCCAGGTCATGAGGTTGCTTCGTTTGGTTCGGGGCGCCCGTTACCGACGGGAGTTTTAAAACGGTTTAATGAGGGAGTGACCAAAAAAATGTGAGAAAAAACCCCCCGAGACAGCG
>JAJFKF010000036.1 GCA_021773365.1 Gammaproteobacteria bacterium | reverse complement strand
GGTCTGGGCTGTTATGCCTCCAATCAGTCCGGTGCTGCGCATCTGGAACGTCTGGGCGATCGGCGTATTGAGGTCCGTATCGAGAAGGCGTTCAAGCCGGGGCGCGGTCGGGTCAATTGCACCATGCCGGCGAAGGACGGGCGCTGGCGCTGGTTCGGCCGCCAATTCTACATCCCGAAAAACGGCTGATATCAGGGTTTGCCAGGCACGCCGCTTGCGCCGCCCGACTTTTCCACCGGCTCAAGAGTCCCGATCGCGCGTTGGCGCAGTCCTATCAGTAGGCGCGATCAGCTGTGCCCGGTCGAACTGCGTCAGGCGATTACCGCGCATGATGGCACGGATGGTGGCGATATAATCGGCCCCCCGCTCTGAATAGCGCTCGAGGGTGCCGACCAGGGCATCGGCGTCCAGCGGTTGGCCTGCGCGCCGCATGGCCGCCCGCAAGGCTCGGAAGTGGGCGTAGTAGGGGTGGGTGTTCAAATTGCGGATATACGATCGTACCGATGCATAGAGCCCCGTAAACGATCGCACTTCGTGTCGTTTGTCGGCGTCGCGCCGCAGCGGCACCATGCCATTGCCGGGGGTGAATGTGCGTTGTCCGAACACGGCATTGCCGCGGTTGGCAAAGCGCGAGGTGCCCCAACCGGACTCTTCGGCCGCCTGTGCCAGGGCCTGTGCCGGCGCAATAATGTCGACCCGGTCCAGCAGCGCCTGCAGCCGTATCCCGATGTCACCGTCCTCCACGCCATAATCTGCGGCAAGATTGTCCAGGTATCCGGCGTCGGCCCGTGACAGGGGAGCGCCGGCACCAACGGCGCGGCCGATCGCCTGCAATCGTTTGCGCTGGTCGGTGATCTCTTCATTCGCCCGCAGGATCAGCGGCAGCAGCGCCTTGATGAAAAGCGCTTTGCGCTTGGCCGTTGCACTCACCTGTTCGAGACCTGCAGGCAGGGCAGCCAGATAAACTCGCGGCACTGGTGTGCGGCCGGCACGGACATGGTCGATATCGTAGCCCATGGCTGCGAATTTGGCGGCGATGCTCAGAACGTCCGCCTGGTGCATGGACGGCGTTGCGGTCTTGATGGCCGCAATATCCAGGCCCAGGCCGCTCCCTGGGCGGTGATGCCGTGTCGTATTGACAGCCGCCGACGACACCACCGGCAGGGCGCGCTGCGCTGGACACCAGGCCTCCCCGGCCAGTGCGTTTTCGAACGTGCTCCACCCTCCGGTACCGCTTTCAGCCACCCGCGAAGACGGATGCTGCACGACGATGTCGCAGATCTCGGGCCCTGCAAACGCGTGCTCGCTGGCGATGCCTGCCAGCGACAGTGAGGCGAACAGGGACGAAATCGTCAGAACGCGAACGCGCATAACGCTGGCACGTGCCGGTGCTCTAATTCCGTCTGACATGGCTCTGAGGGTCGCCTGATCTTCGATGTATGCCGGTTGGATGCCTGATTGCCGAGAACAGCGCTTATGTCGCGACAGCCTGAGCCGTCGCTCGATTTTTGCTCGCTGCACCCGTTCCCGGCCGAGGCAGCGTCGATTCGCTGGCAGCTTTATATCAGATAGGGCGCACTTCCACTACTTCGGGGATGAAGTGACGCAGCATGTTCTCGATACCATGCTTCAAAGTCATGGTGGAACTGGGACAGCCGGCGCAGGCGCCCTGCATGTGCAGATAGACGATGCCCTGATCGAAGCCGTGAAAGACGATGTCGCCGCCATCCATGGCAACGGCCGGCCGCACGCGAGTATCCAGCAACTCGTTGATCTGGGCCGCAATTTCGGAGTCTTCTTCCGAATGCCCGGGATCGACGCCGGTCGCCGTCGGCGCGGCGCTGTCGATCACCGGCTGCCCGGAGGTGAAATGCTCCATGATCGCAGCCAGAATAGCCGGCTTGAGGTGATGCCATTCGCCGTCGGACTTGGTTACCGAGACGAAGTCACCGCCAAGGAAGACCCCGGTGACCCCGCCGACTGCAAACAGCCGTTGTGCCAGCGGCGATGCGGCGGCAGCGGACTCGTCGGGGAAATCAGCCGTACCTTCTTCCATCACCGCCTGGCCGGGCAGGAACTTCATGGTCGCCGGGTTCGGCGTCGGTTCGGTCTGTATGAACATATCGTGAATCCCCGTGCTTAGCGCGGTCAATGCCTATATGTGGAGTAATCGTGGCTGGAGATCAAGCGTCGCCCATGGTTAGGGGATGGCGACCGGAAAGAGACGGTTCGGAAATTCATGCGATCGCCGAAGCAGACAACCCATCAGGCCGAAGCCGAAAGTGCCGATATGGCGGCGCCAGCGGGAACCGTGGCCGCCTACCATCCGTCCTGGTCAACCAACCCGGTGGCTACCTGGCTGGTTGAGCACCAGGGCCAGCCGACCGAGCTCGGCGCCTTTGTCCAGGCGCTGTGCGAACGCCTGATGGCTCAGGGCGTGCCGTTGTACCGGGTGATGTTGGGCACCCAGACCATGCATCCGGAAGTCTTCGCCAACAATGTTCGCTGGATGCGCGGCGAGACCGGGATTGTGGAAAGCGACCGCAACTACAGCATCCGCGATGACGAAGCCTATCTGACCAGCCCGGTGAAGCTTATTCATGGCGGTCTGGGCGGGTTGCGCCGGCGCCTGGAAGGCGACGACATCCAGCGCGATTTCGTCATCCTGGACGAGCTGATCGCCATTGGCTGCACCGACTACGTGATCATGCCGGTCCTGCATTCGACCGGGCAGATCAACTTCATTTCCTGGACCACCGATAGGGCCGGCGGTTTCAGCACGCGGCAGTTGACGCTGCTGTACGATCTGCTGCCCTTGATCTCTCTGCGGATAGAGTTGGTCTGCGCCTATCAGGCGACGCGGACCCTGCTGACGACCTATCTCGGACGCGAACCGGCAAACCGCGTCCTCGCGGGCACCGTGCGGCGGGCCCAGGTGGATACGATCCGCGCCGCCGTGATGGTGTTCGATCTGCGCGGCTTCACGGCGATCGCGGATCGGCATCCGGCGGCTGACGTCATCG
>JAJFKF010000035.1 GCA_021773365.1 Gammaproteobacteria bacterium | reverse complement strand
GCCCCCCCGCTGCCCGGAATGAACGCCGCCGCCCTCCCCCCCGACCTGAAAATCTCCGAGTTCCGCGAAGCCCTGGAACAGGGCGATGCGGAGCTGAAGGCACGCTTCTCCCAGGATGAGCCCATCGAGTCCCTGGTCCATGACCGCGCCCGCCTCGTCGACAGCCTGCTCCTGCGCAGCTGGAAGTCACTGGTCGCAACGCATACGGACGAACTGGCGCTGATCGCCGTCGGCGGCTACGGCCGCGGCGAACTGCACCCGCACTCCGACATCGACGTGTGCATCCTGCTGCCAAAGAGCGGCGCCACCACCTGGCAACCCGGTCTGGAACGCTTTCTCGCCTTCCTCTGGGACATCGGCCTGGAAATCGGGCACAGCGTACGCACCATTGATGACTGCCAGCGCGAAAGTCTGGCGGATATCGGCGTCGCCACCACGCTGATGGAAGCGCGCCTGCTCGCCGGACCCGAACCTTTGTTCACCGCCATGCGCTCAGCCCTGTCCGCGGAACGCATCTGGCCCGCGCAGGACTTCTTCGAAGCCAAGGCAAAGGAGCAGGAAGCGCGCCACCATCGATTCTTCGACACCGCCTACAACCTTGAGCCGAACCTCAAACAAAGCCCCGGCGGTCTGCGCGACATTCAGACGATTGGCTGGGTAGCAAAGCGCCACTTCGGCGTGGAGACGCTCGATCGACTGGTGCCGGGGTTTCTCACCCAGGAGGAACTGAGGAAGCTCAAGAGCGCACAGGCCTTCCTGTGGAAGCTGCGCTTCGCCCTGCACACCCTGACCGGGCGGCGCGAGGACCGTCTGCTGTTCGATCACCAGATCACGCTGGCGAAACTGTTCGGCTACGAAGACGCCAGCTACACGCTCGCTGTCGAACAGCTCATGCAGCGCTACTACCGCACGGCCATGGACGTGAGCCTGCTCAATGAAATGCTGTTGCAGCTGTTCCGCGAGGCCATCATCCAGCAGGGCGTGCAGCAGGATGCCACGCCCATCCCGCTCAATCCTCGCTTCCATATCCGCAACGAGTACCTGGAGGCGGCCAACGATGAGGTGTTCGCCCGCCAGCCCGCAGCGATACTGGAGCTGTTCACGCTCATGCAGAATAACCCGCAGCTGCGTGGAGTGCGTGCAACCACCATCCGCCTGCTGGGGGCGCACCTGCCCATGATCGACGAGGAGTTCCGCCAGAATCCGCGGCACCATCGTTTGTTTCTGGATATCCTGCGCGCGCCGCTGCAGGTCACCCATGAATTACGCCGCATGAATCTGTACGGGGTGCTGGGCCGCTACATCCCGGCGTTCGGCCGGGTGGTCGGGCGCATGCAGTACGACCTGTTTCACGCCTACACCGTCGATGCCCACACGTTATTTGTCGTCAGCAACCTCCGGCGCCTGGCGCTGCCGAAGTTCGACAACGAGTTGCCCGCGGTCAGCCGCATCATGCAATCCCTGCCCAAGCCCGAAGTGGCCTATCTTGGCGCACTGTTTCATGACATCGCCAAGGGCCGCGGCGGAGATCATTCCGAACTCGGCGCGGTGGATGCCGAGGCCTTCTGCCTGGAACAGGGCCTGGGCCGCTACGATGCGCGCATGGTGGCCTGGCTGGTCAGCCATCATCTGGCGCTGTCGCTGACCGCGCAGAAAAAGGACATCAACGATCCGGTGGTCATCCAGGACTTCGCCCACTTCGTCGGCGACCAGATGCACCTCGACTACCTGTACGTACTCACCGTCGCCGACATCCGCGGCACCAACCCGCGGCTGTGGAACACCTGGAAGGCCTCGCTGCTGGAGCAGCTCTACGAACAGGTCAAGGGTGCGCTGCGCCGCGGCTCGGAAGAGCCCATCGATCGGGAAGACTGGGTGGATGAAACGCAGGGGCTGGCGCGCGCGCAGTTGCAGCAGCGCAAGCTCGATCCACAGACCATCGACACCATATGGGCACAGCTCACCGACGCCTATTTCCTGCGCCACACGCCCGAGGAGGTCGCCTGGCATACCTCACTGCTGGCGCGGCGCAATCCCGCCGATACCCAGCCGCTGGTGGCGGTGAGTTCCCAGACCCAGCGCGGCGGCACGCCTATCCTGGTCTACATGCCGCGCGGACGGCAGAGCTTCGCGCGCGCCACCGCCGTGCTCGACCGGCTGAACCTCAACGTCGTCGACGCGCGCATCACGCCGACCGAGGATGACTTCAGTCTCGACACCTATTTCGTGCTGGAGCAGAACGGACGCACCATCGTGCACCCCAGTGGCGACCCGAACCGCATCCATGAAATTGAGGCGACGCTGCGCCGGGGTCTGGCCGGCACACAGAAAAGACCACTGCGGGTCTCCCGCCGCGCACCGCGCCAGATGCGGATGTTCCCCACGCGCACCCAGGTCATCCTGGAAACCGACAGCCGCAACAACCGCACCGTGGTCGAACTGATCGCCGGTGACCGCCCCGGCCTGCTATGCGCGGTGGCGGAGATCATGCGTGACGAAGACGTGGAAGTGCTGGGCGCACGCGTGGTCACCGTGGGCGAACGCGCCGAGGACGTTTTCTACGTTACCGGCAATGACAGTGAACCCCTCGATGAAGCAGCCGGTGAGCGGCTGCGCCAGCGCCTGAAAGAGACCCTGGACAAACGGGACTGACCGGCATTGATCAGGAACCCTGCGCCTGCCGGCAAAAACTACTGCGCGGAAGTCAATGCCTCCAGGCGACCCTGCGCCAGCACTTCGCTTGAGCTGGGAACCAGATCTTCCTCCCCCGGCGCCGCCAGCGCGCGGCGGTGATAGCGCATCGCCGATTCAATGTCACCGTATCCCTCGGCAATCAGACCGAAGGCGTACCACATGCTTTTTTCATTGCCGCGATAGTCGGGATTGCGCATGGACTGCAGCAACAGATCGCGCGCTTCCTTGGGTTTGCCGCTTGCCGCGTACAAACACGCCAGCGTATGCGCGATGGCATAGCTGCCCCCGCGACTGCGTTCATAGGCATTCCGACCCGCGTCGAGTACCTCATGGTCAACCGGCGGCGTGAGCAATCCATACCAGGCGAACTTGTTGTGATCCGACGGCGTGGCCTGGGCGCTGGCGATGAGTGGGCGGAAGTAATCACGAATCCTGTCGAACTGACCCTGCTGCTCCGCCGCGAATGCCAGCACTTCAATGGCGGCCGAGTCGTTGGGCAGGCGCTCCAGCCGCCCGGTGGCCTGCGTCTCAAGTGCCTGCCATTGATCCAGGCGCGACTGCGCGCTGATCAGGTAACTGAACGCGGTTTCCGAATCCGGCTCGGCTTCCAGAAGCGCCGCGCCGCGCTCACGCAACTCATCCCAGCGTTTCAGGCGCGAGAAGGCACTGGCCAGCGCCAGATTAAGGTTGATCTGCTCGCGCATGGACTGCGCCTGCTGTCGGGCGTGCAGCAGAATATTGACGGCAAGATCGGCCCGCGGCGAGCTGCTGAGCAGAGCCGCAGCGGCAACCTTCATCTGTTCGGTTTCAGCCTTCTGACCCTTGCGCCAGAAACGCGGGAAAATATCACCACTCAGCGCATCGTCGCCGGTGGAAAACGGCTGCGCCTCGCGCGCCCAGTCAAGCCATTGACGTGCGCCTTCCGTATCCTGGGCAGCGAGGCGATCGAGCACCGCACGGCCCAGCGGCCACAGGTCCTGCATCAGGCCAAGCACGCGATACTTCCCCGCCTCCCTGACAACAAAGAACGCGGGGCTGGGACCTGAAGGTGACTGAACATGGACGCGATAGCCGCCGGCATCGCTGCCTTCAACGATCAGGGTCGAGCCACTCAGGATGGTGTCGGCGAGCATCCTGTTTGCCCACGGTGAGCCTTCCGGAGCGCTGGCCATCCGGGAGTTGGCCTGCAAACGAACGAGCACGCCCCTCTCGACCGGCACATCCTCGGTGGCCCACCGGCTGACCAGTTCCGCCATGGGCGGCCCCTCGACAGCGCCCACCTGCCAGGCGCTGAGCAGCGCGCGCTGCACCGGATAGCGTGGATCGCTGACCGGCACGAGTGCTTCTTCAAACGGAACGGTTTTGCGCAGTGACTGGGTCTGCAGCAGCATCTGCGCGGAATTGGCCTGGCCGGCCGCGCCAGCTGCAAGCAGGTCGGCAGCCTGCGGATAATGCCGCACCGTGGCCAGATGCCGTGAGGCGGCGACCAGCAGGTTGCTGCGTTCGCCCTCATCCGCGGTCAGGCGATGAGCTTCACGTCCGGCTTCCCCGGCACCCGACAGCGCCGCGGTGGCGGCAATCTGCAGCGCCTTGTGGGCCAGGGTTGGATTGGGCGTACTGGCGTAGTTCTCCCGCACCTCATCGAAATGCCGGGCGTAGAACATTGCATAGGGCAGATTGTCGACCATGTGATCACGCCGAACCTCGAGCAACGCCTTGCGCTCGCGGTACTCGGCAATTGCCGCATCCAGCCGGGCCGCGGGCGAATAACGTCCCCCGGCAGCGTCATACTCATAAAGAATGGCCAGGTCGGCGATGATGTCGATGGCCAGGTTGGCAAGTTCCTTGTCGTCGTCCTTGCCGGCCAGTGCCAGTGTCTTGGCCTTGCCATAGGCCTCGATGGCGCCTTCAAGATCGTAACCCTCACCGAAACGCCGGCCGATGGCATCGTGCTGCCTCACCCATCCGAGCATGCGCCAGGCCCGCGCGGATTGCGGCTCCAGTTCCGTGGCGGCCAGCGCCTCCATCTGCGCGTGCTCCGCCAGGCCTACGTCAAGCAGCGCCCTGGCTTTCTGCATCCGGTGCAGGGCCTCCTGTGGATGCAGCTGCTTCAGCGCGTCATAGGCCGTCATTGCGCCCCTGAAATCCCCACCGGTGAGCAGCGCATGGGCTGTTTGCTCGAAATACAGGTTCAGACTCTGCGCTTCACGCAGCGTCTTCAGCGCCGCACGCGCCGCTTCGGCCTCCGCGACGGTGAACAGTCCGTCGCCACTATCGAAACGCAGCGTGGCATTCACCACGCCTTGCCCATCCACAACAAACTTGCGTGAAAGTGTCGCCGGCCCCAGCTTCACCTCGCTGTCACGCGGCAGCGGACGGGCACGAAAACCCGGCGGCGGCACAATGCGGTAGTTCAGTTCGGCAAGGAAGGGTTGAAAGAACACATCCGCGGTACGCGGCGGCCGTGGCGTCTTCTTCTCCTCCTCTTCGTCTTCATCCTCGTCATCGGCACCATCGTGGTGGAAGTACCACGGCAGGCGTGAAGCCAGCTCATCGGCAGAAATGGCAATGGCCGCCTGTTCTTCACCGGTGACTACCAGCCGGCTGCTGGGCAGTTCCATACGCAGCGAGAAAGGCACGCTGAAATCCTCTGGCGATGTCAACCTGTACTCGCCGAGCTCATCGGCCTGATAGTCCTGCTTCGCGTACTCGCGCAACAGCCGGCGTGTCATTTCCGGGCCCGGCATACCAATCAGCGAGCGCCACTGGTTCTCGAACTCTCCTTCGGCCTCGACAGTCACAATGATTTTTGCCGGTCCGTGCTCGGCCAGATGCAGTTCGCGCGTCTCGGCCATACGGTTGTCCTGCGAACGCGGCAGCGGCGTGCGCTGCAGCGCGCTGGTACCGTCACGAATCACCAGCGCCAGCCGCCCGCTGTCCATGGCGGGCAGATGACCGACACGCGTGTACTGCGCAGTGGCGTCAATCCACAGATCCTGTTTACCAGGGATGTAAACGATGGCGTGGTTGAACAGGCCCAACCCCGGATACTCTGCAGAAACATCCTGACCTTCGCCGGCCGACAGCAGGGCGAGGTGAGCAGATACGCCGGCGCGACGGAGCATGGCCACCAGCAGCGCCGACTTGTCCTTGCAGTCGCCGAACTTGCGCTGCAGCGTGTCGGCCGGAAACTGCGGAATGAGCTGTGACTCGCCAAACAGCAGGCTGGTGTAGCGCACCTCGCTGTGCAGACGCTTCACCAGGCGCGTCACCAGCTGCAGGGTGCTCTCGCCGGCAGGGCCGGCCTCGATCAGCTCATCCACATCCTGCAGACGGATTTTCGGTTCCACCACTGCCGCGTAGGCGCCGGCAACGGCCTGCCATGACGGTGCGGTCGAAAACTCGATCTGCGGCTGCAACGGAACATCCGGCGGCAGGTTGAGCTCAACGTCCTCGATGGCCTCCAGCGGGCCCTGCTCGATGACGATTGTCGTACGGCCCGCTGACTTGCTCTCCTGCACCTTCGCCTCCGGCAGCAGGCGCAGCGTGTAACGCAGCGGAATATTGTTCGGCGCCTCAATGGTGATCCGTGTCTGCATCACAGGCACGGTCTGGCCGACGCCGATGCGATTCACGGTACCGGCGGAAAAATACGACTCGATGTCCTCCACCACGATTTCGTGTTCGACAATGGAACCCACGGCCACGGCGGGCAGCGGACCGTGATAGACGCGGCTGTTCTCATAGACCAGGGGCACATCGTTGCGCGCCGGGGCGTCCATGAGCGTGGCGAGATCGAGCTGGTGCTCCTCGCCGGCGGCGGAAATCACGCGCGCGCGAATCCGCGGCTGCTTCTGCCGCCAGGGCTGCCAGAAGCGGGCTACCGAGGCGGCATTCTCCACCCCGCGCGGGGAATCCACGCGATAGACAATGCGCCCGGTGTGCACCAGGCGATTGGCGTCATCGTAGCGGTAGTGCTCCTCGAAGAGCAGGATGACGACGTCGGCGGCTTTTCTGGGCTTGACTTGTGCAGCAGCCAGCGCCATCTGCGCCGCTGGCGCCGAAAAAGCAACATCTTCCCAGGGCTGTGCGGCCTGGGCCCACACTCCCGAGCCGAACAATCCGCAAACCAGCAATAACCACGAGCGCATGCCAGATTCCCCTCCGCGCCGTTATCATTATGTTGTTTCCAGCGTGCGGGACTGTACCCCCGCCCCCGCACCCTTTCAAGGCAAGGCACGCGAGCGCTCAGCCGGTCATCATTCTTCTGGTAACCTTGCGCCCGCAAAATCACACGGAGAGCGGAAATGACTCATCGCATCAGAATTTTCAGCACTGCCACGGTCCTCGTTGTGGCGCTGCTTGCCATACCCGGCGCGCAGGCGGACTGGGGCGGACAGGGTGAAGTGGGCTTCGTCATGGCCCGCGGCAACACTGACAGCGACTCGGCGAACGTGAAACTCGATCTTTCCACCCAGCGTGACAAGTGGAAGCACGGCCTGGGCTTCAACGCCCTGTACGGCAAGAGCAACGAGGTCAAATCCGCTGAACGCTGGGATCTGCGCTGGCAGACCGACTACCAGCTGAACGCACGCCTGTTTGTCTTCGGCGCCCTGCGCTACGAGCAGGATCGCTTCAGCGGCTTCGAGTCCCAAACCACACTGTCGAGCGGTCTGGGCTACCGCTTCATCGACAACCAGACCACCAAACTTACCGGTTCGCTGGGACTGGGCTATCGCCAGCTCCGTCCCGAGACACTGATCAAGGACAGTGTCGGCAACATCATCCAACGCATCAAGGGCGAGAGCACCGACGATGCGGTAGCCAGCGGCGGCATCAACTTCGAACACGTGCTGACGCCCAGCACCAAGGTCATCGACAAGCTGCTGGTCGAATCCGGCTCCAACAACACCTTCGCTAGCAATGAACTGGCGCTGCAGGTTTCAATGACCGACAAGCTCGCCATCAGCGTCGGCTACGCCGTGCGCCACAACACCGATCCGCCGCCGGGCCTGGATGAAACCGATCAACTTACAACACTCAACCTGGTATACAAGATCAAATGAGCACAGCCGATCTGCAGAAAACCATTGATGCCGCCTGGGAGAATCGCGCCGCCCTGTCGCCAAAGAACTTTCCCGCCGGGCTGCTCACGGCGGTGGAGACATGTCTTGACCTGCTTGATACCGGCCAGGCGCGCGTGGCGGAGAAACGCGACGGCCAATGGGTGGTCAACGAGTGGCTGAAGAAGGCCGTGTTGCTGTACTTCCGCGCCAATGACAACCAGGTCATGGACGGCGGTTTCACCCGCTTCTATGACAAGGTGCCGCTGAAGTACGCACAGCATGACGCCGAGGCCTTCCGGGCCGCGGGCACGCGCGTGGTACCACATGCAGTGGTACGCAAGGGCTGCTACGTGGCGCCCGATGTGGTGCTGATGCCCAGTTACGTGAATATCGGCGCCTACGTGGACAGCGGCACCATGGTCGACACCTGGGCCACCGTCGGCTCCTGCGCGCAGATCGGCCGCAATGTTCATCTATCCGGCGGCGCGGGCATCGGCGGTGTACTGGAGCCGTTGCAGGCGGCGCCCACAATCATTGAAGACAACTGCTTCATCGGTGCGCGTTCGGAAATCGTCGAGGGCGTCATCGTCGAGGCCGGCGCGGTGATTTCCATGGGCGTATTCATTGGCCAGAGCACCCGCATCTACGATCGCGCCACGGGTGAGATCAGCCATGGCCGCGTACCAGCCGGCGCAGTGGTGGTGCCCGGCAGCCTGCCCTCCGCTGACGGCAAGTACAGCCTGAACTGCGCGGTAATCGTCAAACGCGTGGACGCGCAGACCCGCGCCAAGACCTCGTTGAACGATCTTCTGCGGGAATAGTCCCAGACCCGCATTCCACGAGGAGATTGGATAATGATCTGCACGCCGACCGTTCGGCCACTCATTGCCACCCTGCTGATTGCACTGTTCCTGCCAGCCACCACACCAGCCGCTCCCTGGACCGGACAGGGCGAACTGGGTGTGGTCATGGCGCGCGGCAATACCAATTCCGACACGGGAAACGTCAAGCTCAATCTCACCACCCGCACCCAGCACTGGAAGCACACCGGCGGCGCCCGCATGCTCTACGGCCGCAGCAACGACGTCGAGGCCGCGCAGCGCTGGGAGGTACAGTGGCAGAGCGAGTTGCGCCTGGACGACCAGCCTTTCATCTTCGGGTCGGTGCGCTATGAACAGGACGACTTCGGCGGCTTTGCCTACCAGAGCACCGCCTCCACCGGAGTGGGATACAACTTCATCGACGACGACGACACCCTGCTCAGTTGCTCGCTGGGCGCTGGCTATCGCAAGGCGCAGCCGCAGCGGGTCATCCGTGACGTTACCGGGGAGGTCATCGAACGTATCGAGGGTGAGCCGACCGAAGATGCCGTGGGCAAGGCAGGCGTGAGCTACAAACAACAACTCACTGACACCACCACCCTCAGCAACACCCTGCTGGTGGAAAGCGGCATGACCAATACCCTGACACAGAATGATCTGTCGCTGCAGGTGGCGATGACGGAAAAACTGGCCGTGGGCATCGGCTACTCCGTGCGGCACAACGCCGAGCCGCCTGAGGGCCTGAAGCGCACCGACCAGCTGACCACGGTCAACCTGGTCTACAAGCTGCGCTAAGCCGGCGGCGACATGATCGCCGCCCCCTGTTCATCGCACCCCGCCTTCAGGCACCATTCGCCCATGGGACGCATCTTCGAAGTCAGAAAACACACCATGTTCGCGCGATGGAACCGCATGGCGAAGCAGTTCGCCCGCATCGCCAAGGACATCACCATGGCGGTGAAGTCCGGCGGACCGGACCCGGGCGCAAATCCAACGCTACGGCGGGTCATGCAGAACGCCCGGGCGGTGAACATGCCCAAGGACAAGGTGGACGCCGCCATCAAGCGCGCCTCGGGACGCGACGCTACCCACTATCAGCAGGCAATCTACGAGGCCTACGCCCCACACGGGGTGGCCTTGCTGATCGAGACAGCCACGGACAACCCGACACGCACGGTCGCGGAAGTCCGCAGCATCCTGACCAAGGGCGGCGGCAACCTGGCCACCACGGGCAGTGTGAGTTTTCAGTTCAGCAAGATGGGCGTGTTCCGCCTGGATCCGGCAGATATCGACCAGGATGACCTGGAGCTGTACCTGATCGACCACGGCCTGGAGGAGATGGGAGAGAGCACGGGGGAGAAAGGCGAATCTCAGCTGGTGATCCGCTGCGCCTTCAACGATTTCGGGCAGCTGCAGGAGGGCCTGGAGGCGCGCGGCCTGGCGCCGTTGTCAGCCGAACACGAGTACATCTGCCAGGCACCGACGGAACTGCCCGAGGAGCAGGCCACGGAAGTGCTGACGGTAATCGACAAACTGGAACAGGACGAGGACGTGCAGAAGGTGTTTCACACACTGGCGTAAGGCGCCCCAGCGGCGCAAAGGACAGGACACTAACCCGCGCGCTTGACCACCCGGCCCTGCTTTCCCAGGTACTCGACCAGCCGATCGCGGTGATCGCCCTGGATCTCGATGCGATCACCGTCGACTGTACCCCCGGAGCCACAGCGTTTCTTCAGGTTGGCGGCCAGAACCTGCAGTTCGGCGGACGGCAGACCGAGGCCGGTGATGACGGTAACCCCCTTGCCCTTGCGGCCCTGAGTCTCGCGGCTGACACGCACGATGCCGTCGCCGGTCTTGCCCTTCCCGGGGGTACCCTTCCTGCAGACGCAATCACCGGCGGGGCGGAGGCAGTTGGGACAACGCGGGCCGATGCCAGTGGTGTAGACGATGCGGGGTTTCATTGACTACGATTTTTCCGTTCCGCTTGCTGATGCCAACCGGGAACTTAAACGCCTATGGCAAGACGAATTGCCGACACGCGCTCACCGATACCAAACGAAAGGTTCCGCGGGACCGACGGCGGTAGACCACAACCCGCCCAATAACCAGCAGCCCGAAGTACGGCTCAGGCCTGGAAACGATGTTGAAGGGGGTCTGGCGAAGCATGCCGCGCCGATGATAGGCGATCTGGAGCCATAAATTCACCGTCACCCCCTCAGGGGCCTGTGCGGGCAGCGGTTACCCTCCGTACGCCCGGCGCACACACCGACGCCACCGACCCTGGCTCCAAAGTCGATGCCATTGACTGCGTAGTTTGATACTGTGCCGTCGTCGAGGCAACTGGTCCACAGGGGTGAAGCTACCATCGGGCCGCATCCGATGGGATATCTGACGTGGATTGCAGCCCCATCACTGCTGAGGCAAACATGCACGAATCACCCATCGAAACCAGGACCGAAGTTTTCGTGACCGCGCTGGGCTGGGTGCTCGTGGTATTCACCGGCTTCGGCGCAGTCGGCATGCTGATGCAGAATGTGATGGTCTGGTTTGTGCTCCCGGCACTCACCGCGCAGATTCCCGAACCTGGCGCCATCGACACCATCGGCCTGTGGATATTCCGGATCTTCGCCGGCCTCATGCTCGGCCTTTCGCTGTTCTTTCTTTATGCGGCGTGGTCTTTTATCAAGCGCCACAACTGGGCTCGCAGAACCATCGTGGTGATGTTCTGGCTCAGTGCGATATGGAGTGGCCTGACGTTCGTGATGTTCGGCCTGGCCGTTGGAGTCTTCAACATCAGTTCGTTTCCCGCCGTGCCCGAGTCACTGGCCTTTGCCGATCCGATCTTCAGGGCCATGGGCATCATGTTCGGCGCCCTGGCGGCCGCCATGCTCGCGCTGTGCGTGTGGGTGATCAGGCGTCTGGGGTCGCCTGAGGTGCGGGCGCAGTTCCAGGCTCCGGCATCCCGGGCGGACAAAGTTTGAAAATCGCCCTGCTGGTGGCGTCGCTGATTCCTGCGAATGAGATGCCGATATCGCCAGGACCCAGCTACAGCACCAGCGCGACTGCACTGGTGCATGCGGACCGGGATGGCCGCCAAACATGTTCCGCCTCTTGGTGCCCCGGACGCCTTCGAATCGCTTGCACAGAGACGATTCCTGTTGTTCTATCCGGTATCGATACTGACCATCCGCAACCACTGGAGCCGCATCATGATCTACGGCAAAGCCGGCAGACAGGCCGGGGCATCCTATGAATCGTTCGCAGCCAATGCCCGGCCCTGAGAATTCACCGCGAACCGAAGAGGAAGTGGTTGCGGAATTCGCCGACCGGGCTTCTGCGGAGGCCATCGCCGGTCTGCTGCGTTCGGAGTCGGTTCCCGCACGGGTGCATTCGAACGAGCCCCTTCCCGGTCTCACCGAAGGCTATCGGGTGATGGTGAACAGTTCCCTCGCCCACCGGGCGCGAGCGGTGCTCTCCCAGCCTCAGGTCAGCGACGCTGAGCTGGACTATCTTGCGACCAGGGAATTGCCTCCCGAGGACACGTGAGTCCGCCACGCACCGCGGCACAATGCTCCACCCGCCCGCACATCTACAGCACCACGAACGGCACGCACGCCTCCTGCCGACCACGCCCCCCCTTTTGCCCCGCCCTGCACTTCAGGCGCATACTTCCGCCCGCGCGATCATTCATCCACAACAACTATTCAATGGAGAATCGATCATGACTGACTCTGCGGAGACCAATCCGGTATTTGTTGAAGATTCCAGCAACATGGTGCAGGGCTTGCTGTTCGGCGCTGCTGCGGCGGCAATCGGAGCTGCCCTGTGGGCCGTCATCACTGTTCTCACGGGTTATCAGATCGGCTTCATGGCCATCGGCATCGGCGTGCTGGTGGGGCTGGCGGTGCGCCGGTTCGGTCGCGGGTCCACGCCGGTATTCGGCATTGTCGGGGCGGCGCTGGCGCTGACCGGATGTGTGGCAGGAAATCTGCTGGCCGTGGTGGGCTTCATCGCCCAGGGTCAGGAGGCCCCGTTCTTTGCCACGCTGGGACAGGTAAGCCTGCCGCTGGCCATGGACCTGCTCATCGAGACCGCCAGCCCGATCGACTTCCTGTTCTACGCCATTGCGGTATATGAGGGCTTCAAGCTCTCCACGGTTCCAGCGCCGGCCGTAACGGCCTCGCCTGAAATGACAGCCTGAAACTGTGACAAACGGTCGCGGCACCCGCACCGGGGCGCGACCATTTGATTCACGACACGCTACGGCCACCCCTGGCCACGGCTACGCGCCCTCGTTCTTCAGACCTTCCAGACCATCCAGATCAATATCCTTCGCGGCACGCTTGAGCGTCTCCATGCTCTCCACCTTCCCCTGCAGCTCCACGATGAATCGCTCCGCCAGAATCAATGAGAACTGCCCCCTGTTGTGCGCGCCATCCCACTCTTCATGCAGCGTGCGCCCGTCCTGGCGATAGGTACGTTTGTAGCCGGTAGCCGTCTCGCTATCCTGCTCGACACCCGCCCAGCTGACCATGCCCAGAAAGGCACGCGCGCCACCCGCATCCGTGATCTGCAGCCTGAGCGTATCGCCGCCCTGATCTTCCCCATACTGCGCATCCAGCTTTGAGACCTGCAGTCCGATGGCCGCATTGCGTTCGGCATTGATGCTCAGGCGCGGCAGGCCGCCCAGCGTCTCCGGAGCAAAGTCCTTCATCTGTGCCGGTTGCAGCGCTGCCGCTGGCGTGCCGCCACCGCCGAGGAGCGCACCCATCATCTCGCCCATGGCCTGGCCCATAGCCTGATCTTGGCTCTGGTTCTGCTCCTGGTCCGGGGCCTGCTGTTCCCGGGCCTTGGCAGCAGCCTCCATTTTCTTGCCCGCCGCCTCCACCTGCTTGCCCCATTGTTCAAGCTTGCCGATCGGACTGTCCTTGTCGAACTGGCGATCGCGGACAACACTCTCACCCATCATCGAACCACCGGACAGGGGCCCGATAATCAGTCCGATCACTGCGCTCAATACCACCGCGCTGATCACGGTCACGGCCGTGTAGCCGCCGACCTTGTCCGCCGGCGACTGCATTACGAGCTGCAAGCCGAGATACAGCAGGTAAATGCTGTATATGGCACCTGCCAGAACAATCAGTCCTGCGATGCCGGGCAGCAGGAGGCCGAAACTGGCCACCCAGCCGGCAGTGAAGCCGTAGGCGGCGACCTTCATTGCCTGGATATGACTTCCCTGGATATGGCCTCCCTGGGCCTGACCGTCCGGGGCTGGGCTGCCCTGGTCTGGAGCGCCATTGCCAGGAGCGTCCTGGTTTGAACCGCCCTGGCCGGTAAATTTCGGCGCCAGGGCTTTGATGATCAGCCCCAGTGCGAAAACCATGCCCAGCGACAACACATAGGTGAGCACCATATTGCCCAGTCCGGCGCCAATGCTCACGCGGTAGCTGCCGAACAGGAAACTGCCGTAGCCGATGAAACTGCCCTTTATGAAGCTGCACGCGGCCGGAATGGCGGCGAGGACGAGGATGTAGTTGCGGTACAGGCCACCCACCGTTGCCGGCTCGGCGGCAATGACGGGCCATTCGGTCTTCGGTGAAATCAGCAAGGATTTCACGCGCTGGATGAGTTTATTGATATCCATGGCGCTCCCCGGTCAATTTGTCTCGTTATACCGTCAGCAGCCCTCCGTGGCGACGGGCTCCACCGCTATGGCGCAGCGGGGGCATTCTGCGACCGGGTGACTGCCGCACGCAATGCCCGCAGCTTCTCCTTGACCACCGCCGCGTTCTCCGCACCCATGCGAATCAACAGCTTCTGCCCAGCCGAACGGTGTTCCAGCCCCGGATCGGCGTACTCGAAGAACACCTTGGGACGCACCAGCTCAATTTCTCCGCCGATCTCGGGTGTCTCCAGCAGGTGATCGATGGTCTGCACCAGCCGGTCATTGAAATATTTATCCGGATAGCCCAGTTCCTCGTAGGCCTGCTGGAACAGCGGATAGAGGCGCAGATACAGCCCGGCAAGCTGCTCGGCGTCAATGGATTGCAGCAGCCTGATGACGGGCGTGTAGCGGGCGTAGTTCTCCGCACTCAGGATGACCTTCTCATCCAGGTCCGCATCGCCCACCACGGCAACCTGTCCACCCAGCGGCTTGACGGGGCGCATCTGCACAGCCAGCTTCTCGCGCGGCAGGTTGTCCACGGTAATGACCACTCGCCGCACGATCCGCTCGGGCACCAGGTGGCGGGCAACGATGGATTCACCGAGCATGTCCTCCAGGGTACGGCGTACGGGAAGATCGCTGAGGTTCAGCTCCGGCAGCGGCTGGGGAGCGACGGCCTCGGCGCCGGCCTGATCGTCGGGGATGGGGTGGCGAATGGCGTCTTCCGGCTCGTATGGACCGGGACCCTGCGCGCCGGCGAGCTCCTGCTCGTCGGCCGGCGGGGCTGGCATATCCCAGTCAGGGTGGTTCCAGAAGTAGTAAAACGCACCGATGCCGCCGCCTGCGACGAGGGCGGCGAGTATCCAGCCTGCGGTTCTGCTCATGCGGGGCTCTCCATTCGACAGTCCGTATCATACGAACCTGGAACGAGGTATTCGTTCCACAGCGGCGAGACGGGCTACTTGTCCGTATCGTTGCCGGACGGCGGAGCGGCCATGACCGCGGTGTCTTCGTGGCGCACGTCGCGGCCCTGGACCAGGTAGATCACGTGGCGGGCGATGCTCTTGGCGTGGTCGCCGATACGTTCCAGCGCCTTGAGGACCAGGACGGATTCGACGATGGCCTGGAGCTTGCGCGGATCTTCCATGGCCACGGTGACGAGACTGCGCAGGGCGGCGTGAAACTCGGTATTCAATTCGTGATCGCGCTCGGCCACCCGCACGGCGGCTTTCGGATCCATGCGATCGAAGGCGTCGAGAGCGTCGCGGAGCATGGAAGCGGCCAGCGGGGCCATGTGACGTACATCGCGGCGCAGCTGCCCCAGGGGCTGAATGTCGCGTTCGCCGTGATGCTTGAGGCTGTAGCGGGCGATCTTCTTGGCTTCATCGCCGACGCGCTCCAGATCCGTAACAGCGCGGGCGATGGAGATGACAACGCGCAGATCACTGCCCATGGGCTGACGGCGGGCAATCAGGGCGATGTTGTCCTCGTCCAGGCTGAGGTCGTATTCATTGACCCTGGCTTCGCGCGCCAGCACCGTGCGTGACGAATCCGCGTCTCCCTGGATCAGGGCACGGCTTGCACGCTGGACCTGGTCATGGACCAGTGCGCCCATTTCCAGGAATTTCATCCTCAGGCCCGTCAGGTCGACGTCGTAGCCCTTGACGATATGGCCTTCCGCGAGTTCGGTCATGCAGCCGCCTTGCACTCAACCGAACCGGCCGGTGATGTAGTCCTCGGTCAGCTTGTGGCGCGGGTTGGTAAAGATGCGATCGGTTTCGCCCACCTCGATCAGGTCGCCGAGATGGAAATAGGCCGTGCGCTGGGAAACACGCGCGGCCTGCTGCATGGAATGGGTCACGATGCAGATGGCGTAGCTGGCGCGCAGCTCGTCGATCAGATCCTCGATGCGCGCCGTGGCGATGGGATCGAGCGCCGAGCAGGGTTCGTCCATGAGAATGACCTCCGGATCGATGGCGATGGCGCGCGCGATGCACAGCCGCTGTTGCTGGCCGCCGGAAAGACTGGTGCCCGGCTGCAGCAGGCGATCCTTGACCTCCTCCCACAGGCCGGCGCGCTGCAGGCTGGTTTGCACGATCTCGTCCATCTCAACCCGGTCGGACGCCAGACCATGGATGCGCGGGCCATAGGACACATTCTCGTAAATGGATTTCGGGAAGGGGTTGGGCTTCTGGAATACCATGCCGACGCGCGCGCGCAGCTGCACCACATCCTGGCGCCGGTCATAGATATCGCGGCCCTCCATGGTGATCGATCCGGTTACGCGCGCCCCTTCAATCGTGTCGTTCATGCGATTCAGGCAACGCAGGAAGGTGGACTTGCCGCAGCCGGAGGGGCCGATCATGGAGATGACCTGGTTGCGGCCGATGTCGAGACTTACTTCGCGGATGGCATGCTTGTCGCCGTAGTAAACGTTTACACCCTTTGCCGACATGATCGGATCATCAACGCTGACTACACCAACCGTCTTGCCACCGGCCTGCTGCGCAAGATCGGCGATGGCGTGCTTGCGCTGGCTGGGCTTGACGTTGATGCCAGCGTGACTGTCTTCAACAGGAGCGGCCGCCGGCGCGGTGTGTTCTTCGGTGAGTGGAGTATTCATGAGTACCTCTTCAGCTTCCTCTCGCCGGGCTTACCAGCGGCGTTCAAACCGGTTGCGCAGGATCACGGCCAGGCCATTCATCAACAGCAGGAACAGCAGCAATACCATGATGGCGCCGGAGGTGCGCTCCACGAAGGCGCGCTCGGGGCTGTCGGCCCACAGGTAGATCTGCACTGGCAGCGCCGTGGACGGATCGGTGATGGCCTGCGGCACGTCGACAATAAAGGCCACCATGCCGATCATCAACAGCGGCGCGCTCTCGCCCAGCGCGCGCGCCATGCCGATAATAGTACCGGTGAGCATGCCCGGCATGGCCAGTGGCAGCACGTGATGGGCCACCATCTGGATCTGCGAGGCGCCCATGCCCAGCGCCGCCTCGCGAATCGAAGGCGGCACGGCCTTGAGCGAAGCCCTGCTGGCGATGATGATGGTAGGCAGTGTCATCAGCGTCAACACCAGACCGCCGACCAGTGGCGCCGAGCGCGGCAGGCCAAAGAAATTTATGAATACCGCCAGGCCCAGCAGACCGAAGACGATGGAGGGCACGGCTGCCAGATTATTGATATTGACTTCAATCAGATCCGTCCAGCGATTGCGCGGTGCAAATTCCTCCAGATAGACGGCCGAGGCAACGCCAATGGGGAAGGACAGCAGGAGCGTGACAATCAGCGTAAAGAACGAACCCATCGCCGCGCCGGCCACACCGGCCTGTTCAGGCTCACGCGAATCACCGTTGGTGAAAAACTCGGTATTGAAGCGTTTTTCGATCACCCCACGCTGCTCAAGCACACCGATCCACGCCAGCTGCTGATCGTTCAGCGGCCGGGTGCTCTCCTCCTCGTCGGCAGTTATCTGGCCCTTCATGAACTGATCGACTTCATCGCCGGCCAGCACCCACACTTTCTGCGTGGTGCCCAGCAGTGCCGGATCGTCCATCACCCGGTTCTGCAACCGGAAAGGCGCATTGCTGCTGACCAGTTCGTAGAGCTTGCGCAGGTTGGCACGACCTTCCACCTGCGGGAACATGTCTTTAAGACTGGTGCGCACCAGGGACATGTAATCGGCCATGCGCAGCGTCTCGATATCGCGGGCGCCTTCCGGATCGATGATCTGCTCGTCGTATTGAATTTCCAGCTGCACATAGGTCTGGGCGAAGCTGGTATAGCCCTTGGAAATGACACTGTAGAACAGGAACAGCACAAAGATGATGCCAAGGGAAACCGCGGCAATACCATAGGCCTGGAACATCCATTCGGCACGGTAGCGCCGCTTGAGGCCCTTCTCGACCAGTTCGGCTGTCCTGACGCCCTTACTCATATTGCTCCCGATATTTGCGCACGATGTGCAGTGCCAGCACGTTCAGCGCCAGCGTCACCAGGAACAGCATCAGCCCCAGGGCAAAGGCGGCGAGCGTCTTGGGGCTGTCGAACTCCTGGTCACCGACCAGGAGCGTGACGATTTGCACCGTGACAGTAGTCACCGCTTCCAGCGGATTGGCGGTGAGGTTGGCCGAAAGGCCCGCCGCCATCACCACGATCATGGTCTCGCCAATGGCACGCGAGATCGCCAGCAGCACGCCGCCGACAATGCCGGGGAGCGCCGCCGGCAGTACAACCTTGCGAATTGTTTCCGAATGGGTACCACCCAGCGCATAGGAGCCATCGCGCATGGCCTGCGGCACGGCCGTAATCATGTCGTCAGCCAGCGAGGAGACAAAGGGGATGATCATGATGCCCATGACCAGGCCTGCAGCCAGCGCGCTTTCCGAAGCCACATCCAGCCCGATCGATTCGCCGAAGTTACGCAGCAGCGGGCCCATGGTGAGGGCGGCGAAGAAGCCGTAAACCACCGTGGGAATACCCGCCAGCACCTCCAGAAAGGGCTTGGCAGTGGAGCGGAACCGCGGATGAGCGTATTCGGCAAGATAGATGGCGGAGAACAATCCCACTGGCACCGCCACCATCATGGCGATACCGGAAATCATCAGCGTGCCGGTGAACAGCGGCACCGCACCGAAGCTGCCCGAGGAACCGACCTGGTCGGCACGAATGGCTGTCTGCGGACTCCACTGCGTGCCGAAAATGAACTCATGTATCGGCACGCTGTGGAAGAACCGCATGGCCTCGAACAGCACCGACAGCACAATCCCGATGGTGGTGAATATGGCAACGGTCGAGCAGCCGAGCAGCAACGCCTCGATGATGCCCTCGACGCGATTGCGTGCGCGCAGCACCGGCGAAATACGGCGCCAGACAAACAAGCCACCGATGAGCGCGAAACTCAGCGCCACTACCGCCAGCGCGGCCTGTGCAATGCCGTCGAGGCGCTGGTACTCAGCCGCAGCTGCGGCTGCAGCCGGAGTAACCTGCTCCACGGCCACATTGCCCAGCACGACGTTGTGCACGTCGTTGAACAGCAGACTGCGCTCGGATTCGGAAAGCGTACCCACCTGCTGCGGCAGGTTCTCGATGACCAGATGCGAGATCACCGTATCGTGCGAGAGCTGCCACAGGCCCACCAGCACCAGCGCTGGCAGGCCGCACCACAAGGCCGTCAGCAGGCCGTAGTAGGCGGGCAGGGAATGAAGTTTGCGCTGGGCGCGCGGGCCGCCAACGACGGCGAAGGAGCGCTTGCGGCCAAATCGATAGGCCGCGGCAGCCAGCAGCAGCAGGATCAGGATGAGTGTTGATGTAGACATTCTGCTGATTGCTGTGGGCTGTGCGGGCCTCTACTTATAGGCGGCGCATTATGGACCATTTCGTGGTCCGGGCGTTGTTACGGATATGTGACAGAACCGTCCGGGGCCTCACCCTTTCATGGGTGAGACCCCGTCGGCACCCTGATTTCAGGGGTCCCTTAATACTTAAAAATCATATCCAGCTGCAAGCGGTCATAGTCCCGCTCGGCGCCCACATCCACGAATCGCTGGTTCATGAAGTAGGTGCCGCTCAGCGTCCAGTTTTTCGCTGGTGCGTAGGCGACCTTCACCACGCTGCCCTTGGTATCGGTCACGCCGTCGCCGAAGTCCGAGTCCACGAACTGGCCGAACTGCGCGTCCTTGTCCATCGACTGATAGGCGTAGCCAAATTCCCAGGTACCCGGGTTGCTGGCCTTGCCGTACTTGAAGCCGGCCGAGTAGCCGGTATCAAGCGCACTGGCATCCTGGTTCTGCAGGTAGTTCAGGAACACGGTAAAGGGCTGGGCGCCGAGCCTGAACTGAGCCTCGGCCAGCGCCTCGATCAGGTTGAAGTCATTGGCCAGGCGCACACAGCCGCTGGTGCTCACGGTGGTGTTGCCCTGCGGGCCACCGACAAAGGCGCCCATCGGCGAGCAGCCGGTGGCCGCAGTGGTAATCCGGTTGCGCACGGCGCCGACGTCGTAGTAGCCCAGGGCCGCTTTCAGCTTCACACCGCCGGTTTCACCCTTCATACCCACCTGGGCGCCGGACATCGTGGCATCAGAGCCGCTGCTGCTTTCTGACAGCCAGAAGCCGAAGGCGCTGCCGAAGAAGGCGCCGTTCTCGAAGGTCATCGCGCCACCTTCCGGGGTGATGTCACCATCCCAGAAGTAGCTGCCCACGCTCTCCCAGGGCTGGGGCATCTTGCCGGCGTAGAACTCGACACCGTCCCACGGCGCCCACTGCACAAAGGCCTGATCGATGGCCACGTCCTTGCGGTCCAGACCATCGCCCAGGGTCTGGTTGGTCGAACGCGGATCGTTGCCGCCACCACCGGTGGCCAGACGCACGGTGGCTTTCACTGTATCAGTGACCTTGCCCGTCAGACCAAAGCGCGCCCGCATGCGATGGCGCGTGCGGTCGGTAGCCGACTCTTCACGATCGATGTTCTCGTGACGATAACGGAAATCGCCCTTGAAGCTGATCTTCGAGGCCCAATCGGCCTTCTTGGCGCCGACCTCGGCCTTCTCGAGTTTCTCGATACGCTTCTTCAAATCCTCGACTTCGTCGGCCTGGGTCGCACCGGCGATCAAGGTGGCGGCCACGGCGGCCGCAGCCAGGATACTGATATTCATGATTCCCTCACTGAGTTAACGGACAAAAGGTGCCGTCATCCCCGCGCATGGGCGGGGATCCATTCGTTCATTCAATGGATGCCCGCCTTCACGGGCATGACGGCTGAGTAGCTGAGTCTTAGAGTTTCAGGTTCGCCATGCCTGTGGCATTGGCGCGAACCTGCTTCGCTTCGGCCGATCCAAGCGGAATGAGTCCCTTGTCGACCAGATAGCCTTCCTGACCGAAGGCACGCTCACTGGTGTACTCGGCGACAAATTCCTTCAAACCGGGAATCACGCCGACGTGCGCTTTCTTCACGTAGATGAATAACGCACGAGAAACCGGATAATCGCCCGAAGCAATGTTCTCGAAAGTCGGCTGCTTGCCATCGATCAGCGAGCCGTGCAGCTTGTTGAGGTTCTCCTCGAGGAAGCTGTAGCCGAAGATGCCCAGCGTCTTCGGGCTGGCGTCAAGCTTCTGCACGATGAGATTGTCATTCTCGCCGGCCTCGATGTAACCACCATCTTCGCGAATGGTGTGGCAGATCGACTTGAAGCGATTCTTGTCGCTCTTTGCCAGCCCGGCGATCCAGTCATAGCTCTCGCAGCCCGGCTCCATTACCAGCTCGAGGAACGCATCGCGCGTGCCGGAGGTCGGCGGCGGGCCGAGCACTTCGATCTTGTCGGCCGGCAGGATTTTGTTGATCTCGCGCCAGGTCTTGTAGGGATTGTTGATGAGTTTGCCGGAGTTGGCCGGATCGGGCACCTGCTTGGCCAACGCCAGGTACAGGTCCTTGCGCGAGAGCTTGAATATCTGGGCCGACCTGGCATTGGCCACCACGATGCCGTCGTAGCCCACCTTGATTTCAGTAACTTCCTTCACACCATTCTTGGCGCAGGCCTGGACCTCGGAAGCCTTGATGCGGCGGGAGGCATTGGCCACGTCCGGGTGCTGTACGCCGACACCGTTGCAGAACAGCTTGATGCCGCCGCCCGTACCGGTGCTCTCGACCTTGGGGGTCTTGTACCTGCCGCTCTTGCCGAAGCTTTCAGCAACGGCGGTGGTGAAGGGGTATACAGTCGAGGAGCCGACAATGCTGATGTAGTCGCGCGAGGACTGGGCGATCGCCAGGCCACCGAGGCCGAGACTCGCAGCAGCCGCCAGAACAAGGGATGGTTTCAACACGAGGGTCTCCTTGGAAGAAAATGGGTTATGCCGAAGCTGTCATCAGCAGGCTTTCGCCGCATCAGTCAGTTGCCTGGAATACGGCGCTTGTTATAGATGAAATGTGTTACAGATTCGTGTCATCGCGGCAGCGGCGCCACAAGCAACTGTTTATACTGGCGAAATGCCGTGTCCCGGAATGCTGCACATATACAGCGTCACAGCATGACACCCGTATGACAGTCCGCATCTTGCCGTCCGCCTTCCATCACTCTATAAAGCACGCCCCATGCCCCACCCCGATCCCCTCGAACTCTCCCGGGCCCTCATCGCCCTCGCCTCCGTCAGCCCGCATGACCAAGGCTGCCAGAATCTGCTGATCGAACGCCTCAAGCCCCTGGGCTTCACCATAGAGCGACTGCGCTTCGGCGAGGTGGACAATCTCTGGGCTCGTCATGGCGACCAGGGACCGGTGCTGTGCTTCGCCGGTCATACCGACGTGGTACCGCCCGGCCCGGCCGAGGAGTGGAGTTCCGATCCTTTCACGCCCACCGTGCGCGACGGCGTTCTGTACGGTCGCGGCGCGGCCGACATGAAAACCGGCCTCGCAGCCATGGTGACCGCCTGCGAGACCTTCGTGCGCGCACATCCGCAGCACAGCGGCTCCATCGCCCTGCTGATTACCAGCGACGAGGAAGGCCCCTCGGTGGACGGTACGCGCCGGGTGGTGGAAGTTCTGGAATCGCGTGCAGAGAAGATTGACTGGTGCGTGGTAGGCGAGCCCTCCAGCGAACACGCCCTCGGCGATACCATCAAGATCGGCCGACGCGGCAGCCTGAGCGGACGGCTGACAGTACATGGCGTGCAGGGGCACGTGGCCTATCCGCAGTTCGCCGAGAATCCGGTGCATACCCTGGCTCCCGCGCTTGCCGAACTCACCAGCCGTATCTGGGATCAGGGCAACAAGTATTTCCAGCCCACAACCTTCCAGATTTCCAACCTCAACGCCGGCACGGGCGCACCCAACGTCATCCCCGGCGACTTGAAAGCACGCTTCAACCTGCGATTCTCCACCGAGCAGACCGTAGAAGGATTGAAGACCATCGTGGAGGAAATCCTCACCCGCCATCACGTGAAGTATTCGCTGGAATGGTTTCTCTCCGGCAACCCGTTCTACACGCCGCCCGGCGCGCTATCCGATGCCGCTACCGAGTCCGTCAGGGAGATCACCGGCCTCACCCCCACCCTCTCCACCGGCGGCGGCACCTCCGACGGCCGCTTCATCGCCCCCACCGGCGCACAAATCGTGGAACTGGGCGTGGTCAACGCCAGCATCCACAAGGTCAACGAAAACGTAAACGTGGCCGACATCCGCAGCCTGGCCAACATCTACCACGGCATCCTGACCCGCCTGCTCACCTGATTGCAGATACTGCTGACCACTGCTGGCCTATCAGCGGATCCAGATCGGGGGAGGGCTTCCGGGGATGTGAAAAACCATGGATGGTTTTTCCCAAGGCCCCCAGGGATGGGGTCTTGCCGCCGGTCCCCGGAAGCCCTCCCCCGATCTGGATCCGCTCGCACTGCGCAGCAATACTCGCCGACGCTGCGCGCCTGGCAAGTCAACTATGGATTCCGCCGCCGCCAGTTCATGACAACACCCCAGCCACCCAGCCCCAGGTACGCCACAAACACCCACACCGGCATGCTCAACCCGAACAGCTCCCAGTCGACCTTGGCACACTCACCCGACCCGGTCAGCACCTTGCGAATCACATCCGTCAGCGGAAACACATCCATCAGGTAGTCCAGCGTCGCCCCGCAGGCCGGCACCGAACCTTCCGGCAGCGCCTGTATGTAGATGTGTCGACCGGACAAACCCATGCCCACCAGCGCGGTCAGGCCCATCAGCACGGCGTAAACCCTGCCGCCCAGGCGCCCGGCGTTGTGCACAAACGCCAGCAGGAACACCACCCCGAGCGCAAAAACGGCCATGCGCTGGAAAATGCATAGCGGACAGGGCTCAAGGCCACCGTGCTGCAGATAGTAGGCGTAGGCCAGCAACACCGCGCAGGCTCCAGCGCCGAGAAAGTTCGCAAGTCGGGGAGATAGTTTCATCATTCAGCTACTGCGCATCTTTGGTGCGCAGTTCCTTTTCAACATCCTCAAGAGCCGTGTGGCGCACATCCTTGCCGTGCACCATGTAAATAACATACTCGCAGATGTTCTTGGCGTGGTCACCGATGCGCTCCAGCGCCCGCACCAGCCACATTACATCCAGCGCCCGACGAATGGTGCGCGGATCCTCCATCATGAAGGTAATGCACTGACGCTGAATGGCCTCGTACTCCTCATCGATGCTCTCGTCCTCACGCGCCACGGCCAGCGCAGCCCTGGCATCCAGACGGGCGAAGGCATCCAGGGCCGCGTGGACCATCTCGGATACCTGCCGGCCCAGATGCTTGACCTCGCGATACTTGTCAGCCGGCCGCTCCATGGAGGCCAGGCGCGAGGCGATGTAGCCGATCTTCTCGCCCTCATCGCCGATGCGCTCCAGATCAGTGGCCGTCTTGATGATGGCCACGATGAGGCGCAGATCGCCGGCGGTGGGATTGCGCGTGGCCAGCAGACGGCTGCATTCTTCGTCGATGGTCACCTCCATGTTGTTGACCTTGTAGTCGTCCATGGCCACCGCCTCGCCCAGGCGGCTGTCGCCGTCCACCAGCGCGGTCACCGCCTTCTGCAGCTGCTGCTCGACGAACCCGCCCATGGTGAGCACCTTGTTGCGCAGTCGCTCCAGGTCCTCGTTGAAGCGGCGGGAGATATGGTGCGAAAGATCTGCTGTATCCATGATGGCGGGCGCTCCGGAGCCGGTTTGAAACGAGGCGCAGTGTAATACAGAGCGAAACAGATCGCTCAAGGCCGCAAGAGTTCCCCGTACGCAGCCGACAGCTGGCGTCGTCGGCGCGGAGCGCGCAGGAAGAACCAGGTCCGGCGTATCCGGGATTTCGGTAGCGATATGCAGGGCATGCACAACCTGCGCACCCGCAAACATCGTTGCAGTACGTAAGCCCTGCGATGGCGGAAATCTCCGCGCGAATGTGAGTTCGTCGACGCTATCGGTTGATAGCGGATCAGGATACCGCCGTCGCGACCCCACGTTCGGGATCCACCACCCGCCGCCGGGGGAAGTGGCAGGTGAAGGTGCTCCCCTGCCCGTCCGTGCTCTCGATCTGCAGCCGCCCCCCATGCCGCTGCAACGCATGCCTGACGATGGCCAGGCCCAGACCCGAACCACCCTGGCGGCGGGCACGGCCTGGATCGACACGGTAGAACCGCTCGGTCAGGCGGGGAATGTGTTCGGCGGCAATGCCGATGCCCGTATCGCGCACCGAGAAATGCCCCCCCTCCGCATCCGACCACCAGCGTACATCGATGCGCCCTTCGGGCGGGGTGTATTTGACGGCGTTGGCGATCAGGTTGGAGAAGGCGGAGTGAATTTCCGCCTCGTTGCCCAGCAGGCGGGACTCACTGTCCAGACGCAACGTGAACTCCTGCGGGCGCCGCTCCAGCGACAGCACTTCCTTGCGCAGCAGGCTGAGCATCCCGGCCACGTCCACCTCATCCTCGCCCGCCTCGATGTCGGCGGACTCAAGCTTCGACAGCTCCAGCAGATCGTTGATGATTTCCGTCATGCGCTCGGTCTGGCGGCGCATCTCCTGCACCGGACCCTCCCACAATCGGTCCGCAGAGCTGTCCTCGGCGATGGTATCGCTCAGGGACTGCAGGTAACCGCTGACCACGGTGAGCGGGGATCTGAGCTCGTGCGAGGCGTTGGCGACAAAATCCCGGCGCATGGCTTCGAGCGTGGTCTGGCGTGTGACATCGCGCACCAGCACCAGCTGCTGGCCGGCGCCGTACGGAATGAGCTGCATGGACAGAAACAATGGGCCACCTGCAGGCCAGCGCACGGTCACCGGCACACTGTGATCGCCCTCGTCCAGGTAGCGTACAAAGTCCGGTGCGCGAATGAGGTTGTCGATGCGAATGTGCAGGTCCGCCTTGCGCCTGAGGTCAAGCAGGCGTGCAGCGGTGCGATTGAACCAGAGAATTTCATTGTCGGCGGCAAGCACCACCACCCCGTCCGGCATGGCCGCGGTGGAGCGGCGCAGTTCGCGGAACAACTTGATCATGCGCTGTTTATGAAAGCGCTTGCGGCGATGCAGGCGTACCACCTGCGCCACCACTTCGCCCCAGACTCCGCCTACGTCGGGTGGATCAACGAGACTGCGCATACGCAGCCAGCGACCGAGGCGGTAGAGATTGATCAGCTGCAGCAGCAGGTAAGCGCCGAGCACTGCGGCCAGCCAGAGCACCGGCCGACCCCATATCATGCCGCCCAGCACAGCCACGCTGATCAATCCCAGCAGGCGAACGATGGCAAAGGACCAGGCAGCACTCATGTATTCAGTCGCGGATCACTCTTCCGCACGGGCCGAAAACCGATAACCGGCGCCGCGTACGGTCTGGATGAACTTGTCGTGGCCGAACTCGCCCAGGGCCTTGCGCAGGCGGCGGATGTGCACATCCACGGTGCGCTCCTCCACGTACACGTTGCCGCCCCACACCCTGTCGAGCAACTGGTTGCGGGTATAGACCCGCTCCATATGCGTCATGAAGAAACTCAGCAACCGGTACTCGGTGGGACCCAGCGGCAGAGTACGATCACCGGCCATCACGCGGTGACTGGCCGCATCCAGCACCAGGCCGTCGATATGAACCTTCTCCTCGCCCTCGGCAGCGCCGCGGCGGCGCAGGACCGCGTTGATACGCGCCAGAAGTTCCCGCGGCGAAAAGGGCTTGGTTACGTAATCATCGGCGCCACCATCCAGCCCATTGATCTTGTCCTGCTCCTCGGAACGCGCGGTGAGCATGATGACGGGCACCTCGGAGGTTTCCTTGTCGCGCTTCAGCGCCCGGGTCAGCTCCAGTCCACTCATGTCCGGCAGCATCCAGTCCACCAGCAGCAGGTCGGGGCGCCGGTCGGTCATGATGGTGCGCGCCGTTCGGCAGTCCTCAGCCTCCAGGACTTCGAAGCCCGCGCGCTTGAGGCCGAAGGCGATCATGTCGCGAATCGGCTTCTCGTCCTCGACGATGAGTATCTGCTTGGCTGTCATGAAACGGTCACCTGACCGCCGGGGCGATTCCGGCCGACGGCGGGTATTACAGGGGAAGAGTATGACAGTTCCATGAAAAGCCACAGCTAAGTCCGTGATTTTGTAACATGCGCCACCTTGTCGCGCAGGTACACCGGCTGAATCTGCTCCGGCGGCAGGGCACGACCGGCAGCCAGATCCCGGACCGCCAGGCGGGCAATTTCCTCCGCACGCGGCAGCAGCGCGGCGTCCACCACCGGAGCAATCGCCATGTGCGGGTAGGCTGCCCATCCCGAACCGGCCGCAACCCACGGTCCGGACCAGTCGACACCCACGGCCGCGGGCGGACTGACACACTCTTCTATAAAGCACTCCACCAGCCCGCCCGACGGGCAATTGAATCCACCCCAGTACACTTCATTCATACGCGCATCAGTGCAGGCCAGCACCGCCGGCACGCCGTGCTTGTCAGCCGCGCGCTGGGCCAGCGCGGCCAGATCCGAGATTGCAATCACCGGCAACTGCGCCCCATAGGCCAGGCCCTGGGCAACGGCCATGGCAATACGGATGCCGGTGAACGCGCCGGGCCCTCTACCCACGGCGATACAGTCGAGGGACTGCAGACCCGCTCCGCCTGCGGCCAGCAGTTCATGGACCATGGGCAGGATGAGTTCGGCGTGGCCACGACCAGGCTCGCTGTAGCGCGTGAGAATCCGGCCATCGATCAGCAGGGCTGCCGAGCAGGCCTCCATGGCGGTATCAAGCGCAAGAATTCTCATACCTGCACCGTCGCTGCGTCTGCTGGCTCGGGATTCAGATGAGCCAGATGCGACGTCAGGAAATGCACCGCATCGCCCACCTGCATCGTCACCGGCATCGGCGGCAGACTCTGCAGAAAAATACGGCCGTAACCTTTGGTGCGCACTCTTGGATCGCACAGCATGATGACGCCGTGGTCGCTGGCATCGCGGATCAGCCGGCCTACCCCCTGCTTGAGCGCCAGCACGGCCTGCGGAATCTGGTAATCACGGAAAGGATTGCCGCCGCGGCGGCGAATGCCCTCCAGACGCGCGCCCAGCAGGGGATCGTCGGGCGAGGCAAATGGCAGCTTGTCGATCGCCACCAGCGACAGCGCCTCGCCTTTCACGTCCACGCCTTCCCAGAAGCTGCCCGTACCCAGCAGCACGGCATTGCCGAGACGGCGAAACTCGCGCAGCAGCGCGTCGCGCGGCGCATCGCCCTGCACCAGCAAGGGGAACGGCAGCTCCCCAGCCGCTTCGTTTGCCAGCCAGGCTCTGCCTTCCTGCAACGCACGATGACTGGTGAACAAAATGAACGCGCGCCCGCCGGCGGCCTCCAGCAGCGGCCATACCGCCTGCATCACATCGCGCGTGTGTCCAGGTGCGCCCGGCTCGGACATCTGCACGGGCAGATACAGCAACGCCTGCCGGCGGTAATCGAACGGACTGTCGATGCGTACGGTGCGCGCCTCACTCTGGCCTATGCGCCGCGTGAAATGCGAGAAATCCTCGCCCACGGCCAGCGTGGCGGAGGTGAAGATCCAGGCGCAGGGCGCGGCCGTCATGAACTTCCGCAACCGCTCCGCCACTTCAAAGGGCGTGAACTGCAAGGTCCAGTTCTGTCCGCGCAACTCCACCCAGCGCGCACCCGTTTCCTCGTCCGCGGCGCGCAGCGCCTGGCAACGCGTCTCCAGTTCCGCCGCGCGGCGCGCGCATTGTTCGATTCCAGTGTCGCCCTGCACGGTCTGCAGCGACTGCGCCAGCGCGCCGAGCTGGGCTTCCATATCCTGCAGAATATCCAGCGCCGCGTTGCCGAGCGCGTTCCACTCCAGCCGGTTGCGGCTGCCGGGCAGAATGGAACGAAACTCCTGCAGCAGTCCTTCCAGCGAGGCGAGCTGCGCCTGCACCGCGGCCGAATCGATGCGCGCACGCGCCAGCTCCGCCTGTGCATCCCGCACGACTCCGGCAATCTGACGTCTGCCCAGGCTGGCGCCGAAGAATTGCGCGGCAATCTCCGGCACCTGGTGTGCCTCGTCGAGAATCACCGCCTCGGTTCCCGGCAGCAGATCACCGAAGCCTTCCTCCTTCAACGCCAGGTCCGCCAGCAGCAGATGGTGATTGACCACCACGATATCCGCGGCCTGCGCGGCGCGGCGCGCGGCGGCCACATGGCAGCCGGCGAACTCGGCACAATCCGGCCCCAGGCAGTTCTCACGCGTCGAGGTCACCATGCTCCACACCGGATCACCTTCCGGCACGCCGGTCACCTCGGCGATATCACCGCTGCGGGTTCGCAGCGCCCAGCGCTCAATCGTCGCCAGCGCATTGCCGGCAAACGAGAACTGCGGATTGGCGCCGGCCAGTTGCAGGCGATGCCGGCACAGGTA
This sequence comes from Gammaproteobacteria bacterium, assembly GCA_021773365.1. Lineage (GTDB taxonomy): Bacteria > Pseudomonadota > Gammaproteobacteria > Steroidobacterales > Steroidobacteraceae > JAJFKF01. Next base: position 84,521 of record JAJFKF010000035.1, on the reverse strand, counting down.
ATTCGCCCTGCCCTTCAGCAGCGCAACCCTTACCGGCCGGCCCAGCGCGCCGGCCACGGCGGGCAGGTCGCGGTGGAACAACTGATCCTGCAGCGTGCGCGTGCCGGTGGAAATGATGGTATGCCGCCCGGAAAGCAGCGCCGGCACCAGGTAGGCGAAGGTCTTGCCGGTGCCCGTACCGGCCTCGACCACCAGCGTATCCAGCGAGCGCAGCGCATCGCTCACGCAGCGGGCCATTTCCAGTTGCTCACGACGCGGCGCGAAATCCGTCAGACTGCGCGCCAGTGGACCGGCAGCGCCCAGAATGTCGTCGAGATCCTGCAAGGCTTGCTTTCCTGACGGCGCCGCAGGCACGGCGGGGGCGCTATTTAACCACGGCGCGGAAGCGCGCGAAGACCACCGCCTGCGGCGGTAGGGCCTTGCTCATCATCCAGCGGATATGCGTGTAGTCGCCGGGCTGCGCGGCCCGCGTTTCACCCTCACCCATCGCAACCTGAAGCGCCTGTGGCGGCGCGTAGCGGAAACCGCCATCCACCGAGAACAATACCTGCGCGGCCGGCGCAATGGCCGAACCCACCACGTAGCGGGTGTGCGCGGGTACCGGAACGTCAATGGCCAGGTCCGCGGCCGGATTCGCACAAATATTGGTGACACTGACGGTATAGAGCACTTCCTCGCCCGCACCGATCTTCTCGGCCGGTACGAGTCTGATGCTTTCACCACCCTGCTCAGTGGCAACCGCCCGCCGCACTTCGGCGCGAGTCTCGATGCGGATGCAGTCCGGATCGGCGGCATGGGCCATCCGCTCCGGCATGCCCGACGCGATGACCGTCAACAAAACAATCGCCGCAGCAGCCCGGTGCCATCCAGGTTCGCGGAGGATGCCGCGACGGGCGGACTGCGGCGCTGGCGCCGGCTGGGCCGGACTCACCGCATCCGCTCCGCGCCGCCCGGCGGGAAAGGAACTCAGCTCCTGCCGTTCCTGGCTCTATAGTCTTTCAGTGTTTCCTCCAGGTTCTTCACGTACTCCCTGGGCATTTCGCCGCTGGCACTGGCCAGCGCCACCGCCTTCTCCTGCGCGGCAATCGCCGCCGGCAGATTGCCCAGCCTGTCGTTGAGCTGCGCCACCAGCGTCAGGTAATAGAACTCGCTGCCACCGGCCACCAGCGGCTGGAGTCCGTCCAGCGCCATCCGGTAGGCGGCCTGGCCCAGACCCTCTTCCCGCCCGACGGCCGAAGCCACGTTCGACCAGTAACTCATGTCGTCCTGCAGACCGGTCCGGCTGCGGAACTGCGCATCCTGCGCCTGGGCAAGCACGTACTGCAGCCCCTGCTTCTCATCGAGATGCAGCAGCGCTGTCAGTTTGGTCGAGAACACCTGTGGGCCGTACTGCTGCGGCGAGGCCACCGCGAGCCGGTCCGCCTCGACCACCACTGCGCGATAATCGCCGCGCTGCTGCGCATCGCGCAGCGGCTGCATCACCTTCATACCCTGCAGGCGGCCATAGGTTTGCTCATTGACCTGCGCCTGGATCACCCGCGCGGCCTCCAGATCGCTCTTGCCCGCCAGCGCCTGTTCAATGGCTTTGTCAAAGGCCCCGGCGTTGGGTCCCAGCGGATGTCCCATCCATACCAGCCGCCCGGTTCCATCGACAACAAACGAGGTGGGAATGCCGTAGGAGCCGCCGGCCGTCATCCACGCGTCGAACACCGTCTTCTTCGCCGGATCGTCCATGGCAACGGTATAGGCCATCTTCCCGCCCTTCTTCCTGACGAAGGCCGCGACGGACTCCAGCTGTGGCTCGCTGTGCTCCGACTCGCGCGCGTTCACGCCGATCACCGTCAGCTTGCCGGCGTGCTGCTGCTGCAGCTCACTCAGGTGCGGCATCATGGCGTTGCAGGGGCCGCACCAGGTCGCCCAGAACTCCACCACGTAGACATGACCGGGCTTGAAGGCCTTTACCGGCTCGCCCTTGATCCAGGCCATCGCATCAATGGCCGGGGCCGGATCGCCGATCTTCAGCTGCGGCTCGGGCGCCATGCCGGCCATGCCCGCCCCGCAGAACACCATCGCTGCCACAAAGGCCCACATCTTGTAAAAAAACCGGGTTTTCATCTGCTTACCTCTATTCCAGGCTGCCGAAAACGAATGCGTCGAACGGATCGCGCCGGCAGTGTAGCGCACGCCTGAGTCTGTGCGACGCGCCGGCATGCCCGCGAGTTCCACGCCCGTTGCCACAGCCGGCAAAGACTTCCGTCGCCTGTATAATCCGCAGCTTCACGCAAACAGAGCATAAGGATCGAAATGGCCGTTTCTGCCTCTAAAATCAGTGAGTTAACTAAAATCAGCCCTGCCGTGGCCGCCTGGGTCGAGGAAGTCGCCCAGCTGACCCGGCCCGACGCCATCCACTGGTGCGAGGGCTCTCCAGAGGAGCAACGCACCCTGGTCGGGCAGCTGGTTGCAAGCAAGGAACTGCAGACCCTGAACGAAGCGGAATTCCCCAACTGCCATCTCGCCAGGTCCAACCCCAGTGATGTGGCCCGTGTCGAGCACCTCACCTTCATCTGCACCGGCTCGAAGGAAGACGCCGGCCCCAACAACAACTGGATGGATCCGAAGGAAGCCCGCACCAGGATGCGCGGCCTGTTCGAAGGCTGCATGAAGGGGCGCACGCTGTATGTGGTGCCCTACTGCATGGGCCCGATCGACTCACCCTACTCGCGCTGTGGCGTGGAAATTACCGACAGCGCCTACGTCACCCTCAACATGCTGATCATGACGCGGGCCGGCCGCCCGGCGCTGGAACGCATCGCCCGCGAAGAGAAAGAGCACGGCGGCGCCTTCGTCCGCGGCCTGCACTCCACCGGCGAACTGGACCCGAACCGCCGTTTCATCATGCACTACCCGGAAGAGCTGGCCATCGAGAGCTTCGGCTCCGGCTACGGCGGCAATGCTCTGCTGGGCAAGAAATGCCACGCGCTGCGCATCGCCAGCTACCAGGCGCGCCGCGAAGGCTGGCTGGCCGAACACATGCTCATCGTCGGCCTCACCAGCCCCGAGGGCGAAAAGCACTACATCGCCGCAGCCTTTCCCTCCGCCTGCGGCAAAACCAACCTCGCCATGCTGATTCCGCCGGACTCCATGCCCGGCTGGAAGGTCGAGACCGTGGGCGATGACATTGCCTGGCTGCACCCCGGACCGGACGGGCGTCTGTGGGCCATCAACCCGGAAGCCGGCTACTTCGGTGTGGTGCCGGGCACCAACCGCGACACAAACAAGAACGCCTTCGACATGATCCGGCGCGACACGCTGTTCACCAACGTGGCGCTGACGGCGGACAACCAGCCCTGGTGGGAGGGACGCAAGAAAGCGGCGCCGGTCATCGACTGGAAGGGCAATCCCTATGACGCCAAGAACGGCCCCGCAGCCCACCCCAATTCCCGCTTCACCGTGTCCGCGAAGAACAATCCCATCTATTCACCCCAGGCCGACGAACCCAAGGGCGTGCCGCTCAGCGCCATCGTGTTCGGTGGCCGACGGCGCGAAGTCGCGCCGCTGGTGTACGAGGCGCGTGACTGGAACCACGGTGTGCTCATCGGTGCTTCAGTGGCGTCCGAAACCACCGCCGCGGCCACCGGTCAGGCCGGCGTCGTGCGCCGCGATCCGATGGCGATGCTGCCCTTCTGCGGCTACAACTTCGGTGATTACTGGCGGCACTGGCTGGACGTCGGCGCAAAGCTCAAGCACCCGCCCCGTCTGTTCCACGTCAACTGGTTCCGCCGCGATGCCGCCGGCAAGTTCCTCTGGCCGGGATTCGGCGACAACCTGCGCGTGCTGGAATGGATGCTCAAACGCAGCGCCGGCAGGGTGGCGGCCAGCGAAACGGCCATCGGTCATCTGCCGCGCGCGGAGGATATCAACACCGTGGGGCTGGATATTGCGCAGCAGACAATGCAGGAGCTGCTATCAGTGGACGCGGGGTTGTGGCGCGATGAAATGAAGAGCGTCGGGGAGTACCTGCAGGGGTATGGGGAGCGGTTACCGGGTGAGTTAAGGGAAGAGCACCGGAAGGTGGTGGGCAGGCTGGGTTGATTTCTGTTTGGTGGGTGGGCCGGGGCGGTCCCAGGTCCGGACACCCGGCCCGGCCACCCTCTACTCTTCGCAAATAAACTTGATCGACTGCGTGCCGCCGTCCGGCACCTTCCCCAGCCCGATCATGCCCGCGCCCTTCAGCTGCATGCTGTCCCTGCGCACAAACGATTCCTCTCCCTTGTCCGTCTGCACGAACGTACCGTTGGTGCTCTGATCGATCAGCATGAACTTGTTGCGGCTCATCTCGATGCGCACGTGCAGGCGTGAGATGAGATTGCCCTTCACCACCAGGTCGTTGTCCTCCGCCCGCCCCATTGCCACGTTGGTGTGACCCTCGTCCACCACCGCTTCCTGCCCCTGGTAGCGAAGCTTCAGGTGCATCTTCTTCCCATCGCGCGAATTCAGCGCGATGGCCGGCAGCATGCTGGTGATGTCCTCGGTCTGCCACAGCACCTCGTACAGGGCCACCTCGTTGCTGCGTCCACGCAGCGTGGCAACATCGATCTGGCGCACAGCGCTGCGCCAGTCAGGGGAAAGCTTCTCCACCATGGTGCTGGTGGTCATGATCTGACCCGCCTTGGCCTGGCTGGTCATGCGGTTGGCGGTGTGCACAGCCGAACCGAAGATATCGCGGTTCTCCAGCACCACCGGACCGAAGTGGCAACCGATACGGATGGCCACCGGCTGGCCGTCGACCGTCAGGTCCGGGTGGGCACTGATGGTGTGCTGCATCTGGCTGGCGGCGTTCAGCGCGTCGTCGACCGTCGGGAAGGTGGACATCACCTCATCGCCCATGGTCTTGATCACCGTACCGTTGTGCTGTTCAGTGGCCGAGCGCATGGCGTCGATACACAGCGAAACCATGTCCCGCGCCTTCAAATCCCCCATCTGCTCATAGAGCTTGGTACTGCCGACGACGTCGGCGAAGAGGATTGCCAGCTCTAGTTCCTTGCCCATTGTGTAATGTTGCTGTGCTAACTGCTTGAAGACTTTGGAAGTTACAGCACCCCGGGGGGTCCCGGCGGATTATACGGGATGACCGCGGGCCGTCGAGATGTCCGCGCGAACCGGCGGCCGGAGGGCAGCCTTTTTGAGTAGAATCGCTGATTCAAGCCTGAATTCCGGGCTTTTGGGGCCCGACACTCAATCCAGGGGATGCTTTCGATGCCGAACCGACTTTCCGCCTGCACGCTGAACCTTGCGATTCTCGTCCTGGTCCCGGCCCTCCTCCTGCCGCCGGCCGCACCCGCCCAACCCGTCCCGGCAGCCGAGGCAGCCCCGGCATTCACCGATGCTCAACTCACTGCCGCCGCCCGCCTGCGTGATCGCGCCCTGAGCGGCACCGGGGCATATGACATCGTCGCCTCGCTGACTACGGAAATCGGTCCGCGGCTGGCCGGATCGGAGGGCGACCGCGCCGCCGTAGCCTGGGCCCTGACCCGGTTGAACGACCTGGGCTTCGTCAACGTACGCACCCAGAACGTCATGGTCCCACGCTGGGTACGCGGGTCGACCTATGTCGCCATCACCAATCCATGGCCACAGCCGCTGGTGGCCACTGCGCTGGGTGGCAGCGTCGGCACCTCCGAGGAGGGACTGGAGGCGGATGTACTGCAGGTGCCCAGCCTGGAGGCACTGAAGAAGCTCAATCGCAGCACTGTTGAAGGTCGCATCGTTTTCATCAACCAGGGGATGAAGCGCACCCGTGACATCAGCGGCTATGCTGCCGCGGTCGGCGCCCGCACAGAGGGCGCGATAGCGGCTGCAACACTGGGCGCGGTTGCAGTGGTCGTGCGCTCCATCAGCACCTCCAGCAACCGCGTGCCGCACACCGGCACGATGAGTTCCGATCCGAATGTGCCACGCATTCCCGCGGCCGCACTTTCCAATCCCGACGCGGACATGCTCGAGCGGCAGCTGGCCAGCGGCCAGCAGGTCACGCTGCGTCTGCGACTGACAGCGCGTGAACTGCCGCCCACCCGCTCCGCCAACGTCATCGGCGAGATTCCGGGTACCGATCCGGACGCCGGAATCGTATTGCTCGGCGCACACCTCGATTCCTGGGATCTGGGCACCGGCGCGCTGGATGACGGCGCCGGGGTAGCCATCGTCATCGAAGCTGCTCGTCTTGTTCGCGAAATGAAGCTGTCCCCGAAACGCACACTGCGCGTGGTGCTGTTCGCCAATGAGGAATTCGGGCTGTCGGGAGCAAGAGCCTATGCAGCGAAACTGGACAAGGACGAACTGGCCCGGCACGTAATGGCGATGGAGGCAGACCTGGGCGCAGGTCCGGTGTGGCGCTTTGATACCGGCGTGCCGCAGGCGACACTGCCGCGGATGAAGGCCATTGCCGACGTACTGCAGCCGCTGGGCATTGAACGCGGGAACAATGATTCACACGGTGGCGCGGATCTGCGGCCGCTGCATGCGCTGGGTGTGCCGGTAATGGGTTTGCAGCTCGATGCCAGCCAGTACTTCGACGTGCACCACACGGCCAACGATACGCTGGACAAGATTGACCCGAAGATCCTCGATCAGACGGTGGCCGCCTACGCGGTGGCAGCTTACCTGGCGGCAGTCAAGGATGAAGACTTCGGGCGGGTGGAGACTGCGGAGCGCTGATTGCCGGCGACTCACCGGCACCCTCACTGCGCATCAGCTCGCAGGCCCGCTGCAACAGATCCACGCCAGCCCCTTCGCGCACCGCATTGTCAGAAAAGAACCGCCGCCACTGCCGCGCACCCGGCTGGCCGGCAAACATGCCCGAGATATGCCGGGTAAGCGAATGCAGGCGGTGGCCGGATTGCAACTGACATTCCGCATACGGCACCAGACGCTCCAGGATCTGCAGACGCGTGGGCGCCTGCCATTGCGTGTTGGCGTGCAGGGCCTGCTCCAGTTCGGCGAGAAAATACGGGTTCTGATAGGCCTCGCGGCCAATCATTACGCCATCCAGCGTGGCCAGCAGATCCTGCGCCTGAGCCAGAGTGCGAATACCGCCATTGGCAATGATGCGCAACGCCGGGAAGTCACGCTTCAGCCGCTGCACCACCTCGTAGCGCAGCGGGGGAATCTCGCGATTGTCCTTTGGCGAGAAGCCGCTGAGCACCGCCTTGCGCGCATGCACGATGAATGTCTCGCAGCCGGCCGCCGCCACCGTGGAAATGAATCCATGCAGGCGTTCGTAATCAGCCTCTTCGTACAGGAGACCACGCGCCGAGGCCCCCTCCCCGTCTTCGATACCAATGCGGGTCTTCACGGTCACCGGCACCGCAACGCGCGCGCGCATGGCAGCCACACAGTCCGCCACCTGCTGCGGGCGGCGCATGAGACAGGCGCCGAAAGTGCCCGACTGCACCCGATCACTGGGACAGCCGATGTTGATGTTGATCTCGTCATACCCGGCCGCCGCGCCCATCTGCGCGGCAGTGGTCATTCCCTCCACGTCGGCGCCACCCAGTTGCAGGGCCAGCGGATGCTCGGCCGGGTCGAAATCCAGCAAACGCCGCCGGTCACCACGCACCAGCGCCGCCGAGGTCACCATCTCCGTGTACAGCAGCGCGTGCGGCGCGAACAGCCGCAGGAAGTAGCGGCAGTGGCGGTCGGTGCGGTCCATCATTGGAGCCACGGACAAACGACGCGACAGCGAAACGCTGCGTTTTTCGACGAATTCTGCTTGTTTTATAGCGTTTTCCGACACAGGCGTTTCTGCGGTATTTCTGCGAGTTTGTGTAAGTTTATGACTTGCCGTTGGGACAAAATTGGGACAAGAATGGCTTGTCCCATTTCGTCACAACTGAAAGATTACCATGCCAAGCATAAAGGCCAGAAAACAAGCCGATGGAAGCACCCGGTATACCGCTGTCGTGCGCCTCCACCGAAAAGGCACCCTGATCCCAACGGCACTTACTTAAGCGTTCGGTAGATATCCGAGGGTGCGTATTTGTTGCCTTGCGATGGCGCGAGGGACCTTCAGCCACTGGTAGGATTTAGGTCTTCGTTTTCGAGCTCTTGGTTCGAGGCGATCTGGCCTGTTGCCAACGGTGGGTTGCGCGATCAGCCTGAGCAGACGTGCCCGATGTCGCTACGGATCCTGGGCCAGGCGGGTATCCGTCCAAGCAAGCCACAGCTGCACGGTATGCTTGAAGCTCAGCGATGCGCCTCACGTCAAATGCCAAGCGGTATCCATGGAAGGTTTCAGTACGGATTCCGCCCATATTGATACATGGAGACTTCGGTTGAAGCCCTCGCCCGGCGGGAAGTGGTCCTATTCGTTGAGTCCGAGGAGAAGATTATCGATCTGTCTAGGTTTAAGAGATCCTGCCGCCATCGGCAGGGTCTCTCGATCTCAGAAACGGAAGCGCACGCCCATGTCGAAGCTGCGCTCCGGCCCCACGTAGATACCGTGGCGCCGAGGCTCAGTTGCAGGCTCACTTCATACACGGCGCTCAGATCCAGCAGCGTGTAGCTGTCCACGCGGCCGGTGAAGAAGCCGCTGGTGTTCTCGGCGATCTGGCGGGTGTTCAGCACGTCCGTGAACTGCGCACCGGACTACCCATTGCCGGGGCCCTTCGGCATTTCATGCATACGCCTCCGCGTATATTTTTACGCTATACGGCTTATAGTATATTGACGCTAGATACGCATTTGCGTATAAGCGGGGAAACTCCCCGCACCGAGGACGACCATGCCCCACACCGCACGCTCACCCGCCCAGATCGGCGCCCTCGTGCATCGCGAGCGGCGCGTGCGCGGGCTTACGCAGGCACAGCTCGGCGCGCGAATCGGCAAGCGACAGGCCACGATATCCCGGCTCGAGAACGGTGAGCCCGCCACGCGGCTCAGCACGCTGTTCGATGTCCTGTCGGCCATGAACCTGGAACTTGCCCTGCGGGATCGGGGAAAGTCATCCGAAACAGCGATCGAGGACATCTTCTGATGGCGCGCGTGCGGGCAGGCACACCGCTGCATGTCTTTCTGAACGGACGGCTGGTCGGTGGCCTGCGCAGGGAACGTTCCGGCGCCATCGAGTTCCAGTACGACCGCACCTGGCTGCAATGGGAGCACACGCTACCGGTGTCGCTGTCACTGCCGCTGCGCGAAGACCGGTATACCGGCGATCGTGTGCTCGCTGTGTTCGATGGCCTGCTGCCGGACAACAGAGAAGTCCGGCGCCAGATGGCCGCTCGGCTCGAGGCGGAGGGGGACGACACCTACAGCCTGCTGGCCACAGCCGGCCGCGACTGCATCGGTGCACTTCAGTTCCTGCCGCAAGGCATGGAGCCGGGTCCAGCCGGGCAGATCGAAGGCACCCGCGCCTCGGACGCTCGCATCGCCGGCCTGCTTGCCGATCTGGACCGCACCCCGCTCGGCGTGTCGGCCGCGGATGAGCATTTCCGCATTTCCCTCGCCGGCGCTCAGGAGAAAACCGCACTGCTGTACCGCAGGAAGCGCTGGTACTTTCCGCACGGAAGCACCGCCACCACACACATCCTCAAGCCGCAGATCGGGGTACTGAGGAACGGCCTCGATCTGTCACGCAGCGTGGAGAACGAGCACCTGTGCATGCTGTTCACGGCCGCGGTGGGTCTGCCCACAGCCACAACGGCAATTGCGGATTTCGGTGATCAGCGCGTTCTGGTAGTGGAACGCTTCGACCGCCGCTGGACCCGCGACGGGCGGTTGCTGCGTCTGCCACAGGAGGATTGCTGCCAGGCGCTGTCGGTGAACCCTGTGCGCAAGTACCAGTCCGACGGCGGACCCGGCATTCGTCAGATCCTTCAGCTGCTCAAGACCAGCGATGACCCTGATGCGGATCGGCGGCTGTTCATCAAGGCTCAGATCGCCTTCTGGCTGCTCGGCGCGCCCGACGGACATGCCAAGAACTTCAGCATCGCGCTGCATCCCGGCGGCGGATTCCGGCTCGCGCCGCTGTACGACGTGATGTCCCTGCAACCGAACTATGACGCCAGGCAGATCAAACGGGGCCGCATGAAGCTGGCGATGTCCGTGGGCGACAAGCGGCACTACGTCATCGACACAGTTCAGCCACGCCATTTTATCCAGTCCGCCGCACAGGCGGGCATGCCCGCTAGCGTGGTGGAGACACTCATGCGGGAGCTGAGCGAGCGGGCTGCAGCGGCCGCGGAAACCGCCGGGAAGCGGTTGCCGCGCGATTTTCCGCAGCACATCGCCAAGTCCATTTTTCGTGGCGTTGCGGCGCGGGCTCAGATCATCCGCTCGAGTCTGGGGGGAATAATCACATGAAATCCTTCGATACCCGCATCCACAGGCTCCGTCCCACCACGCTGTCGTACGGAGCGACACCGCGCGCATATGAAGCGGCATAGAAGCGGGGCGTGCGGTCGAATACATTCTTCACCCCGAAGGTGAAAGAGGTGCCCGAAAGCAGCCACTGCGCACCGCGTGGATCCGGTGTGTTCGGCGCGCGATAGTTCACATTCAGATCATGCTCGAGTTCCGCCGGTACCCGATCGGCGCCCTGGAATACCAGGTACTGGGGATGAGTCAGAAGATAGTCGAAGTAGCGAGCGCTCCAGCCGACACTCCAGCGCGGACCTTCCCAGCGCAACTGGGCATTGCCGTTCCACTTGATCTGCTGGGATCTAATGCCATTCACGTTGCGCACCTGCTCCTCGGGGGGCGCGGTCCGCGAGACCTGCACCTTGAAGCTCAGGTTCTTCGTCGCTGACGCCGTGAACACAAGGCGCCCACCGCCCACATTCTCCACTCTCTGCTCCACCGTGAAGTCCAGACTCTTCGAGGCGATCTGGTTGAGATTCAGAAAACGCAGGTCCACGAAGTTGATGGGTCCCACGCCGCTGGCGTCCGGCGTCCCGCGCTGAATCAATCCGGGAAGCTCCGATTCCAGGTTGATCAGGCTCTGCACGCCGTAGCTGGACGCAGAGAAGGAGAATATCGCGCTGTCACGCACGCTCTCCAGGTAATCAACGGACAGCCGCAGGCCCCTGACACGTTCAGGCGTGAAAATGAGGCCGAAATTGGTTGATCGCGTACCTTCCGGATCCAGATCGGGATTGCCTCCGGATACATACATGGTGGGGGCAAGCAGGCCGGTCGGGGTGGTGGTGGTGCCCCAGTCCGGACGCAGCGGATCGTACAGTCCGGTGATATTGTTTGTCGGCGGATTCGCGTCCGGCGTGATCTGCGTCATGCCGGGCGGTTTGATGCCGATGCTGCGCGAGACTCGCAGCATGATTCCCTCCGGCATCTCATAACGCAGACCGAGAGCATGGATGCTGGAAGTATGGGTGTATTTCACCGGCACGCCTTCAGGCGTGGGGCCGAAAAGCGAAAGCTGACTGCGGAAGCCGTCGCGTTCCATGCGATCGATGCGTCCGGAAGCGAACAGCTCGAGCTTGCGCACCAGGGGTATGTTCTGCGCGGCCGCCAGGAGCGGCGCGGTCAGTTCCGCGTAACCGGCATGGGAATCGAAACCGAAATTGCGCACCGGATTGTTCAGATTGATGTTGCGCGGCGGACTCAGCGGACTCGCGTCATCTCCCGTCAGGCTGTTCAGATATGACGACGGGATAATACTGTTGCGGTAGCGTTCCACCCGCGACCCCTCGACGCCCACCGTCAGCTGCAACGAACCGGCCGGCAGGTTGAACAGCGGACCCGATGCCTTGAGCGAGGTCTGATAGGTGCGGGTGGCGCTATCGGTAGTGGAGCGTGTGAGCGTGTAATCCTCATAGAATCCGGGCGCGGCGGCGGGCGCCACCCGCGGATCCACGAAGGGATTGTAGGCGCCCGAATTGAACGCCGCGGTCCAACCCCCGATGGGCTCAAGAAACTCATAATTGAGACTCTGGTTGCGGTTGTGCGAATAACTCACGTCGAAAAAGCCATGCCACTCGCCGATGGCCCCACGCAGGGTGGAGCTGACCGTCCAGCTCACATCTTCCGCTGAGTCGCGCAGCACCGGCATGTTGGGATCCACCAGCAGCACGTAGACGTTCTGTCCGAAAGGATTGGTGGGCGCTCCGGCTGGCACCAGTGGACCGGAGCTCAGCGAACCGGATTGGTTGAACGCCAGGTCCGACTGACCGTCACGCAGAACCCGGGAAATTTCCGAGTAACGAGCATCCAGCGACCAGTCCCAGCGCTCGCCCAGTGCCTTGTCCAGGCCCAAAGTCAGTACCCGGCTGTCACTGTACACGCCCACGGGGGAATCCTGGCCATACAAAAAGGTCCCGGTGTTGCCATCCCCCATTTCCAGGTTGTATACCCCGGGCTGATAGCCTGACAGCGGCACAGCGCCGGCGGAGCCCACCGGCACGGAGGTGAAGTTGGAGGCCGGTGCACCGGTGATACTGGAGAAGAGATTTCCGCTCGTCGAAGTGGCGCGGATATTGGGGGTGGCGCCGAAACGCTGCGTCGAGGTCAGCAGGGGATTACCGGACTGCGGAACGATAATCTGGGCCGGGCTACGCTCCATGCCCAGCGCGAACCAGCGCGATGCGGTGACATCGGCGCGGTCTCCGGCCAGCATGGGTTCCACGTCGCTGTAGCTGGCGCCGAGCCGCAGACCAAAACCCCGTTTCAGGGGCAGGTTGTAACTCAGATCCAGATTGCGCCGCGGCGCATCCGAGTGCTGCGGCGCCTCATAGTTCAACGCCACCTGTCCGCCCTGAAAGTCTCGGCGGGTGATGATGTTGATGACCCCGCCCGTGGCGCCGGCGCCATAGATGGCGCTGCCCGCCGAGGACAGCACCTCGATACGCTCGATCGAAGCCAGCGGAATCCCTCTCAGGTCCGGCGTGGAACTGTTCGTGTCCCCTGAGAGACCCTGGTACTCCGCGGGCATGCGCCGGCCATTGAGCAGGAACACGGTTTCGGTCTCGTCCCAGCCGCGCATGTTTGCGGTGCCGCGGCCCAGTCCATTGAGGTCGCCCGTCTCCTCCAGCGCGATGTAGGCGGTGAAGTTCTGCGGCAGCCGGTTGCGCAGAAATTCCTGCACGTCAGGAGCGCCGGACAATGCGATGTCCCTGGCGTCGAAGACCTGAAAGGGCAGCGCATCATCCTCGGTGCGGGTGAGATCGAGATTGTTGGTGCTGAACGGCACCGGCCGGTCGCGTTCGCCCTGGACCACCACCTGGCTTTTACTGTCACGCACCGCGGCATCGTGCGTCTTCTGCGACGCCTCATCCTCCAGCAACGCCATGCGCATCTGGTCCGCCGGCCCTCCCTGCCTGTCGGCCGCCTCCCGATCCGCGATCCTGCGAACCGTCACTGTCCCGTCACTGGCCAGTTCATACTTCAAGCCTGACCCTTTCAGCAGCGCATCCAACGCCTTCTCGACCGTCAAAGAAGCCTGCAATGCCGGCGCCTGTTTTCCCGCCACCAGCTTCGGGTTGAAAAACACATTCCGGTTCGTCTGATCCCCCACGGCCCGCAGCGCATCGGCCAGCGGCTGCGCCGGCAAGTCGAACCGGGCTATGGATTCAGCGGCAGAAATGCCCGGGAAGCCGAGCAACAGGACAGAGACCAGAACGGCACAGATACGACAATACATACATCCCCCAGCAAGCCGAATGTTTCGAGAGTGCGTTCTTGACGCCTGGGCACGCCAAAAACCTCAGTCGAGCGCCAAACTTTTCCTACTGGCGCTCCATTTCCAACCCGGACAACACAATCCGCCGCGAGGACTCCCGCACCCGGAGCCCGTAATTGCGTGCCACCGCGCCGGCAAACCCGACCGAATCACCGGCCCGGAAAATCCCGCTCACTCGCAGCTCCGCCACCGCCGGTCCTACGATGAGCGGTCGCTCGCTGTAGCGATTCATCTCCGCGGCCGCCTCCGCCAGCGTGAGATTGTCGATGGCCACCTTCCCCCGCTGCCAGGCTGTCAGCATGGCCACAGACGGCTGGTCGCGCACCGGCGACTTACCCTCCACAAAGGTCAGCCGCTCACCCGGCTCCAGAAGCGAGGAAGCCACCGCCACCTTACCCTCCATCAGGGTGATGGCGGTGCGCAGATCATCATGGCGCACCAGGAAGGCCGTTCCCAATGCCTGCACCTGGCGCTCTCCCACACTCACCACGAACGGCTGCTGCGGCCGGCGCGCGACCTCAAAGAACGCTTCACCCGTTTTCAACCGGATATGCCGCCGGCCCTCTGTGTAGTCCACGACCACGCGCGTGGAGGTGTTCAGATGGACACGCGTGCCATCTTCCAGCGCCAGCACCCGCTGCTCACCGACCCCCGTGCTCACTCCCGGCAGGTACAGCCCCCACAGTACGCCTGCCAGAGCAAAAACGCCCACAACCGCAGCCAGGGCCAGCGGCACCCACCGGCGCGGCACCGTCGGGTCACGACGGTCGCTGGGGAGCGTCACCTCGATATTGGCGCCGTCCTTCAACGCCGCCACTTCATCCCACGAATCTGTCACCAGCTCAAAGGCGCGCGCATGATCGGTGTGCTCGTGCAGCCAGCTGCGAAAACCCCGCTCCACGGTCGGCGTGCGCAGCGGCCCATGAAGACGCGCCACCCAGGCCGCCGCCTCAGTCACCACGCCCGGCGAGAGCTTGCGCTTAACCGAAGTCTCCTCAGTGTTCATGTTCAAGTCCCTCCGCGGCCTGCTTCTCAAGCGCCAGTGCCGCCGCGCCAGCGGCGATGTGCTTTTCGATGGCTGAAACGGAAATGCCCAGCCGCTGCGCGATCTCCGCATAGCTGTAACCGCCCAGCCGGTGCAGGAAGAAAGCCTCACGCGTGCGTCGGCTGATGGCATCGAGCACCCGCCCGATATGTTCCAGACGCTCCTGGCGGGCGAAAACCTCATCCGGACCCGGCGCCATATCGGCCAGCCGGAGCGCTTGCAGATCCTCGGTCTTCACCGGGGAGCGGACCTGGCGCCGCGAATCGCTCACCGCGAGGTTCATGGCCGTGCGCATCACGAACGCCGCGGGCTCGGCGACCTTGTGTCCTTTCCGGCAATACAGCTCCAGCCGCAGGAACGCCTCCTGCACCAGATCCTCGGCGTCCTCCCGCGTACGGCCGCGCCGCCGCAGGCAATTGCGGATATAGCTCAAGTACCGGAAAGGATCGCGCACCCTTTTCATGTGCCGAAGATGGCACAGCAGGATCGTGGTGAACAGGCAAAAAGCGGCTGGTGAAGAATATTTCGCCCGTGCGGGATTGCCGCTGAGGTTTTCGGGCCGCTCAGGCGTCAAGAAGGGTTACTGAGCGAACATCGAGGATGGCCACGTGCGGAATGCCGGATCCTCCTCAGTGCACCTGCCCATCTACTGCTACTTCCGCTCCCAACTTCAGCGCCGATCGCCGGGACGCCGATTCACTAACCAGGCACCACTTCCAGCTTGAGATCGAACACCTGCTCCACTGGCGGCAGGCAGCGGAAAACGTCGCAAGTCTGATACAAAAGACCAACGCGTACGGTCCAGTCCTTACGTTGAGGTGCCCACCAAACCGGGTCAACTCCAGAAACGGATATCGCCGATTTCACCGTACTCACCGGGGTAAATGGATCAGGCAAGACCCACTTGCTTGATGCAATCGCCCAAAAGAAAGTGCTAATCAACGGACAAGCACAACCGAAGATCGTGAAATTCAACTTCGAGACGTTCAAGCTTGAAAATGAGGGCTGGAGCATGCAAGTACCGTCTTCCTTGCCGCCCAGACGCATGAGTTTATGCGCATAGTTGATGCGCATCGAATACCCACATATACTCGGCTCACCCGCTACAGGAGGTATCCCATGCCGCCCTCTTCCGCCCGCTCCATGACCAAAAGCGCCACCAATGTGAGTATTCGTCGCGACCTGCTCGACGCGGCTCGTAACTCGAAAATCAATCTATCAGCAACGCTCGAACACGCATTGACGGAAAGGCTTCGCGAAATGGAGCAGCGCCGCTGGCGCGAGAAAAACCATGAATCCATCGCTGCCTATAACAAACACGTCGAAAAACACGGCGTCTTCTCGGATGGCAACCGGAGTTTCTGATGTCCCAGTTCACGATTTACAAAAACAAGAATCCGCGCTCGAAAGCCACCTACCCTCTGTTGCTGGACGCTCAGGCCGATCTTCTTGATGACCTGCAAACCCGCGTGGTCATTCCATTGACAAAAGTCCCGGCATTGACGCGTAAGCCCATCGACCGCCTGACGCCACCGATCGACGTCGATGGCGAGAAGTACCTGCTCATGACCCCCCAGCTGGCCGGCATTGCCCGCTCCGATCTGGGCACGCTCATCGGCAATGTCGCGGACCAGCGCGGAATCATTATTTCTGCATTGGATCTTCTAATCACAGGGGTGTGATGGCGACTTTTCCAGCAATCAATATATTGAGCAAATTCAACACGAAATGCTTTGCAAATCGCGAATGCGTCAGGCGATCCAGAAAACATTCCAGCGCGAAGAGCTGAATCAGCTCGTCGGTAGGCCGTTTGCTATTTTGCGCCGCCCGCTGCAGATCGAGATACCGCTGACGGACCGTTGTCTCGCGGGTAGCGCGGATCACAGCACGACTTCCAGGGCATTGCGAACGGCACGCTCAGCGCCGTGAAACTGTTTTGCCATTTTGATCAAGGCGGCAGGCTTCGAGCTTCTGCGGCGTAACCACCGGCGCAATGCCTCCCCCGCAACGTCGGCGCCTTCCCGGTGACGCAACCGAATAATGTCAACCAGTGTTCGTTCTGCCGAATACAAACCGATCGAAACACAGTGGCCGATCCGCAGATCTTCGCGCCCCAGATCGAATGTCTTGCGTGCAAAAACATGGACTTCGACCGGCGATTGCAATTTCGGAACCCGACTGCCACGCGGGATGGCGAAAGCCGTTCGCGGCGGAATGGCGTCGGTCAGATCTTGGTGCGCCAGGGCGCTGATCAGGCACAGGGTTGCCCGCGGAACCCGCAGTGCAATTTCGAGCAGGTTCGGATCTGACTCGGCAGCTTCGGCCCAGCGGTACAGGCCCCGCCCTATCGACTCGACGTGGCCGAGATCGCGGTAGGAATAGAGCCGGCGATCTGAAATACCTGCAGCCCGTGCCTCGCTGTAGGCAAAAATCGCCGGCAGAGTTGCAGGCCGCGGGGTTGTGGCTTGGCGCGTCATGGAGGGAAGTGCATACAGGATGCCTATTCCTGTCTACGTTTCCCTCCGGCACTCCGTCATTCATTGAAAGGCCGTGCGGTGTCCTTCGCCGTCCGGGCCGTGGCTGGCGGGACGCACAGTACGCCCGCCAGCACGGCCGGAATCGGCCATGCGCCCGCAGCATTTAAATCAGTTGCCGAAACTCTTGCGGAAACTCACCGAGTACCGCCGCAGCCGCGGATCGCCGTAGGGGCTGTAACCGCCTCCGTATGAAAGCGTGCTCGCCACTACGGGCGGATACTTATCGAACACGTTCTGAATGCCGAAGGAGATTGAGCTGTTGGCCAGCAACCCGCCGGCGAAACGTGCGGAGCTCTCGAAGGTGTAGGTGGCGATGAGATCGTGATACATCTGGCTCGGGATGGTGTCTGAGCCCTGGTTCAGGGCAAGGGTCGCACGCTGCGTGGCCTGTGCAGGCGTCAAAGGCAGAGCAAGGGCTGTGTGGACCAGGTAGGAGTGGTAGTACTGCGCGTTCCAGCTCACGGACATCGGGCCCCGCGTCCAGTCCAGTCCGATATTTCCGCGCCACTCCAGCGGTCCGCCGGTGAAACCCACGCGCTCCACCACCGGCGCGCTCGCCAGCGACTGCGCCCGGTAGTGCCGTTCCCAGGTCGCTACCGCATACCAGCGGAACGCTCCGGATTTCTCCGTCGCCAGTGTGTAGTCGGCCTGGATGTCATACGCCTCCAGCGAAGTGTTGGCGATGTTGATGTTGCCGGCGTCGAACGAAGTGACAGGTCCGGCCCAGCCCGGCTGGTCTCCGACCAGGTTGGCGCCGCGCACGATCCGGCCCGGAAAGTCATCCTCGTGGTCGAGCAGAAACTGGGATTGAGGGGATTGAATCTCATCCTTCTTGTCGATCCGGGTGTAATCGACGGACAGCCTGAAATCAGGCGCAAAACGAGGCGTGAAAATCAGGCCCACCGACAGGCTCTCCGATTGTTCGGGCTTCAGATCCAGATTGCCGCCCAGAAGCCAGACATACGGGGTTCCGACATAGATCGGAGTACCCCCGCGTTTCGGATCGTTGCCCAGGGAAAAGCTGGCGCTGGTAACGATCGGAACCAACTGCGAAATGCTGGGCGGCAGAAATCCGGTGCCAAAGCTCGCCCTCAAGGTCAGATCCTGCATCGGCGCGTATCTCAGACCGACCGTATAGTCGGTGGACGCGACCTCGCCGCTCACCGGGCTACTCACCGGTGGCAACGGAGTGCCAAGAGGCACCGAGCTGGCGAGCACGTTGGCACCGGTCGTTATGTATCGGTCCCGCCTCATCGAGGCCTGCAGTTCCAGTCCCTGCGCGAAGATCATCGCGTTTTCCCGTGAAATCAGAGGCGCCCTTGCCTCGATGTAGTAGGAATCCACCTCCTGGGAGCGCTCGGGCCAGCGATTGGTGCGTAGATCATTGGGACTCAGGAATGTATTAATGACTTCCTTGCCGACTTCCTCGCGGCGCTCAAGGAGGACTGAAAGGCTCAAGGGCCCGCCGGGCAGGTGCACTGTGGGTCCGGAGAGGCGCAGCGCTGCATTCTTCAGCACCGTGTCCGCGGGTCCAATGAACTGATTGGGCGTGATCGCGCGATAAGGTCCAAGGTCCAGCGGAAAGGTGGTTGCTTCCTGCAGCACGTTCAATGCGGGGCGCGAGTCACCGGCTGCGCAGGGTGTGGTGAAGCCGGTGTAAATGACATTCGCCGCCACTCCGCGCGCCATCACGCAGGTGCCGACGAGGTCGATGATCGACGAGGTACTGATCTGCGCAAAACGCGATCGGCTCCAGCCATAGTCCACCCCGGCCGACCAGCTATGAGGCAGGCGGGCAATGAGCCCTGCATTGACGCGCACGGTCGAGGATTCGGAAATGCTCGGTTCCGACTCGCCGGGTGAGGGGAAACTGACCGTGATCGCCTGGAGGAAAGGATTATTCGGTGCATATTGCGACAGGGTCACTGAGGTCGGCAGGTTGCCGTAATAGGTGATGCCGTCGTTTCCCAGTGTGGAGACGTCCAGATAGGCATCCACCCGCTGGCCGAACTCCCGCCGCACATTCAAGGAGGCCGACTCCATGGAGGGCACGGCGATGAGACCCCGCCCCAGGCCCAATGGGCCGCCCGGAAGGGCGAGATTGTATTTTCCGGCATTGGCCACCAGCGCCGCCCCGCTGTCCGACTGAGGTCCGGCGTATCCGAATGGAATATAGGTGGTGGCTTTGCCCAGTGCCGCACCACCGTACTCAGGCTTCAGCTGCAGCAACGCGCCCCCCACGCCGCGGATATTGGGTGTAGCGCCGAGCGGCGGAGTGGTCAGCGCGGTAAATGCGGCGGGATTATTCTCATTCACCCGTTCGATCGCGCGCACCTGAAAATCGCGATCGCCGGCCAGCAGCGAATTACCCTCGGTACGCGTGGCTGTGATGGTCACCTGCGTACGCCCCTGCTCCAGGCTGAAACCGGCGGTGGCGTCGATTCTCATGTTGGCCACGTCACTGTCAAAAGTGTTGGCATAGGCCGCGGACACTTCGATGCCGCGAAAATCACGGCGCAAAATCACATTGATGACACCGCCGGTGGCGCCGCCGCCATAGATACCGCCGGCGGTGGACGGCAGCACCTCTATCCGCTCGATGGCCGACAATGGAATGCCGTTCAGATCCGGCTGGCCCGGGGCGACCTGCCGGGCAATGCCCGGCATGCGCCGGCCATCGACCAGGATCAATGTCTGGTTCTCCCCCAGGCCACGCAGATTGATGCCGGAGGTTGTGGAGGCGTTGACCGTACTTTGCGAGTTACCCGCCGCGGTTGTATTCATGGGCAGCCGCGTCTTGAGGAACTCATCCACCGTCACGGCCTGCGAGCGCTGGATTTCCTCGCGGTCGAAAATCACGTAGGGCTGCGGCGCGTCCTCGCTGCGTTTGACGTCCGAATTGAGCGAGCGGTTGCCCTTGACGAGGATTTCCGGAATACCCGTCGAATCCTGTTCGCCCTGATCCGCCGATTCCGCAGAGGATCCGGAGGATGTGCCGGTCTGAGCATTTTCAGCGCGAGCCATTTGCATCGATGCCGCGGACTGCTCCTGCACGAGCCGCAGTCCTTCTTCCCGCATCGCCTGGGCAGTTTCCTTGCCCTTTAGTGCCGCCTTCTCCTTGCTCATGACAGCCACTGTGCGTGCATCGATCACGCTGTAGGTGAGCGATGTGTTCTCCAGCAGCTTTGTCAGCGCATCTTGTGGCGTATAGGTACCAGACAAGGGCGGCGACGTAAAACCCTCGCTCTCCGTTGAATAGAACGCCACGTGCAGCTGGGCCTGACGTGCGAATTCGTTCAACGCATCACCCAGCGCCTGTTTGGGAATGTTCAGGGATACCGGCGCCGATGGCAGGCTCTGGGCTTCCCCGACCGCCGCCATGGCGAGCAATCCGATCGACAGCAGGAAATTGCGTAGCAACATTTTTGTGTCCCCAATGTTACGCCGAACGACGCTCTCATCGCCTAGACGCATCGGGCGGTGCAAAATAGGAACGCGCCGGAATCCTGCTTCGATTGGTGTTCCTATTTGGCCCGGCTCGATATGTCTAGGGGACCAGGGGAAGTCGATTTCCACCAACTGCAGTGCTTAACTCATTGAATACATTGGAACAACGCTCGCCGGCTGATCTCGCTCGCAGGGTCTATGAGGAATACGGCCCGGAGCTGGAGCGTTTCCTCGGCCGCCGGGCGGCGAGCGCGGAAGACGCCCGCGACCTGGCGCAGAGCGTCTATCTGCGTCTCCTGCAGTTGCCGCGCGATGAGGTCATTCAGAATCCACAGGGATTCATGTACCGGATTGCGCGCAACATCGCGCATGAGTTGCGGCTGCGGGACCGCAAAAACCCCGTGGTCTACAATTCCGAACTGCTGGATGACGCCAGCGCCCGCACTCCCGACGAAAGCCAGGGCGACCTCGCCCACCGCATGCATTTCGCGCGCGAGACGCAACGGCTGCTGCAAGGCCTGCCGAAGAACTACCAGGCCTGTCTGTTGCTGCGCAAGCGCTATGGGTTGACGCCCGATGAGATTGCGCGCGAGCTC
Organism: Gammaproteobacteria bacterium; assembly: GCA_021773365.1. Classification (GTDB taxonomy): domain Bacteria; phylum Pseudomonadota; class Gammaproteobacteria; order Steroidobacterales; family Steroidobacteraceae; genus JAJFKF01. The sequence goes on along the minus strand of JAJFKF010000035.1, from coordinate 63,206 downwards.
GGCCTCACGAAGAAAACCGTGCAGCGATATCTCATCCGCGCCATGGCGCACTTCAAGTCGCAGTTCAGGGAGCCCTGAGATGGAGACGGTACCGACAAAAATACAGGAACAGGCGCTGCAATGGCTGTTGCGGCTGGAAGAGGACGAAAGCACGCAATGCCGCAAGGCGTTTCTCGAATGGTGCGAACAGTCTCGCGACCATGTGCAGGCGTTCCTTGAAGTGACGGTGCTCGACCGCCAGCTGAACGAGATCGATCTGCCGGAGGCCGTCGATATCGAGGCGCTGATCGAGGATTGCCGGAAATCATCAGCCGCAGCCGCCGTTGCAAACATCCTGCCGCTCGAGCCTCGCCCGCAAATGCACACTTCGCGCTCGCCGGCACCCCGGCGCCGGCTGGGGTGGGCAATGGCCGCGAGCCTGGCGGTCGGGCTTGTCGGCTATGCGTCGTTTACGCTGATCTCGGGCAACTCCGACTATCGCACACAGATCGGCGAGCAACGCTCGGTCAAGCTGACAGACGGTTCGGTTATCCATCTCAATACCCGTTCGCAGGTGAAGGTTCATTATTCAGATGAAGGGCGCGATATCGATCTTCTGGAGGGCGAGGCGTTCTTTGTCGTGGCGCGTGATCCGGACAGGCCCTTCCGTGTGCTGGTGGGCGATGCCACGGTGCAGGCCCTCGGCACGCAGTTCAATGTCTATCGACAGGATGCGCGCACCACCGTGTCGGTGGTGGAAGGCAAGGTTCAGGTCGCAACAGATGCAATCCCGGTGCCTCTGGTCCAGGGAGAGACTGCGCAGTTACTCAAAGATCGAAGCGTCGTTAAGAATGAGACCGCTGAAATCGCCCAGGCCACCGCATGGCGGCAGCGGCAGCTCGACTTCCGACGCGCCACCTTGTTTGAGGTGGCGAGGGAGTTCAATCGTTACAGCACCACCCGGATCCGGATCGCGGACTCGCAGATCGGGGAGCGGCGCCTCAACGGAGTATTCGATGCGGATATGCCGGAGCAGTTGCTGAAGTTCCTCGAGCAACGCCAGGACCTGCGGTTCGAGCGCACGGGCAATACCGTGGTGATTCACGCCCGGACCGAATAGCGCTGCTCTGGCGGCAACGTTTACATGCGGTATACACCGCGCAAACGCTTCCTTGGCGCCAGCACAAAACCTCGCTCACGCATGGGAACAAAGAGAGGGCAAGCGATTTGCGCGGGATCCACGTGCTTGATGCGATTGTGAGATTTGACAGCATCGATCCCATCCATCATAGGTGCAGTGCACAATAAATGAGATAACTTATTGGGCACGCTAGATATTTTCATAACAGTATTCATTGGGTCGACAATCAAATATACACGCGAAAAACCCGCAATCACTCAGAAATACCGCGGAAAGCAGAACTCAAAACATCTATCCAGCAAATGCTCCTGCTTGGTGCCGCATCCTATCGATCAACTGCGCAAGATCGATAGCACTCACAAGCCAAGGCGACTTCTGTCCGCCGAGTCTAAACGCAGTACACGGCAACATCTTCGCGGCGGCCCGTCGTTTCGCCTCACTGGGGCCGAGACCAAAGTATTTAGATGCTACTTTACTCAGCGGAATATTAGCCTCGCTGAATTCGGCCAGGAGCCCAAAGTAGGTATTATTCATGAATGGACTCAATCCCTTTCAGAAAACGCTGAGTATCGCATTTGGAACATTGGCATCGATTCGCGCTAACCATATGCATAGCAGGACCTTGAAGCAGCAATGCGCTCATAGGCATTGTTTGACGCCCCTGCAGCACACCATCCGCGGTGCACGGTTCCCGACTATGGCCTCCAACCCACACTTTCTGTTTCTCCGCGACGCGACCTGATCGACCGCAAACGCACCCTATGGACAAGCAGAAGCAAAAGAGAAAAGCAGCGGATCAAAATCCGCTCATTGCGGCCCTTCTCAAGCTGAAGGCAACGGGCAGCGAGGGGTTCGAAGGATTCGTGCGCGACCTGCTGGAGGCGCTCACCGGCCAGCGCTTCCGCCTCATGAAATCAACCCACCAAGGCGGGGTGGACGTCCTTCAGGATGGACCGGCCAACAGATTCACGCTTGGCATCGAGGGAAAGAAGTACGGGGAAGATTCCCCCCTGCCACTCGATGACCTCAAGAAAAAGATCGTGGATGCAGCCGACTCTCATCCGGTGACCTGATACCCCGCGCATCCTGCTGCCTCCAATGGCTGGAGGCGATATGACGAACGAAGCGTTGACCGAGCGTGAGCAGCAGATCATCGAACACCTGGAGCGTGCGCAGAAAACGGCGCAACCGCTCGCCATGGCTGGCGGCGAGGTCGGCGACGAAGGCACGTTTGTCGTCCAGCAACGGGGTTGGCTCCGAAGAGAGGTTCTCCACGGAGTCTATAGAGCGATTTGCGGACCGGGAGATACCCCCGGCCCGCGATTTATTTACGCATTCTCAGAATATCGTCTGAAAACAGCTACTTGGTGGAGGCGGTGGTCTGTCCCAGCAAACGCGCCACTTCTTCTTCCAGCGTCTTGCCGCGCGCGTTCTTGGTGACCAGCTTGCCCTCCTGGTCGAACAGCCAGGCGGCGGGAATGGCGTTGATGCCATTTTTCACCGCGATCTCGTTTTTCCAGTACTTGCCGTCGAAGTGCTGCGGCCAGGGCATGTTGTTCTTGGCCACGAAGTCCTTAAGCTTCTCCTCATCGTTGGAGCGGTCCAGCGAGATACCGATGACCTCAAACCCACGGGCATTCCAGGTCTCGTAGGTGCGCTTGAGATTGGGCAGTTCGGCAATACACGGTCCGCACCAGGTGGCCCAGAAATCCACCAGCACCACCTTGCCCTTCAGCTGCGCCAGGTCCACCGCGCGGCCGTCGACGGCAGTGAATTTCAGTTCCAGGCCTTCGCCGATGGCGGGACCGGAGCCGGACTCGCCCGTGTTCAGCGCTTCGGCTGCCGCAGCAGCGGTCTTCACATCCTTGCCGCTGGCCAGAACCTCGCGCGCCTGCGCCGATTTTTTCTCCAGATCGATATAGACCTGCACCAGTTCCGGCTTGCCCGCGGCGTCAGCCAGTTTCTTCATGGTCTGCAGCAGGTTCGGCTCCTGCGAATACGCCACCGCCAGTTGGCCCAGCGCGAACGCCTGCGCAGCTCCATCGGCGTTTTCCACCCGCCGCAGGGCCGGTCCGATCAGGCGCACGTCGATGCGGCGCTGCTCGATCAACCCCCGCAGCATGGCGACATCGATCGGAGCCTGCGTGTGTTCCAGGACGGCGATCACGAGTGTCGCCGTTGGCTGGGTGACGGAGTCATAAGGCGCCAGCAGTTCCGCCAGGCGGTGCGCGGACGCGCTCACCGCATCGTTTGCACCCATCTGATGCTGCCGCAGCGTTACCAGCGCCAGCACCTGCAAGGCCATCTCCCGCGCCACGGCACCCTGCCCGATCAGGCCTGCCAGCCGCTCGCCCGCCAGCTGCGTCCATTCCTGTGCCCGCGGCCATTCATCAGCACTGGATGGAAACACGGATTTGAAACTCATCACCGACAGTCCGGAAGATCCACGCGCCATCCTTCCCATCGACAGCATCGACGCGGCACCGGACTGGCGCGAAAGCGCGGCCTGGTACGACTGCACCAGCTGTTGCTGCAGGGCGAGGGCCGGATCGTCCGGATTGGCCTGTGCAGCAGCCACCGGCTCGCGCAGGCTCAGGGCAAGCATCTTCAGCGCGGTTTCATGTTCACCGCGCCGGGCCAGCAGGGTGGCGGCCTGAAGATAGGTCTCCGGGGACCATTTTCCGGAGGCTGCCGCTGCGTTGATCAGGGTCTGGACCTGTGCCTGCAGCACCGGTGACTGTGGAGTCTGCTCCAGCATCCACACTACGAACTGTTCGTAGACGCCGGCTGCCGCCGCCACCTCATTGGGCGGCTGCACGATCTGCAGCAACATGCCAGCGAACCGGTCGAGCGCCGCGGCACCCAGATGTTCGGAAGCATCCACATACAGGCCGGAAACGGTCAGCAAAGTTGGCGCAGACTCCCCATACATCCTGCGAATATCAAGGCCGCCGGACATCACCGTTGCGGCATAAATGTCGGCGGCGCGCGTCTGATTGCCTGCATGGGCGTACAGCCGCGCCAGCAGCAGCTGCTCGTAGCCATCGACGCCTCCGACCGCGCCCACCGTCTTCTCCACCAGCGGCAGCTGCGCGGCGGCATCGACCTGCGAGGCGCGACACAGCAACTCCAGCCACAGTACCCGCTCCTTGCCACTGGCGGCACCCGTCTGAACTTTGGCCGTCAGCCCGCTGAGCACCTGCTGCAGGCGACCATGTTTGTCGTAGGCATCGGCGAGCAGGGCATACATCAGGTACTCGTCGTCGATGTCCTGCGGGCGCAACGTACGGATCTGGGCCTCGAACTCCGCAATGGAAAATTCATAGTCCGTCAGTTTGTCGAGGAACTTCTCGTCGCGGGTGTACGGATTGCGTGTCTTCTCATCCCGGCTCAGGGCCTCGATGGTGGGCACGGCGCTGCGCCGGCCTGAAGGCATAAAGAAGTCATCCAGTTCATCCTCGTCCTCATCGGCGGCAGCCTCCCTGGCCGGCTCCGGCACCTGCCAGTCCAGTCCGAACAGCTCCGCGTACTGCATGCGCATGGCGTCGTAACCACCGCCGGCCGGCGGCAGCTGATGCAGCAGGCTGCGCAGCCCCAGCCGCGCCTCATCCGCGCTGCCTCCGTTCTCCAGCGCGACCACCTGCTCCACGGGCCCGGCGACAACGGGTCGCTGCAGCGCCGACTGGTTACGCATGGCGGAGCGCATTGCCTGGCGCCCTGAATCGGGCGTCTGCGTCACGTCGGCAATCCTGCCGTTGGCGCTGGCCACGGCATTGACCGGATTGCCCAGCTGCTTCCAGAGCTGGAACAGTTCCTTGCGATACTCGACCTTGCGCGGCGCCAGTGCGGTCAGACGTTCAAGGGTCTTGATCTGCTGATCCACGTACCCCTGCGAGCCGTAATCGCGTGCGAGGGCAGCCAGCACCGGTTCCTTGTCAGGATAACGAGCAGCCATGGATTCCAGCCACTGCCGACGTCGTTGAGGGTTACTTTGCGGATCGGCATCCTCCACCGCCATCAGCAGGGCGAATGTGGCCGGCGTCAGCCCCAGTTCTTTTTCCTTTGCCTGCACCAGGGCCACGAACTCAGCGCGGTGCTCGCCAAAGAGGGTTGCGGCATGCTGCTGCAGATACTGCGTGACCGGCCCGCTCATATCAGCGTTCGCGCTGGCGCTGGTGGCACTCGACATCGGCATCATGATCGCCACCGCCATGCCCATCGCCATGATGCGGGAGTTGCCGCCCGTTGCTCCGCGTCCCAGCGCCACCTCAACGATCAGCGGCAGCGCTTCGCGCTCACGACCTTCGGCGATCAAACTATCGATTTTCAGTGCGCCGGCCGTGAACTGCTTCGGATACGTCGTCGCCAGAAAGTCGTCGATCTGTTCGACAATCGAAATGTTTGCCGGCGCGATCTGTGCTGACCACCCGCCGCGCTGAAGTTGCATGACATAGTTCATGGGGTCGAAACCGCGTCCGGTTTTCTGCGCCTGAGCGCTTTTCCTGATGACGTCCAGCAGCCGCCCGGACTGCTGGGCATTCAGGGGCTTGGAAAGCGCCGCGGTGGTCAGCGGGACAATCATGCCCCTGCGCGCGTAGTCATCCTCGTCCGCGCCGACGGCACGCTCCAGCAGGTCGATCAGGTCCGCGCCGGACAAACGGTTTTGCACGTACGCCAGATCGAATGTCCCACCGCCCATGGCCCCCTGCTGGGAGGGCACAGCGGGAGCATTGAGCAGGTCACCGAGCTCCTCGTCGCTCATGAATGTGCGGCCGGCGGCCTTCTCCATTGCCAGCAGCAGCGAGGAATCATCCCCGCCTCCCTTGAATAGCCGCTGCATTCCGCCGCCATATAGCAGCTTGCGCTGGTACTCGGGACGACCGCGGGCCAGATCGATGACGTAGCGCGACAGACTGGCAAAACCTGCCGTATCGAGCTTGCCGCGCGCATCGCCGAGGACCGATACCACGTTCAGCGCCCTCTCACCCTGCGACATCATTTCCCGCGTCAGTACGCGGGTATCGGTCAGGGCCGCTTTGGCCCAGTCCCGGTAGACCGTCAGCACCAGCGCCTGATCCTTGTTGTAACGCGCCAGGCCAATGGCGAGTTCGTAGTCCTGGCGGCCCAGCGCCTGGGTGGCGGCCATTCTCGACGGCAATACCGCTTCGAATGATAAATCATCGCCGGAGGACACATCCGCCGGGCCCGACCCCCGTGCCTGCGCCGCCAGGCGCACGGCAGAGGCCGGCAGGCCCCACTCCCGGCGTTGTCGGGTCAGCTCGGCCACCAGGGCGGTGTCATTGCCGAAGTAGCGCAACAAACGGCTGTCCATCGCGTCCGCCAGTTCGGTGCGGCCGCTGCGCAGCGCCGCCTCGCGCACAAACATCGAATACGCCTTCAGACGCGGGTAGTAGGCCAGCGGCTTGGGCGCCAGACCACTCACATTCTTCATCGACTGGCTCAGCAGATCATCGAAACCACGCTCCACCATGGCGAACCGTGCCGGATCCGACGGCAGCGTGAACAGAAACCCGGACAGCAGCCAGATATAGTTTTCACGGTACTCGTAGGTCACCGTGGTATCAAAGGCGGGCGCGGCGCCCTGCCCCACTTGCTCGATCTCCTGCGTCAGCCCCTGCAATACATTCATCAGTGCGCGCGTGTACAGGTCCTCCGCCTCGTCGCTGGCGCCCTGACGCACCCGCACCTCGGCGAGCTTGCGCATCACCGCAGCATTGTCCGCATCGGCGATCAGCGCCTTCTGGTACTGGGTGCTGGCCTGGCGGTTGAACCCCTCGTTCATGAACAGATCGCCGGTCTGCTCGACCAGATTCGCCTCGCCGGTGCGGTCCACGGCGCGGTTGAACGCATCCGCGGCATTCTCCGCATCCCCCATCTTGAGGAAGGCCCTGCCCATGTCGGTGTAGATCTCGGGCGGCAGCTCCTCGCCCAGCGATACCAGGCGGCGGCTGTAACGCAGATTGCGCTGCGGATCCGGGGCGCCGGCCGCACCGATCCCCATCATCGCGTTCATGGGCGACTTTTGCGCGCTGGCGACGATCAGTTCGCGCAGCACATTGGAGCGGCGGCTGTTGGCGTACGCCAGCGAGTTCTCCAGCGCCGAGAAATACATGTTGGTATCGCCCGAACCTTCTGCCAGCTCGCCCAGCAACTCATACAGGTACAGTTTGTCGTCGCGCGCGGTCAGGCGCTCAAGCACACGCCGCTGCGCCCACTCAATGATGCTTTTGTCGCGCGGCTTCATGTTGAGGATGCCGTCGACGCCGACGATGAAGGCATCGTCCTGATCGGCGGTTTCGATCAGGTACTGCAGCGCACCGATAGCGTCGGCTTCCTTGCCGCGTTTCTTCAGCAAGTCGGCGAGCAGCAGGTAGTTGTCGCTGTGATCCGGGTTTTCGGCCAGCGCGTTGCGGTAGGTGGCGATCGCGCGATCTTCCAAGCCTGCCAGCACCATGATGCCCGCTTCGAACTCAGCGCCCGCGGCCGCCCCGCCGGTGCCGCGCAACTGGCCAAGCCACTGCATCAGCTGTTCGTTACTTTCCTTCGTCGCCTCGGCGCCGCTTTCCAGCTGGTTCAGCACCAGGAATTGCAGGTAATCCACCTTGTTCTCCGGATCGCTCACCAGGAGCTTGCGGGTGATCGCCTCGTAGGCCTTGGGGCGACCCAGCGCGCGATAGACGTTGGCCTGCTCGCGCAGACTCTCGACATCGGCGGCATCTCTGCCGGCGCTCTTGAAGTATTCGCGGATCACCTCGATGGCGGAAGCGGAGTCGTTGGTATCGGTATAGATACGGATCAGCAGCCCACTGTCCTTCTTGGTCGCCGTGCCTTCAGCCAGTTTTGTTTCCAGCTCCACGGCAAGGTCACCCAGCGAACCGGTCTCGGCAGCCAGCGTCACCAGCCGGTCTTCCACCAGGCGGCGGAAGGCTTCGGGCACCTGGCCGTTCCACAATCCTTTCCACACCTCGATCGCCTTGTCGCGCTGGCCAGTGGAGTCGTACAGCCAGGCCATGCGCATGCGCTCGTCGGTACCCAGCCCACCCTTGCGGGCGCTGTCGAGGGCGGACATCACCTGCAGCGCTTCCTGCGGTTTCTTGATGCGCTCGTAGGCGTCGGCCAGATCCACCCGATCCACCGCATCCGGTGGCAGGGTACGGTTCATCGTCGCCAGCACTGCTTCGGCTTCCGCAGTCCTGCCGCGGCGCATGGCCAGTTCGAAGCGGAACAACAGCGCCTCGCTGGTGGCCGCAGGCTCCACCGCAATCACCTTCTCAGTGGCGGCAACCGACAGCTCGTCAAAGCCGAAGCGCGCCATGGCCTCCGCGCCGGCCATCAGGGCGCCGGCATGGGTGTTGTGATCGATGAAGGACTGCCAGACCTGCATGGCGCCAGCACGGTCCGACTGTTCCATGAGGTGCTGGGCCAGACCTTCCGACCAGGCTGCCTGTTCCGGTTCGGCGGCAATGAGTTTTTTGTATTCGATCACCATCTGTCCGGTCTGACCGGCGTCGCTGTACATGCGCAGCAACTGACGGCGCGAGGCCGGCGTGATGTCGGTACGGCCGCTTTCGTTGAACAAACGAATGGCCTCATCGTAGCGCCCCAGCTTCTGCAGCAGATCGATACGGATGTCCTGTTCGTCGGCACTGAGCTTGCCCTTGCGTTCGAAGCGCTGGAGGAGCTTCTCCAGCGTGTTGTCTTTCTCGTACGCATCCACCAAAACACTCAGGGCATAACGCTGATCGCGATCCAGGGTGGCCACCTGCACCGCCTTCCAGGCCTCTTCCTGCGCACCCGAGGCATCGCCGGCTTCCAGCGCCCATTGCGCCAGGCGCAGGTGCTGGCGGAAGCGGTCGCTCCCCTCGCCGTATACCTGGTAGAGCCCCGCAGCCTCGTCGTAGTGGCTCAGCACCGCCAGCGCCACGGCAGCGCGGTTACGGAAATCGCGGTCGCGGCTCTGGGCCAGGCGCACCAGCGCTTCGATATTCTGCTGACCAACGGCGACGAAGGTCATGCGCAGGCGAATGTTCTCCTTGCGCGTTTTGTCGCTGGTGAGGGCGAAGGCCTGGTCATACCAGCGCTGGGACTGCTGCAGTTCGCCAGCCGCCTCGAGCAGGCGCGCCTGCTGCAGCGCCAGGTCCGCGCTGGTTTCGATTTTCAGGGCTTCCTCGATGGTGTTCTGCGCATCCTGGCGCAAACCGAAGCGCCACTGCAGATGGCTGACGATCAGCAACGCATTGCTGCGCTCGCGCCTGGAGCGGACGCTTTCCTTCGACATGGCCTGCAGCTGCGCCAGCACCTCATCCAGGCTGCCATCGCGCATCATCGATTCCCGGTACAGCGGGTCGACGGTGGCGAAGTCGATCTGACGGGTTGCGACCAGCGACTCCAGCTGCGCCTGGGGTGCCGCCGCGCAGACCGCGCCGGCCGCCAGTGTCAGCGTCAAAGCCAGCGACAGGGAAAAGCCGCGAAAATGAATCATGTCGTTCATAAGTGCATCCGGTCCTAGGTTCGAGGCCAGCGCCGATAGACCAGTTCGGTCAGATAGAGCAGAAGGCCCAGCAGCAGCGCGTACCACCACAGGGAGTACAGCCGCAGCGAGCCCATGCCGGCCTGCAGGGTTGCATTGAAGTCATCGGTCTGGGGCTGGGTGGGATCGATGGAGTTGCCCGCCGTCGCCGTGGCGAGGGCCTGAAGGTTCAGCGACAGCTGCGGGTCGACCTGATATTCATTGGCCACGTCGGCGCCAGCCATCGACACCAGGCGTGTCTCACCGCGCGGCGGCGGCGCACCACCGATATCGAGCGAGCGGGCATTGACGCGCAGTTCGGTCGACGGATCGGCCATCCATTGCGCAGCGAAGAAACCCGGCGCGAGCTGCTGGAACCGCAGCGCTTCATCCGTGTTGCCCTGGCCATCGAGCAGCGAGGCCTGGGGATAAAGAGAAGCGACCGGGCTGTAGCGACGGGCGCTCAAGGCCACTACGCGATCAGTCCTGACCACCTTCACCGACGTAATCGGTTTCGCCGCGCTGCTGGGTCTGGGGGCGGTATTTCTGACATAAGATGACTCCGGGGTCGCCGGACGATCTCAGTTGAAGTCCCGCCGCAGCTGCATCCAGACGCTGCGGCCCGTGATGCTGTCGTAGGTAACAATGCCACGGTCAGTGCTGGGGGCCCAGAAGCGGGGCGTGCGGTCGAAGACGTTCCTCACGCCGAAGGTGATGGAAGTGCCGGAGAGCAGCGCCTGCATGCCGCGCGGGTTCTCCACCGCCGGCGCGCGGTAGCTCACGTTCAGATCGTGGTTCAGCGCCCGCGGCGCGCGGTCGCTGCCCTGCAGCGGGAACCATTGGGTCGGATTGTTCGGCGGCTGCGGCAGCAGGAGGTAGTCCAGGTAACGTGTGCTCCACCCCACGCTCCACCGCGGACCCTCCCAGCGCACCTGGGCGTTGCCGTTCCATTCGATCTGCCGGGAGAAGGCGCCGGTCGGGTTGCGCACCTGCTCCACCGCTGGACCGATATCGGTGAGCTGTACCTTGAAGCTGATGTTTCGGCTGGCCGCTGCCCTCAACACCAGGCGGCCGCCGTGGATGTTCTCCCACCGCTTCTCAACCGAGAAGTCCACGCTCCTGGAGGCAATCTGGGCCAGATTGATGTTACGCAGGTCCAGGAAGGTGATCGGCCCCACACCGCTGGGATGGCCATCCGGCGCTCCACGCTGGACGAGCCCGGGCAGCTCCGACTCCAGGTTGATCGCGTTCTGCGCCATCAGACTAGAGATCGCATCGTTGCGCACGCTTTCCACGTAGTCCACCGACACTCTCAGGCCCGGCACCCGGCGAGGCGTGAGAATCAAACCGAAATTGGTCGAATCCGTGGTCTCGGGCTTCAGGCCGGGATTGCCTCCGGTGACGTACATCGTATTCGTGAGCACGCCGCTCCAACCATCCCGCAGCGGATCATTGAGGCCGGTCAAGGGTAAGAACGGCGGAGCGGCCGCCGGGACGAGTTGGGAGACCTCTGGGGGCTTGAAACCGATGCTCTGTGTGGCACGGAAGGCGAAGCCTTCCGCCGGCTCGTAACGCAGCCCGAAGGCGTAAAGGTAAGAGGTGGTGCTGGCCTTTACAGCCGGCGGCGGCACAGTGATAAAGCCCGAAGGCCCTAGAATACCGCCCGGAGCCCCTATACCGCTTGTCACCCTGCGAGCGAGTCGACCCGAACCGAACAGCTCCAGACGTTCCATCAGCGGCACGCCCTGCGCGGCGGACAACAGCGGTATGGTGGCCTCCGCATAGCCGGCGTACATGTCGATAACGAATGGATCGCTCTGAGCAGTCAAAAAGTCCTCAGCAGGCGGCGACGCGCCGCCTGACGGAACGCTGGGCTGTCCGGTCAGGCTGTCCAGATACTGATGGTCAGACTCGGTGAGATAGCGATCCGTGCGCGACGCATCCACGCCCGCCGTCAGTTGCAGCGTGCCGGCCGGCAGGCTCAACAGGGGGCCGGAAGCCTTGATGGCCGCTCGGTAAGTGCGGGTGGCGCTGGCACTGGAACCTCGGCTTGCAATGTAGTGTTCGTAGAAGCCGGGCGCCGCCGGTGCGGCCACACGCGGATCCACGAAGGGATTGTAGGCACCCGACAGGAAGGCCGCGGTCCAGCCGCCATCGGGCTCGAGGAAGGATTGCGAAAAATTCAGACTCCGGTAGTCCGCATAGCTGACATCGAGGAAACCGCGCCACCGGCCTACCGCGCCTCGCAGCGTGGAACTCAGCACCCAACCCTCGCTGCGCTGTCGCCCGCGCAGCTCCGCGCGATTCAGGTTAGGGTCCACCAGGCTGACCCGAACAGTCTGGTTGAAGGGATTGGTCGGCGCGGCGGCCGGCACCGGAGGCCTACTCATAAGGGAAGCAGTAGAACTGAATGATCGTTGCCCGCTCTCAGTCCCTTCGTTCTCGGTCCCGGTGTAACGGGCGTCCAATGACCAGCGCCATCGTTCACCCAGGTGCTTGTCGATGCCCAGACTCAATGTCCGATTCGAAGCTACGGTTCCCAGGGTCGAATCTTTCGCGAACAGAGCGATTCCCGCAGCGCCCTCCGCCAGCTCCAGGTTATAGACGCCGGGCTGATAGGCGGAAAGGGCGCTGCCGCCGGTGGAGCCCGCCGGCACGGTGGTGTAGTTGGAGGCCTGCGCTCCGGGAAGACCGGAAAAGAGATTGCCGCTGGTTGAGGTGGCCCGGATATTTGGCGTAGCGCCGGTCACTTCCGTGCTGGTCCGAAAGGGATCTCCGGACACCTGATTGATCACCCGCGCCGGATCTCTCTCCATGGCCAGTTGCCGCCAGCGCGCGATGGACACCTCCGCGCGGTCCCCCGCAGTCAGCGGCGCGCTGTCGCTGTAGCTGCCGCCCAGCCTCAGACCCAGTCCCCACGGCAGCGCCATGCCGTAGCTCAGGTTCACGCTGCGCCGGGGCGCGTGCGTGTCCGCGGGGGTCTGGTAATCCACCGCCAGCTGCCCGCCCTTGAAGTCCTGGCGAGTGATGATGTTGATCACCCCGCCAGTGGCGCCCGCACCGTAGATGGCGCTGGCGGCGGAGGAGAGAATCTCGATGCGCTCGATCGAACCCAGGGGGATGCCCCGCAGATCGGGGGTGGCATTGACGCCATGGCTATCTGTTATCTGATACTGGGCGGGCATGCGCCGGCCGTTGAGCAGAAACACGGTTTCGTCGGCGCCCCAGCCGCGCAGATCCACCTGACCTCTGCGAGCGTCGCTTTTGACGTCCGCCGTATCATCCGACTCACCGAAAACCGCGGAGAAGTTCTGCGGCAACCGATTCTGGAGAAACTCCTGCAGGTCCGAAGCGCCGGAGAGTTCGATGTCCCTGGCTTCGAAGACCTGGAACGGCAGGGCATCGTCCTCGGTGCGGGTCAGATCCAGGTTGGCCGTACTGAACGGCGCCGGCCGGTCGCGCTCCCCTTCGACCACCACATCCGCCTTCTCCTTCGGTCCCGGGGCGGCGGTTTGCGCCTGCGGTCCATCTTCCACCCGGACTGCGAGCCGCATCTGATCGGCGGGAGCGCGCGTCGAAGAGGAGTCCCCCGCCTTCCCGTCGCTGATGGCCACGGTGGACGCATTGAGATACTCGTATTTCAACCCCGTATTCGCCAGCAGCCGGTCGAGCGCCACCCGCGGTGTCAGATCCCCCGCCACCCGGGGCGCCTTCAGCCCCCTTCCGATCTGCGAATACAGCACCACCTGCAGCCCGGTCTGCTCGCCGAACCGCCGCAGCGCATCTCCCAGCGGCTGTTCGGCGATGTTGAAGACCATCTTGCGCGCGGGCGTCTCCGGAGCCTGTTCGGCGGATGCGATTCCCGGATTCGCCAGCAGGCTCACCAGAGCCGCGCAGATAACATGTTGCAGTGGGCTCATCGTTTACACTCCCCAATGAATGATACTCGTCATGGTGGGAGTAGACCGGCGGCGGGCGGCATTTTGGGTACGCTGGATTCGAACCATACCCAAAACCGTCTCGCCAACCGGTCATTCAGTTTTACGAGGAAACCGCCCGGACAATCGCAGTGCCGCATCCGTTCTCAAAACACGCATCGAAACCCGGCCGGAGCGCCGGCGCCTTCGAGCAGTACCGCCCGGAACTGCGGCGTTTCCTGCGCCGCCATGTGCGTGAGGCCCAGGCCGCCAATGACCTGGCGCAGGAAGTGTACCTGCGCCTGCTGCGCTTCCCGCCCGAGGAAGTGGTGCGCCAGCCGCAGGCATATCTGTACCGCGTCGCTTCCAACGTGGTGCACGACTTCAATCTCAGGGTGCGCGAGGAACGCGTCAGCTTCGATTCCTCCACCGTCGATGCGCTGACCGAGCGCCCGCACACCCTTCCCGCCGACGAGCTCGTGGACCAGCTCGACCTGGAACAGGAGGTCGACCGCGTGCTGGCGCGCCTGCCCGAGGCCTGGCGCGCCGCGCTGGTGCTGCGAAAGCGCGACGGCCTGTCCTATCCAGAGATCGCAAAGGCGATGGATGTGTCGGTACACACGGTGAAGAAGTACATCGCCCGCGGCGTGGCGATGTGCCGCACCATGGAGCGGGAACGATGAACACAGCGCAACAGAACGAAACGCGTCTGACCGAAGAGGCCGCCGACTGGCTGGTGCAGCTGGAGGACAACGACAGCCACGAGTCGCGCGCAGCGTTCTTCCAGTGGCTGCAGCAGTCCTCCCGCCATGTGCGCGAGTTCCTGTACGTCACCGAGGAATACCGCCGGCTCGACGGCATGGACCCGCAGCGGCGCATCGGTCTGGATCTGGAAGAGCTTCGCCGCCACGCCGCGCAGGCGCCCACCCCGCTCGTGCAGCCCCAGCCCACCGAGCGCTGGCGCAGCACCCTCGGTCACTGGCGACTGGCAGCCGGCATCGCCATCTTCATCGCCGTGCTAGCGCTCGCCTGGCAGGCCGCGCCCTATCTGGGCGCCTCGCGCACGTACACCACCGCCACCGGCGAGCAGCGCTCTTTCAAGCTCGCCGACGGCTCCACGCTGCACCTGAACGTGCTGTCCCGCGCGGAGGTGACCTTCTCCGGCCGGTCCCGTCAGGTGCGGCTGCTGGATGGAGAGGCGCTGTTCGTCGTGCAGCCCGACGCAGCACGTCCGTTCCAGGTCGCCACCGACAGCGCCACCGTGCAGGTACTGGGCACCCGGTTCAATGTTCAGCGCCGGCGCGACAGGACCACGGTGTCCGTGCTCGAGGGGCTCGTGAAGGCGGGTAATGGAAGGTCCAGCGAGCGGCTGACCGGCGGCGAAGAAGCCCGCATCACGATCGACGCCGTGCGACGCAATCCTGACGCCGACGTAGTCAGCGCCGTAGCCTGGCGCCAGCGCCGGCTGGTGTTCCGCGATGACACGCTGGCCGAGGTGGCCGCGGAGTTCAACCGCTACAACCTCGGGCAGATCCACGTGGAGGGCCGGGCGCGGGACAAACAGCTCATCGGCATCTTCAACGCCGACGACCCGCAGTCGCTGATGCTGTTCCTGGGGCGGGATGAGTCGCTGGTGATCAAGAAGGACGGCACGGGTTTCCTCATCCGCTCCCGCTAGGGCGACCCTGGAATACCCCTAAGTTTGGTGCATGATCGAGGCGCGTGAAATCGGCGGCTGGATGCAGCCGCAGACACAATTCTGCTACTTCGCCCCGCCCAGACGCCGAATCAGCTGCTGGTTCAGCGTGGTGTATTCCGTGCCGATGCCGCCCGGTGTTTGTCTGGCCATCTCCAGCGACTGGCGCGCCGCGGCCAGGGCTTCGTCTTTCCGACCCATCTTCGCCAGGATCTCCGCCTTGCGGTGGAGGTTGTTGGGCGCGGCCTTCTCGGCGATGGCTGTCTCGGTCCACTGCAGCGCCTGCGGCAGGTCGATATCGTGTTCGAGGTAGAAGCCGGCAGCCTGTGTATAGGGCTTGCGGCCTGCGCCGGCCATTGCCATCCTGATCTGCGCCGTCAGCGGGCCGACGAGGTCGAGTTGCAGCTTCACGGGCACGCGGACATGCTCCCACGACACGTTGATGGTGGCGGAATCGTCGCGGATGTCATTGATGTCGATGGCGAAGGTTTCCACCGGCTCGGCCAGTTTCACTGGCTTCGCTGGGTTTGTATGCGCTAAGAAAGAAGCTCAAAGAAAAAGAAAGAAAGCTGAGGGATACACTATTCCGAGAGAAGGTGATGCGAAATCGCATGGACCCGTGGCTGTAATGGGACACCATAGAACCGCGTCTAGCCCAATTCCCTGGCGACCGCACACATGGCAACTGCAACACAGCTACAACAGGTCCAGCAGCATCTATTGACGCGCTATCCGGAGAACCACCCAAACACCGTGCTGGTGAGGAAGTTTCTCGAGACTGCGTGTAGCGAGCACATCCATCTTGATCTCGGCGACCGGGACTTGGTGACCAAGCTCTGCTCTGGAGATGAAGCGCGTTACTGGCAACAGCTATCGGAGATTCTTCTTGGGCACGAACTGCGTGTCGCAGGTCTCCCCCTCAAGCCTTCACATGAGGGGCCGGATTTCCTCATCGAACATGGAGGTCAGCGAATCTGGATCGAGGTGATATGTCCTCAGGCTGCCGGGATTCCTGAAGAGTGGCTGACACACCCGTTCAACCGTGCATTCAGCTATCCGCATGAAGCCATTCTCCTTCGGTGGACAGCAGCCATCAAAGAGAAAGCCGAGAAACTCCTGGGAAATCCTGGGAAAGGCATCAAGGGATATCTGGATAAGGGCGTAGTTGGCCCGCATGACGTGTACGTAATCGCGGTGAATGGCCGTCTACTGCGAGGACCGCATTTCGCCTCGATTTCTGGCATCAGCCAGTATCCATGTGCCGTGGAAGCGGTATTCGCGGTCGGGCCAATGCAGGTTACGATCGACCAAACCACCCTGAAGGCCCTGGGATCCGAGCACCAGCACCGCCCAATCATCAAGAAGCCGAGCGGCGCAGGCGTCCCTGCCTATACTTTTTTGGATCCCGCGTTTCGTCCGATCAGCGCAGTGTGGGCGGTGGATATAGATGAGACCTGGGTGATTGGAAACATGAAACCGATGGCCGTCATCCATAACCCCGATGCCGCCAATCCGCTGCCGACAAAGCTGTTGCCGTGTCACCATGAATATCTCGCGACGCCAAGTGGAGCCGGCGAATATGCACTGGAAACGCATGACGGACTGCTTGCCACGAAAGTGAGCGAATAACATGGAAAGACCAAACGTCACGCCTTTCAGCGCGCAAATAGTAAATTTGAGTCCGTCAAACTGAAATCATACCCATCGTCGGACTGTGGAATCCCAATTCTTCGCAGTGCGCTCTTCAGCTACGACGGGATCGGAAAATCGAATGATGAAATCGAGCACAACCGAGAACTCCGCTGGAACATTCGACTCGATGCGCTGCTTCTTGACCCACGCAAGCCATCGTCGTTGAGCGATTTCAGCATAGCCGGCAAGCACGATCTGGAGTGATACAAGCGTGGCACCACGATATTCTGCGACTCGCGCAAGTGACTGCCGCAATATTCCGCCATTGATGTCGTGCTGGTGCGCCAAGGTATAGATATCAACGAAATCACGCCAGCGGGTATTCTCAGTGCCCCGTTCGATCGCCGTGACGATTTTCTCCGCCAGCACCATTTCCACCGAGTAACCGTGGATCGCCAGCACGCCATCCAGCAATCGTGGCAGCCGTACTTCCTGCGGCTCAGGCCAGATAGGATCGCCTACGTTTATATCGACATGCAACCGGATGAGCGCCCGGGACAGGGTTCCGGTGAGCTTCACGCGCACCGCGCTGTATTGCCTGTCCTCGCGAATGATTTCGGCGGAAGCACCATCGGCGTCGAACACAACACCGTCATCCACCGTTATGGCGGCAATCTCCTTCGCAACGGCGAGCATGGCTTGCGCGTCGTTATCCAGGGCGCGTGCGGCCAGATCGATATCACGCGTGGGCCTGCGCGCTCCCAGCGCCGCCAGCAAAACCCCGCCCTTCAGTACAAAATGCTTTGTAAATCGCGAATGCGTCAGGCGATCCAGAAAACATTCCAGCGCGTAGAGCTGAATCAGCTCGTCAGTAGGCCGTTCGCTCCTTTGCGCCGCCCGCTGCAGATCGAGATACCGCTGACCGGCCGTTGTCTCACGGGTAGCGCGGATCACAGCACGACTTCCAAGGCGTTGCGAACGGCACGTTCGGCGCCGTAAAAGTGTTTTGCCATTTTGATCAAGGCGGCGGGCTTCGAGCCTCTGCGGCGTAACCACCGGCGCAAAGCCTCCCACGCAACGTCGGCGCCTTCCCGGTGACGCAGCCGAATAATGTCAACCAGTGTTCGTTCTGCCGAATACAAACCGATCGAAACACCGTGGCCGATCCGCAGATCTTCGCGCCCCAGATCGAATGTCTTGCGTGCGAAAACATGGACTTCGACCGGCGATTGCAATTTCGGAACCCGGCTGCCACGCGGGATGGCGAAAGCCGTTCGCGGCGGAATGGCGTCGGTCAGATCGTGGTGCGCCAGGGCGCTGATCAGGCACAGGGTTGCCCGCGGAACCCGCAGTGCAATTTCGAGCAGGTTCTGATCTGACTCGGCAGCTTCGGCCCAGCGATACAGTCCCCGCCCTATCGACTCGACGTGACCGAGATCGCGATAGGAATAGAGCCGACGATCTGAAATACCCGCAGCCTGTGCATCACTGTAGGTAAAAATCGCCGACAGGCCCGCGGGCCGTGGGATTGTGCCTTGGCGCGTCATGGAGGAAAGTGTATACAGGATGCCAATTCCTGTCTACGTTTTCCTCCGGCACTCCGGCATTCATTGAAAGGCCACAGGGTGGCTACGCCAGTCACCCTAAATTCGTGGGGACAAAAAGGAGACAAGCCCTATTGGGTCACTCCAAGCAATTGATTTAACTATACATTCTGACCGGATCGATCCCATCCATCATGGGAGCGACTGAGAATTCCGGCGGATTCATAGTGAAGATAGACAAAGCAGTTGAGACTCGAGCCGGGACTATATCCCAGCCGCCACGATGACTGCCGTTGTCATGCAGGACTTTGCCGCCGGACACCACCGCCCACTTTCAGGGCAGATACCGTACCGCCGCCTGCACCTGCGCCGCCACCTGCTCCAGCGGCGCATCGCGTCCGATCACGGCCAAAGCGCCACGCGGCGCAGGCAGCAGCAGGCCGGAGTAGCCGTCCTCCTCAAAGGACTGCGCCTGCCTGACAGACTCTTCCTGCGGCAGCAGCAATACGGTCACCGGACCGGACAGGGTCTGCACCACCAGGTGCGGCACCCAGTTGCCGTGAAACTCGCAACTCATGGCGTAGGAAACCGTACCAAACTCCGGCCGCAGCGCCACGCCCGATTTGGCCAGTACGCGCTGCAGATCTTCTGTCCCCACCGTCTTTGTCGTGATCACCATCGACTTCGACTCATGTCCGACATGGGTTACCAGCTGACTGGCAAGCGATTCGCCCGGCAGCGCAAACCACAGCACCGAAGCCAAGACCAGTGTGATGCTGGCGGCGAGCGCAAGCGGCAGGGCTCTGCGTCGCAGCCGCGCCCCTGCACTGTCAACAGCGTTGACGCCGCTGGCCGCCATCTCCACAGGCGGAAGATCGACTGCGGGCAGATCGGCGTCCACCGTCAGCGCGCGCCGGATGATGTCATCCATGTCACGCAGGCGCGCCACATGGTCGGTACACGCCACACAACCGGCGGCGTGGGCCTGCAGCTGCGGAGTGTCGACGGCCGGATCGGCGCCGATTGCCTGGCGGAAGTCTTCGCAATTCATCTCGCCACACTCTCCTGCCGTGCTTCATCGGCAAATTTGTCGCGCAATTTCTGTCTCGCACGAAACAGCCGCGTGAGCACGGTTTGTTGCGACAGTTGCATGTGCCGGGCAATTTCACCGGTGGAATAACCGAACAGCACCTGCAGCGTGATTGGCTCGCGATACCCCTCCTCCAGCTCCAGGATGGCGCGGCGCATGTCCAGAACCTCATCGTCCTGCTCCGGCGCATCGGGCGTGGCCAGTGCGGCTGCATCGATGCCCCCGGGCGCGTCCAGACTCACCGTGTCCAGCCGCTTGCGCTCGAAGGTCCGCGCCAGCTCCCGTCGTGCAATGGTCAGCAGCCACGAGCGGGCTGCGCCGGGCTCCTGCAGGGCATCCAGTGAACGCCACGCGCGCAGCAGCGTCTCCTGGGTCAGATCCTCGGCCAGCGTGCGCTCCCGGCACAGCCAGAACAGGAAACGAAATACATCGGCCTTCAACGGTTCGCACAGCGCGACAAATCGCGCATGCCGCTCGCGCATCTGGCCGGAGTCATTCATCTGCACACTTTGCGTTGGCGGCTGCTCATCAGGCACGGGATGATAGCCTGCCGCCGCCGTCAGGGATGCGGCAACCATCATCATGCATTTTCCTCGACCGGGGGTTGACGACTGAAGCCGGCCAGAGCACCGATTTCAATCAGACGATGCAGCAACTGCGCCACTGCCACCTCGGGATGCTGTGTCGCTGCCTGTGCGGCCAGCTCATCGAAGTATTGACCGGCGGCGCACCCCTGCAGGAAGGCGAAATCCGCCGCCGGCAGCGCCCGCAGTTCGACGTGATCACTGCGGCGGATCACCAGCAGATGGCTGGCGCCACTGCCCAGATCAATGGTCGGCGGTTCAGACACTTCGGGCTGATTGGCCCGCCAGATATCGAGAATGGGCCAGGGTGATGCGACCAGCCGAGCGGCAGGGTGCAGCAGGAAGCGCAGCTGCCCGTAGTCCTGCGGCTGCACCTGTCGCAGCCCGTCCAGATCGAATGGCAGGTGCTCCGGGGCATCCAGCACCTCCTGATAGGCGCGGCACAGGCGTGCCACATCGGCAAAGTATTCGTAGGGCGTATCGTGTAGTTTCTCTGCGAGAAACCGGTCAAAGTTCGCGCCGATGTGACGCACATCCCCGGCCCTGGACGGATAGGCGCGGCGATACTCGCGCGCTGTCTGACGAAACCAGTCCTGCCCGCCCAGGCGCACCAGCACCGCGAAGCCGCGCTCCAGCGTGTCGAGAAATACCACGCGTGAATTGTTGCCGTAGATCGACAGCCGCTGTGCGGGCGCAAGACCATCATCGACAATCAGCGACGCGGCCTGCCCGCTGTCGCTGTCGAGCACCGCGCGCATGAACGCCATCTGCATGTCACGCAGCGCGGGCACGCACCTTCTCCAGTCTGGCCTCAGCCCGCGCCGCCTCTGCGAGCAGTACCTGCGGAGCAGGCAGATCACTGTCCCACTCAATCAGCGTCGGCAGCGGACCGAAACGCCCCAGCGTGTACTCGTACAGGCTCCAGACCTGCGCGCACACCGGCGTGGAATGGGTATCGAGCAGCAGCTGCCGGCCGTCGAGCTCGATGGTCGAGTGGCCTGCCAGGTGCAGCTCAGCCACGGCGCCACGCGGCAGTGCATCGATGAAGGCGCGCGGATCAAACTGATGATTGCAGGCATTGACATAGACATTGTTGACGTCAAGCAGGATGGCGCAGCCACTGCGGCGCGCCAGCTCGGCCACGAACTCACTCTCGCTGAATTGCGAGTCGACGTACTGCAGATAGCTGGAAACATTCTCGATCAGCACCTGCCGGCCGAGAAACTCCTGCAGCTGCTGCACGCGCTCGACCATGAGTGCCAGCGCCTCATCGGTGTATGGCAGCGGCAGCAGGTCGTTGCTGTGGCGGCCCTGCACCGAGCCCCACGAAAGATGTTCGGACACCAGAGCCGGCTCAACCCGCTCGACCAGGCGCTTGAGCCGCCGCAGGTGCTGGTGGTCCAGTGAATCGCTGCTGCCCAGGGACAGACCCACACCGTGCAGCGACAGGGGGTACAGTGCGCGCAGCGTCTCGAGCGCCTCTAGCTGCGCACCACCCTCGCCAAAGTAGTTCTCGCTGTGTGCCTCGAGCCAGCCGACGCGCGGGGGCTCACGGGTCAGCGCCTCGTGATGTGCGGCGCGCAGACCGATCCCGGCTTGCGCCGGAATCGACCTGCCGCCCGCAGTTGCGGTATGCAACAGCGCCACGGTCTTACATCTTCGGCTTCAGGCTGCCACCGGCGATACGCTCGCAGGTGCCCTTCGGCAGGAAGATCCATTCACCGCTGGCGCCATCGGTCTTCGCCTGCCCCATGCAGGAATGGCCTTTGGCAGCGCAGTCATTCTTGCCGGCCTTGACGACGCCGTAACACTTCTCCATGTCTTTCTTGCCGGAGTCCGCCGCGACCGCCCCGCTCATGGCGGCGAGTGCGAACAGTCCGGATATTGAAGATGCCAGTACGAGTTTGGTTTTCATGCATGGGCTCCTGGTCTGTATTGCTGTGATGCAAGGATTGGATTGGCGGTCCGCGTGCCACAGGCATGCGTCCCCCATGCACCAGACCGGTGATGGAGCGGATTTCTTACAGCGGTGGCGCTGATGAAACAGGGTGCGCCGGATTGCACCAGAGCGGTGCTAAAGAATATTGAAATGCCGGCGAATTTCTAAATACCGGCCACGCCGCGATCAAGCCCCCAGGGCGAGTCGCGCAGCCACTCCGTAAATGCATCTGCGGGCAGCGGACGGCTCATGAGATAGCCCTGGGCGGCATCGCAGCCCCAGGACAGCAGCGAATCGTAAGTTTCCTTGTCCTCCACCCCCTCGGCCACCACCTCCAGCGCCAGGTTGTGCGCCAGATCGATGGTGGAACGGACGATGACCGCATCGTCGGGGTTGTGCAGCATCTTGCCCACGAAGGAGCGGTCTACCTTCAGACAGTGCACCGGCAAGCGACTGAGATAGCCGAGAGAGGAATAGCCGATACCGAAGTCATCAATGGCCAGTCGCACGCCGGTGTCACTCAACCGCTGCAGGATTTCGCCGGCCCGCGTGGGATCGGCCATGATGGCGCTCTCGGTAATCTCCAGCGTCAGCCATTCCGACGGCAGCGAGTGGCGGAGCAGCATGCCGGCGATTTCTTCGGGCAGCTGTTGATCAAGGAGATTGCGCGCAGAAAGGTTGACCGCCATCGGCACATCCAGTCCCTGGGAGCGCCACAGACCGCATTGCATTGTCGCGGTCTGCAGCACCCAGCGCGTCAGCGGATGAATCAGCCCGCCCTGCTCGGCAGCGGCGATGAACTGGTCGGGTGCGATCATTCCCCGCCGCGGATGCTGCCAGCGCACCAGCGCCTCCGCTCCGCAGATCCGGCCGGTATTCAGGTCGATCTTCGGCTGGTAGTGCAGCACCAGCCGGTCCTGCTCGATGGCCTGGCGCAGTTCCGCCATCAGCGCCAGACGCGCGGTGCTGTGATGATCGTCCTTCATGTCGTAGACGACGTAGCTGGCGCCGGCTTTCTTCGCCGTGTACATGGCCACATCTGCCCGCCGCAACAGGCTATCCGGGTTGGTGCCATGATCCGGATACAGCGCCACACCAATGCCCGCTTCCACCACGATGGCCAGTTCATCGATGGTCACCGGTTCGTGCAGGACCCGCTGTATCTGCTCGATCACAACGTGAACGCTGGCCTTGTTATCCAGATCCGGCAGCAGAATCGCAAACTCATCACCGCCCAGACGCGCAACCACGGACGGCGCAGCCACTGCGCTGCACAGACGTTGCGCGACTTCCTTGAGCACCAGATCACCGCGATGGTGACCAAGCGTGTCGTTGATATCCTTGAAGTGATTCAGATCCATCAACAACAGCGCAAAGGGCGCGCCCCTGCCCGCGTCACTATTGATGGCCTCGATCACCCGCTCACGCAGGCTGTTGCGATTGGGCAGCGAAGTCAGTGGATCATTGAAGGCGATCTCGCTGACCAGCTGCTCGGCGCGCTTGCGCTCGGAAATGTCGTGGGTCACACCGATAACGCGCGTGCAGCGTCCGCTGGCATCCTGGTAGGGCTGCGCCTGGGCTTCCAGCCAGCGCACCTCCCCGCTGCGATGGTGGATACGGAAGTCCACACGGAATGGCGCGGCGGTCTGCAGTGAATAGGCGACCACCTGTTCCACCCGCCGTCGGTCGTCGGGATGCATGATGTCCAGCAGTTCATCGAAGGTGCCTTCGGCAGAGGCATCCTCACCATGAACGCCCTGGTAGTGTCCGGCGCGAATCAGCTTCCCGCTGACGACATCCCAGTCCCAGGTGTACATCCGCGCCGAGGTAATGGCCATGCTCAGGCGCTTCTCGCTCTGGCGCAGCAGTTCCTCGGCGTGGCGGTGCTCGCGGCGGATACCGGCATCGCGCAGCGCCCGGACCAGACTGGGAATCAGGCGCTTCAGCCCATCCTTCATCATGTACTCGTGGGCACCGGCGCGCATCATGGCCACCGCCATATCCTCGTCGATGGTGCCGGAGATCACGAAGAAGGGAATATCGAGGCCGGTGGTCTGCAGGGTCTGCAGGGCATCCGGAGCGCTGAATTGCGGCAGGTTGTAGTCGCTGATGACCAGGTCGAAGGACTGGCGAGTCAGCGCCTCGCGCATGGCCGCGGGGGTTTCCACGCGCTCGGCCTGTGTGTCGAAGCCGCCACGGCGCAATTCACGCAGCAGCATTTCCGCGTCCGCGGGATTGTCCTCGACGATCAATACATGCAGTAACTGGCTCATTCAATCCATCCGGTTAGATCAGCCGGGGTGGAAATCGATAAAACCCCGCCCCGGCAGCCCTTAGGAGAGGGAGTCTAGCAGTGCCAGCACTGCGAAGCTTGCGAGCCAGTGCTCACCCATGTAATCGCCGCTCACCCGGGGCAGGGCTATTTGCAGATGATGTGCGGCAGTCCGCAGCGCCGGCTCACTGGCCGCATGGGCGGCTCCCAGAGTGGCCGCGATACCCCGCCAGCACCATGCCCGGGACAGATTCAGCCCGTCCAGGTGCGCGAGCTTGCCATCGCTGCGATCGCGTGGCTCCACGGGAGTAAAAAGGGTGGTTGGCGCGCCCTGCGTGGCTCCGGGCAGGAAGGCGTCAAACCAGTCGCAGAAAGCCGCCGGCTCCAGCACCTGCCGCATCAACTCTGCCTCGATCAGCGCCGGGGAGAGGAATTCATCCAGACTCGGCTCCCATGCTTGGCAGTCCCGATCGGCGCCATACCAGGATCTGGCGCTGCCGACAAACAATTCAGCCAGCACATCATCCCCGCACTCGCGCGCGTACTCCAGCGACAGGCGCAGCGCGAAGGCCGTGTTCGGATGCGTCCCCACCCGTACCGGATACTCAGCCAGCGGCAGGAAGGCCTGCCAGCGGTCAACAAAGATCTGCGCCAGCGGCCGCAGTGCGGCGAACCAGCCTGCGCCACCATGGCGTTTCAGCTCGGCCGCCAGCATCAGGCACCAGGCCCAGCCATAGGGCCGTTCAAATCCACGCGAGGACGGTTGCGCCGCATAGTCGCACTCGGCGGCAATGTTCCGCTGTGTGAGGGCACGATCAAACAATGCGCGAATGGCCGGCGCGGCGGCAATGCCCGGCTGCAGGCGCAGCAGCGTTGCCAGCATCCAGTAACCGTGCACGCAGGAATGCCAGTCGAAACTGCCATAGAACACCGGGTGCAGCTGACGAGGCGAGCGCACATCCGCCATGCCGGTCATGACGTGGTCGAGTTTGTTCGGATACTCACGCTCCACATGCGAAAGTGCCAAGCGTGCGAATTGTTCGACCACGTCCGGGGACAGGTCAGGGGACAGGCCCGCGATTTGTTCAGTCGTGTTCATCGAAACACCAGCAGATACATCAGAAGCGTATTGCCCGCCAGCAGCGGCAGGGCCGTGGGAATCTGCGCCCGGATCACCCCGTAGCGGTCCTTGAGTTCCAGCAGCGCCGCTGGCACCAGGTTGAAGTTCGCCGCCATGGGCGTCATCAACGTGCCGCAAAACCCCGCCAGCATGCCGATGGCCGCCATGATCACCGGATCACCGCCATGCACGTGCACGATCAGCGGCAGGCCAATGGCCGCGGTCATGACCGGGAAGGCCGCGAAGGCATTGCCCATGATAATCGTGAACACCGCCATGCCCAGGCAGTAGCACATCACGACCAGCAGGCGGCTGTCCGGATTCAGGAACATTTCAAACAAACTACCGACCTGCTCGCCCACTCCGGCCACGGCAAAGATCGCGCCCAGGCAGGCCAGCATCTGCGGCAGGATGGCCGCCCAACCCACCGCATCCATCAGCCGCCGTCCTTCCTGGACGGGCGCGGACAGCGGCGGTCGCGTCCACACCATCATCACGCTCAGCGCCAGCACCACGCCCAGCAGCAGGGACAGCAAGGTAATCGAGCGGGTCTCGAACAGCAGCACGCCGCCGACGGTCACGCCCTTCAGCAGCAACGTGCCGCACAGTGCCGCAGCCGGAACCATCAGTGCCGGCACAAAGATCCAGTTGCCGCGCCGCCGTGCCCGCTCAGCTCTCTCAGCCTCGCTGGTGGTCTTTGGCGAACTGCGCCCCAGTCGCAGAATGCCCCCCACCACCACCAGCCCGAGCGCGATCAGCCCGTTGGCAAAATCCGACAGATAGGAGCCGAACAGGAACGAGGCGCCAAGCAGCCCCCAGAAGGCGGCATTCCAGACCCGGCGCGGATTGCTGCGATCCGGCAGGCTGGCCACGGCAATGGCGACAAAGAAAAGCCCGGCCAGCAGAAACAGATGCTCGGTACGGATCATTTCCCTTCTCCGGCCTGCTGCTGCATGCGTGCCAGGCGCCGGTCCAGGCGCCACAGACGAAAGCCGTGGATGAGCAGCGCCAGTATGGCGGTGGGTATGGCCCATACCGACAACTGCAGCGGCTCGACATCGATGCCGTACTGTGCGAGGAAGCCGCGCATCAGCAGGATGGAGCCGATGGCGATGAAGATATCCTCGCCGAAGAACAGTCCGATGTTGTCGGCCGCCGCCGCATGCGCGCGCGCATCTTCACGCACCGCCTCACACACCTCGTCGTCCCGGGTGGCGCCCACGGATCGCTTCGCCGCCGCTTCGGTCATGGGCGCCACCAGCGGCCGCACCATCTGCGCGTGTCCGCCCAGCGCGGTCAATCCCAGTGCGGAGGTGATCATGCGCACCGGGAAATAGGTCATCAGCACCCGTCCGGCGGTGGCGCCACGCATCGATTCAATGAGCTGCCGCGCACGCGCCTGCAGACCTTCGCGCTCCAGCACACCGATGAGCGCCAGCACGATCCAGATGGCGCTGACTTCACGGGTGTCCTTGAAGGCCTTGCCGAAGGCGGCGATCAGCTCAAACGGTGACAACCCCGCCGTCCAGCCGGTGGCGCCGGTAGCAACAGCCACCACCAGCAGGGGATTCATGCGCAGGGCAAAACCCACGAGAACCACGCCGACGCCGATCAATACCCACATGCGCTACTCCAGATATTTTTCGTGATGTTTCAATCGTGGTCGGGGAGATCCGGTCAGGAAGAGTTATCCACAGTTCAAGGGGGGATTCCCATGAACTATGGATAACTCTCCCTGACCGGATCCCGCAGGTACATCGAACATTCCCGCTATCTCTTCCACCGAAGTCGCCGAGACGCTGAGCCGGAGGCCTGAGTTATCCACAGTTCATGGGAATCCCCCCCTTGAACTGTGGATAACTCAGGCCTCCGGCTCAGCGCACTCCCCGAACCCGCCGCCCCCAGGCGTTTCAATAACAAACATATCCCCCGCCAGCACCTGCACCTCAGCTGTAGCCCCCAGCCTTTCAACGCTGCCATCCTCCCTCTCCACGCGGTTCTCGCCAACAGCTCCATCGCCGCCGCCGCACAATCCCTGTGGCGGCACCCGTCGCCGGTTCGACAGGATCGCCGCCGTCATCGGCTCCAGAAACCTTATCCGCCGCACAGCGCCGTCACCGCCACCGTAACGCCCCCCGCCACCGGACCCGGCGCGAATGGCAAAGGACTCCACGCGCACCGGGAAACGGGTTTCCAGCACCTCGGGATCCGTAAGGCGTGAATTGGTCATGTGCGTCTGCACCGCGCTCGCCCCGGCAAATCCCGGACCGGCGCCGGCGCCGCCGCAGATGGTTTCGTAGTACTGGTAGCGCTCATTGCCGAAGGTGAAGTTGTTCATCGTGCCCTGCGAACCGGCAAGAGCGCCGAGCGCCGCGTACAACGCATCGACAATGGCCTGACTGGTTTCGACATTGCCGGCGACCACTGCCGCCGGCGGCTGCGGGTTGAGCATCGAGCCTGCCGGGACGTGAATCTGCAACGGACGCAGACAACCCTCGTTCAGCGGAATGGGCTGCTCGACCAGCGTACGGAAGACATACAGCACGGCCGCGCGGGTGATGGACAGCGGTGCGTTGAAATTGTTGTCGCGCTGGGCGGAGGTGCCGGTGAAATCGATGCGGGCGGCACGCTTGTCACGATCCACCTTGATGCTGACCTGGATGATCGCGCCATCGTCCATCCGCACCGTGGCCGATCCATCAGTGAGTTGCGCAATGGTGGCGCGCACGCAGGCTTCGGCATTGGCCTGCACATGGCGCATGTAGGCGCGCACGGCATCGGCGCCGAAGACCTTGCAGAGCTGGCGCAGTTCATCAGCGCCGCGGGTGCAGGCGGCGATCTGGGCCTTGAGGTCGGGGAGGTTCTGATCCGGATTGCGGGCGGGATGAAGACCCTGTGCAAACAGATCACGGATGTGATGTTCACGCAGCTGGCCGTCCTCGACGATGAGCGCATCGCGGATCAGCGCGCCCTCCTCTTCTATGCAGGTCGAGAAGGGCGGCATGGAGCCCGGAGTGATGCCGCCCACGTCGGCATGGTGTCCTCTGGCGGCGACGAAGAAGTCGGCCTGCGGCGATCCATTCAGAAACACCGGCGCGATCACGGTGATATCCGGCAGATGCGTACCGCCGTGGTAGGGGTCGTTGAGCATGTATATGTCGCCGGGGCGCATGCCACGGTCGCTGTGACCGCGGTTGCGCAGAATCTCGCGCACGCTCTCGCCCATTGAGCCCAGGTGCACGGGAATGTGCGGTGCATTGGCCACCAGGCCGCCTTCGTGGTCGAACACCGCGCAGGAAAAATCCAGGCGCTCCTTGATGTTCACCGAATGGGCCGTGTTCTGCAGGGCCAGACCCATCTCCTCGGCACAGGACATGAAACGGTTGTTGAACACCTCCAGCAGGATGGGATCGACTGCGGTTCCGGCGGCGCGACGTTCGGGGCGGGCGGTGGTGCGGCGGAAGAGCAGATTGCCCAGCGCATCAAGTCGCGCGGACCAGCCCGGTTCGAGCACCAGCGTCGACAGATCCTCGCGGATCAGCGCCGGCCCGGAAATTTCCATCCCTGCCGGCAGCGCGGTCCGATCGTACAGCGGCACGTCACGCCATTCGGCTGCGAGGTATACCGCCACGCTCTCCAGCGGCTGCGCCGCGTGCCGATGCGCCGGTGGCGAGGTGTCGCGCGGGTCAGCGGTCGTTCCGGCGCCAGCACCAGCGCCATGACCGATGGCCTCAGCTTCGATCATGTCCACTTCCAGCTGATCCGCCGGGGGCGTGAAACCGAAACGGTGCAAATGGGCGGCGAGGAAACTGTCGCGAACCTCGTCCAGCGCCGCCAGTGCCACGGGGATGGAGGAATCCGCCCCACGCACCCGGACATGCAGGCGCACCTCGGCGGATACGCGTTCGAAGTCCAGATCCTGCGCGTCCAGGGCCGCGCGCGCTTCAGCCGTCAAGGCGCCGACGGCAGCCAGGATGGCCGGCTCGCTGGACGCCTGCAGGGCAACGCGCAGCGAGCGTTCGCGGATGGCTCGCACCTCCGCCAGCCCCATGCCGTAGGCGGACAGCACACCGGCCAGCGGATGCAGCAGCACCGTGTCGATGCCGAGTGCGTCGGCAACCTGGCAGGCATGCTGCCCCCCGGCACCACCGAATGCAGCCAGAACGTGGCCGGTGACATCGTGACCCTTCTGCACCGAGATCTGTTTGATGGCCGCAGCCATGGAGTCCACTGCGATGGTGATGAAGCCCTCGGCCAGCGCCTCCGGCGACAATTCCTGCGCCGTATGAGCCCGCACCCCGGCTGCCAGGGACGCAAATGCGGCCTGCACACCAGCGGCATCCAGCGGTTCATCGCCATCGGGCCCGAACACGGCCGGAAAGTGGCGCGCCTGAACCTTGCCCAGCAGCACATTGCAGTCGGTAATGGTCAGCGGACCGCCACGGCGATAAGCGCAGGGCCCCGGATTGGCGCCCGCCGACTGCGGACCGACCTGCAGGCGTCCGTCCTCGAAGCGGCATATCGAACCGCCGCCGGCCGCTACCGTGTGTACGGCCAGCATGGGCGTGCGCAGTCGTACGCCAGCCGTTGTGGTTTCAAATACGCGCTCGAACTGACCCGCATAACGGGTGACATCGGTGGACGTGCCGCCCATGTCGAAGCCGATTACCTGCTCAAAGCCCGCGGCGCGCGCCACCGCGGCCACCGCCACCACACCACCGGCAGGACCCGAGAGGATGGCGTCCTTGCCGCGAAAGCCACCTGCTTCCGCCAGTCCGCCGCTGGACTGCATGAACAGCAGCCTGCCCGCCCCGTTCAGCTCCGTGACAACCTGGTCTATGTAGCGACGCAGGACCGGGGAGAGATAGGCGTCAACGCAGGCCGTATCTCCTCTGGGCACCGCCTTGATCAGCGGGGCAACCTCACAGCTGAGACTGATCTGCGTGAAGCCGATCTCGCGGGCCATGCGCGCGACCCGCTGCTCGTGATCCGGATAGGCATAGGAATGCAGCAGCACCACTGCCAGCGCGCGATAGCCCGCGGCAAAGCACTGCTCCAGCGCCTGCCGGGTCGCGGCTTCGTCCAGCCGCGTCACTTCGGCGCCCGTGGCCGCAAGGCGGCCCGGCACCTCCACCACGCGCGTGTATAGAGGAGTGGGTTTGCGGATATCGCGGGCGAAGATCTGCGGACGGCTCTGGTATCCGATCTCCAGCAGATCCGCAAAACCCGCTGTCACGGCCAGTACGAGGGGTTCACCCTTGCGTTCCAGCAGCGCATTGGTGGCCACGGTGGTGCCCATGCGCACCGCCTGCAGCGCCGACAGGTCCTGCCCTTCGCCGGCAAGGATCTCACGAATGCCCTGCACGGCCGCGTCGCGATAGCGCCCGGGATTCTCGGACAGGAGCTTGCGCGCGAGAAGCCGGCCGTCCGGCGCGCGGGCAATCACGTCGGTAAAGGTCCCGCCGCGGTCGATCCAGAACTCAAAACCCTGCATGCGCGCGGAAAGTAGCACACTCCGCCGCGAATCAGGACCATTGGCCTGTTGACTTCCAGGCCGAGAATAAGCCGAAATGCGCGCCCTGGCGCTGTGTCAGAGAGGAGTCCCGATGCTCACTGCCCTGTTTGCCGGAAAACGCCGCATCCCGCTGCTCATCGCCGCCGCACTGCTGCTGGCCGCCGGTGTCGTCGTCTGGTTCATCTCCGCGCAAGCGCGGCCCACCGGACAGGTCATGCAGCTGAACGACGGCATCGAGGCCTTCTTTTACTCCGATTCCGCCCTCACACCGACGCCGGGCTATCCGCATCCGCGGCAGATCACCGCCGACGGCGAGTTCTTCCTGCGCATCCCCGATCGCCCGCACCCGCTGACGCTGCGCACCCGCCTGCTGGTGCTCACGGTCACCGGCAAGACGGCGCTGCGCATCGTCGGCTACTCCCACGAAGCCGGTGAACAGGTTGAGGTACTGTATGGCGATGTGCTCGCGCGCAAGTCCTATGAATCACCCTACAGCGAGCCGGATCACCTCGGCGCCGGCGGCATGGTGCTGATCAATCGCGACATCGACCTGATGGAAAAGGAGAAGTGCGACGTCGAGGTGCTACGCAGCTGGAGCGAGGAATTCATGCGCGCCACTGCGGCGGGTGAGCACAAGCCGCGCAAACGCTGACGACTGGCACCGCCCTTGCTCTCTCATGGCAAGGGCAAGGGCAAGGGCACGCCGGGAAACCGCGTATCAGCCGCCGGCCTGATCCACCAGGAATGCGTACTGCTCTGCCACTTCCCGGAAGCGCCGGAAGCGCCCGGACTTGCCGCCGTGTCCGGCTTCCATCTGGACCCGGAAAATCAGCGGCCGCGAATCGGTTTTCAGGGCGCGCAGCTTCGCCACCCACTTGGCCGGCTCGTAGTACTGCACCTGACTGTCCCACAGGCCGGTGCCGACAAACAGCGCCGGATAGTCCTGGCTTGAGACATTGTCGTAGGGTGAGTAGCTGAGCATGTACTCGTAGCAGGGCTTTTCCTTCGGATTGCCCCACTCGTCGAATTCATTGGTGGTCAGGGGGATGCTCTCATCGAGCATAGTGGTCACCACATCGACAAACGGCACCTGCGCCACCATGGCGCGATAATCCTGCGGCGCCATGTTGGCAACCGCGCCCATCAGCAACCCGCCGGCGCTGCCGCCCATGGCGAGCACTCGCTTCGGATCGGCATACTTCTGCGCCACCAGGAAGCGCGTCACATCGATGAAGTCGGTGAAACTGTTGCGCTTGTTCAGCAGCTTGCCATTCTCGTACCAGTCCCGGCCCATCTCCTGGCCACCGCGGATATGGGCGATGGCATACACAAAGCCGCGATCCAGCAGTGAAACCACCGAATACGAAAATCCCGGATCCATGGACATCCCGTACGAGCCGTATCCGTACTGCAGCAGCGGCGCGCTGCCGTCCTTGCGCAGCCCCTCGCGATAGACCAGCGACACCGGCACTTTCGTACCATCGCGCGCCGTGGCCCACAAATGCTCAGTGCGATACCGCGCCTGGTCGTATCCACCCAGCACCGGTTCGCGCTTCAGCAGCGTACGCTTGCCGGTCCGGGTATCGAGGTCAAAGGTCGATGCCGGAGTGGTCATCGAGGTATAGGCGTAGCGCACCAGCGGCGTATCGAGCTCGGCGTTGGCGCCCAGTCCAATGGTGTAAGCCGACTCCTCTGATTCAATCAGAAACGGTTCCCCACCCGCCCAGCGCTGGATGCGCACATTGGCCAGACCGCCGGAATGCTCTTCCACCGCCAGGAAGTCCCGGAATACATCGAAACCGTCGACAAAGGCATCGGTACGATGCGCCACCAGGTCATGCCACTTGTCCCTGTTGGCCACATGGGCATCGGACGACTCGACGATGCGAAAGTTCTTCGCCTGCCAGTTGGTGCGCAGGATCCAGCGCCCGCCCAGGTGCTCTGCCGAGTACTCGTGATCGCGTTCGCGCGGAACCAGCACGCGGAAGCTCAGCTGCGCATCGTCGGCGCGCGCTACCCGTACCTCGCTGGACACCGTGCTCTGCGACTCGATGGTCAGGTACAGCTCATCCTTGGTCTTGCCCACGCCGGTGTAGAAAGTCTTGTCCTTCTGCTCGAACACCAGCGGATCGGCCGCCGCATCGGTGCCCAGCACATGCCGGCGTACCTTGTCCCCCAGCAGCGTGACCGGGTCCTTGGCAATGTACAGCAGCGTACGGTTGTCCGCCGCCCAGACCACACCAGCTTCCACGTTCACAACGGCATCGGACAGCACCTCGCCGGTCTGCAGGTTCTTCACCCGCAGCGTGTACTGCCGGCGGCCCACATCGTCCTCAGTCCAGGCCAGCAGCCGGTTGTCCGGGCTGACAGCCATGCCGGCCACCTGGAAGAAGTCATGCCCCTCGGCCATGACATTGACATCGAGCATGACCTGCTCAGGCGCCTCCAGCGTGCCGCGCTTGCGCGCATGAATGGGATACTCCTTGCCAGTGTCAAAGCGCGTGTAATACCAGTGGCCGTTTTTCAGGTAGGGAACCGAGGCATCGTCCTGCTTGATGCGCCCGACGATCTCCTGGTACAGCGCTTCCTGCAGCTCCCCGGTATGCGCGAGCATGGCGTCGGCGTAGGCGTTCTCCGCCTCCAGATAGGCCAGCATCTCCTTGTTCGCGCGCGTGTCGTCACGCAGCCAGTAGTACGGATCAACGCGCGCACCATTCGGTGACTGGACGGTGTACGGGCGCGCGGCGGCGACGGGCGGCTTCATGCTGCTGTCGGTGGGGGTGGGCACGGTGCTTTCTCCGGAATGGCAGGCGCTCAAGGCGGCGAAGGGAATGAGGCGCAGGATTGCGGACGGGTTCATCTCGGGGACCCTCTTGTGGGGGGCGCATGATACCCGGTGGGGTTGGACGTGTAAGCAGGTGACCTATGGGCAGGCCCCGACGCAATCAGGCCAGCTTGCGCGCCTCGTCCCCCCGCGCATGCGGAAAGTCCACCGTCGACCGTGGTGGCGCAATGTAGAACCCCTGCGCGTAACCGATACCCAGCCTGCCCAGCTCTTCCATGACCGCGGCCGTCTCCACCTTCTCCGCGATGGTCTGGATCCCCATCGCCTTGCCGATCTGGCTGATCGCTTCCACCATGCTGCGATCGATCGGATTGTCCGCCACATGCTCGATGAACTGCCCGTCAATCTTCAGGTAGTTCACCGGCAGGGTCTTCAGGTACATGAATGATGACAGCCCGCTGCCAAAATCATCCAGAGAGAAATTGCAGCCGCGCGACTTCAGCTCACGCATGAAGTACACCACCTTGGCCAGGTTGTAGATCGCCGCCGTCTCGGTGATCTCAAAACAGATGGCGCCGGAACTGAGCGGATGCGCTGCCAGCTCAGTGATGAGGAAGTCGAGAAAACGATCATCGTTGAGCGAGGTGCCGGACAGGTTCACCGACAGAGTGTAGAGCGGCGTCTTGTCGTGGGTATAATGCGCCAGCGAGCCCAGGGTATGGCGCACCACCCAGCGATCGAGCATCGGCATCACGTTGTAGCGCTCAGCGGCGGGAATGAATTCGTTCGGTTGCACCAGCGCGCCGTTCTCATCGCGCATGCGCAGCATCAGCTCGTAATGCGCTCGCGGATCACGATTGGCGCCGATGGGCACGATGGGCTGGAAGTACAGCTCCAGGCGATCTTCCTCGCAGGCGCGGGTGATGCGCGACACCCACTGCATCTCGCGATGGCGCTCGGGCACATTGTCGGCCTGGTAGACGTGGACCCGGTTACGCCCCTGGTCCTTCGCCGCATAACAGGCCACGTCAGCCGCGCTCATCAAGGAAGCCATGCTTTCCGCTTCGCGCGTGATAGC
Organism: Gammaproteobacteria bacterium; assembly: GCA_021773365.1. Classification (GTDB taxonomy): domain Bacteria; phylum Pseudomonadota; class Gammaproteobacteria; order Steroidobacterales; family Steroidobacteraceae; genus JAJFKF01. Next base: position 28,384 of record JAJFKF010000035.1, on the reverse strand, counting down.
CACGAGGCCGATGCTCACGCCGATGTTGAGTGCGCCATCATGCCAGACGAAGCGGTAGTCGCGGATGGCCTGGCACAGCGTCTCGGCGATCTTCATCGCCTGCTCGTACGAGCAGTCAGCCAGCAGGATGCCGAACTCATCGCCGCCCAGCCGCGCCAGGATGTCAGTGCCGCGGATGCGCGTCTGCAACAGGCCCGTCACCTGCTTCAGCAGACGATCACCGGCCGGATGGCCGCAGGTGTCGTTGACCAGCTTGAACTGATCCAGATCCAGATACAGCAGCACATAGCCCAGCTCGTCGCCGCGACGAACCCCGGCCAGTGCCTGGTTCAGACGGCTTTCGAACTCGCGGCGGTTGATCAGGCCGGTCAGCGCGTCGTGGCTGGCCTGGTAGGACAGGGCGCGCAGGGTGGACTGCACGCGCTTCTTCTCCTCGCTGAGCTTGCCCACCAGCTCGCGATAGCGGGTTTCGTTCTCACGCAGGGACTGTTCGGCCTGGCGGCGCTCGGTGATGTCGCGCAGACACACGATGTACACCCGCCGGCGCTCCACCTGGGCCTGGCTGACGGCAATCTCGGCGGCAAAGCGCTGGCCTTGTTTGTTTCGTCCCCAGCTCTCCGATGAGGCCAGGTCCGTCTGGGTGTCCTCGGCGCGCGTGGCCAGCCGTTCCAGGTAGGCCACCGCGCCGCCCTCCCCGGCTGCATCCAGCACCAGGTAGTCGAGCTTGCGGCCCAGCACTTCCTGCTGGATATAACCAAAGATGCGCTCACCGGTGGGATTGAAGGTTTCGATGTGGCCGGTTTCGTTGACGGTGATGACCGCATCCTTGATGTGATCGAGGATGACCTGCAGGTGCGCGGCGGACTGCTCGCGAATCTCCCGCGTCAGTGCCTGGGCCTCGTCCGACATCAGTTGCATGGAACGAACGATGCCGCGACGCTCCTCCTCGATGCGGTCGTAGCGACGGCTGACGGATTGCAGCAGGTGAGTCAGGTCAGGCTCGCCATCGGCGGTACCGCTGCCGGCAGCCTTCACTTCATCGAGCAGGTGGTGATTGAGTTCCAGCCGCGACAAGGCATCGGCGAAACGCACGGCCCCGGGACTGGCAGCGGAGCTGGCGGCGGGCGTGGAAGGGCTCAAGCCGGACTTGCGGGCAGATTGCGGCAGGACCAGATGCACGACGGCGCCGCCGGAAGAACCGACGGAACGCTTTGAGCCGACGGTATCGTCCCCCGCCCGTTTTGACATAAATGGCCCACCCTGAAAGGTCGCGCTGTCTGCGAAGCGCTATGAGACATCTTATGTAGCTCGTTGAAAGTGAATGTGAACCGGCTCTCGATTCAGCAGGTTCTATGTCAATTACCAGCGGCCTTACGGCGGGCATCGCCGCACTGTCCGCTATAGCAGACAATCTGCCGGCAGTTGGCCAGCACATCACCCGGCGCGCCGGTCTCAGGCCTCGGCCTCCGCGCGCTGAGTGCGCTTGCGTTCGTGTTCCTTGAGAAATTTCTTACGAATGCGGATGTTGGTCGGCGTCAGTTCCACCAGTTCATCGTCGTTGATGAACTCCAGCGCCTGCTCCAGGGAGAACCGGCGCGGCGGAGTCAGCACGATGTTCTCGTCGGAACCGGAGGCGCGCATGTTGGTGAGCTTCTTGCCCTTGAGGGCATTGACCACCAGGTCGTTCTCGCGCGAATGGATGCCCACGATCTGTCCCTCGTAGACCTCGTCGCCCGGCGTGGAGATCATCGCGCCGCGCTCCTGCAGGTTGAACAGCGCGAAGCCGAGCACCTTGCCCTGCTCATTGCTGATCATCACGCCGTTGTAGCGCTGACCCAGGTGGCGGTCGGTGCCAGCCGGTGCGAAGTGCTCGAAATTGTGGAACAGCAGACCCGTGCCGCGAGTCATGTTGATGAAGTCGGTACGAAAGCCGATCAGGCCGCGCGATGAAATGGTGTATTCCAGGCGCACGCGACCCTTGCCGTCGGGCATCAGGTTCACCATGCGGCCACCGCGCTCGGCCAGTGCCTGGATGACGCTGCCCTGGTCACCCTCCTCCACGTCCGCCACCAGCATCTCGTAGGGCTCGTGCACCTCGCCATCGACGATCTTGGTAATGACCTGCGGACGGGCCACGGCCACCTCGTAGCCCTCGCGGCGCATGTTCTCCAGCAACACCGACAGGTGCAGCAGGCCGCGCCCGGACACCTTGAACTGGTCACCTGCGCCGACAGAATCCACGCGCAGCGCCACGTTGGTCTTCAGCTCGCGCTCCAGGCGCTCGCCGATCTGGCGCGAGGTGATGAACTTGCCCTCACGTCCGGCCAGGGGTGACTTGTTGACCTCGAAGATCATGGTCATGGTCGGTTCATCGACCTGCAGCTGCGCCAGACCCTCGGGCGCCTTCGGGTCGCAAATCGTCTCGGAGATGCCCAGTTCGTCGATACCGGTGATAGCGATGATGTCGCCGGCCTGCGCCTCGGGCACCTCGGTCTTCTCCAGGCCCATGAAGCCCAGCACCTGCAGCACCCGCCCGGAACGCACGCTGCCGTCGCGGCCGACCACGGCCACCGGCATGTTGGTCCGCACCCGGCCACGCTTGACGCGCCCGGTACCGATCACGCCAACATAACTGCTGTAGGCCAGCGAGGTGACCTGCATCTGGAAGGGACCGTCCAGGTCCACCTCCGGCGGCGCCACCCGATCAACGATGGTCTGGAAAAGAAAGTCCATGTTGCCGGAACGGATGTCCGGGTTGTCGCCGGCATAGCCGCCCAGCGCGCTGGAATAGACGGCGTGGAAGTCCAGCTGCTCATTGCTGGCACCCAGCCGGTCGAAAAGGTCGAACACCTGGTCGAGCACCCAGTGAGCACGTGCGCCGGGCCGGTCGATCTTGTTGATCACCACGATGGGCTTGAGGCCCATGGCGAAGGCCTTCTGCGTGACGAAGCGCGTCTGCGGCATGGGCCCGTCCTGCGCGTCCACCAGCAGACACACCGAATCGACCATGGACAGCACCCGCTCCACCTCGCCACCAAAGTCTGCGTGCCCCGGTGTGTCGACGATATTGATGCGGTATTCGGTGCCGGTGCGCTGATCCAGCCAGCGGATGGCGGTGTTCTTGGCCAGGATGGTGATGCCCCGTTCCCGCTCCAGGTCGTTGGAATCCATGATCCGCTCGCCGAGATTCTCGCGCGCATCCAGCGTTTGCGACTGACGCAGGAGCTTGTCGACCAGCGTGGTTTTGCCGTGATCGACGTGCGCGATGATGGCTACGTTTCGTAAGTTACTGTTTTTCAAGGCATAATTACCGTTTAGTGCAAAAGATTCCAGGCACGCACACCTTTACGTGTACCTGCCTCGAGCCGTTCACCCGCAACCTGGAGAACAGGAACGAAGCCGGCATGGGGAAAGTTCGATGAGATGAAAGACAGATGCGCCGCAACACGGGCCACTCCTGCCCGATCACCAGCGGGAAGCCGGTAATGATACCTGTCAATGGCGGGTGGCGGCTATCCCGGAGGCGCCTGAATAATCAGATTCCTGGCGGAAAGCCCCGGCAATCCCCCAGCATGGCTGCTCGGCGCCGATAGGCACACACAAAGACCGAATGTATCGCTGGCAGTCCGATCCTGAATCCAACAAAGCGCTGCCTCTCCCGGATCTACGGGAGAGGCAGTTTGCGTGACAGCCGGCTTTCAAAAGCTCAGACGCGCATTCAGCCAGTAACTGCGCAGGCGTACGTCGCCGTAGGGGCTCATGTAATAATTGTTGCTGTAGAAGGCGTCCAGCGGCGCCACCTTATCGAAAACATTACGTACGCCGAGTTGCATGGATAGCCCATCGAGCAACCGGCTGACCGCGCCCACTCCGGAACCGGGCGAGTGATCAAACGAATAGGCGACGAAGAGATCGTGATAAATTTGTGAGGGAATCGCATCGCCGCCCTGCCAGAGCGTGCGCGTCGTCGACGGCGGGAGTCCCGCAGTGGCGCGCCGAGCCGCGTCAGGCCCGCCCGCTGCGCCGTATTGCTTGTATGAGCTAAAGTACCGCGCCGTCCAGCCCAGCATCAGCGGCCCGGACTCCCAGTTCAGTGTCGCATTCGTCTTGTACTTTGTCGCCCCGCCTTCCGAGGGGAAGTTCACCGCATCAAACTCCGGCAGCGCCTGATCGTACTGATTTTTCAGATGCACAATGATTGACTGCGCCGCGCGCAGACTGAAGCGCCCCGCCCGTGTCGTCACCGCGTAATCCAGGCTCAAATCCCAACCCTCGGTCTCACGGCGGTAGAGGTTCGCCAGGCTGGCATCGACCAGCGTGATAGTACCGGTGTCATCCCGCGTAACCCGCCCCGGATACATCGACTCCTGGTCCACGATCACCTGCGCATCCAGGGTCCCGATCGCATCGAACTGCTCGATCCGAAAATACTCCACATTCAGCCGCAGTCCCTCCAGCGGCTTCCACGTCGGAAGCCAGATGATGCCTGCGTTCAGGCTCTTGGAGTTCTGCGGAGTCAAATCTGGATTCCCGCCGCTCAGGGTATGCACGGCGACGCCTTGCTGCCCGGTCTGCGGATCGTCCACCAGCGTGGGGTTGCGATCGTGCAGCGGGTTCTTGAGCAGTTGCTCCGGCCTCGGGGGCAGAAAGGCTGTGGCTCGAGACACCCGCAGCGTAACCTCCGGTATGGGCTGATACTTCAATCCCACCGTATAGTTGCTCGAACTGTAACTCGCCTCTGAAAAAACAGGCTCTTGGTTGTTCAGATTCGGCGTCCCATAGGAGATCCTCGGCGGACTTCGTTCGTACATGATTTGCTCGAAGGGCGTGCCGGTATCGACCTGATAACGCTCGTTGCGACCCGAGAGCTGCAGTTCCAGGCCGTGCAGTCCTGTCAACCAACCGGCTTTCACCAGCGGGACCGTCGCCTCCATGTACCCGCTGTCAGTCGTCGCGTCCCGGGCGTAAAATCGTTGAATACGATTGTTCGATACAGAGATGGGATAAGCATAATCAATCGTTCTTTCCGGCGTTCGGGCAATGCGGCGCTCCAGACCCACGGTCAGCATCGGCTGGCCCCAGGGCAACGCCGGAAGCGGGCCCGATCCGCGCAACACGACGTTGTGCAGCCGGTTCGCTCCTTGGTAGAGAATGGATTGAAGATATTTCTGAAAATTCAGGGGGTACTGCAACGTATCCACGAGGGGATTCAGCTCTCCGCTCAACAGATCCGCCATCTGAGCTGAGACATCCACGCCGTAGTAGAGATAACCGAATCGGTTCTCCGACCAGGAGTAGTCCAGCGCCCCCGTCCAGTTCCAGGGGAGTTGCGCGATGGCGCTGAGTGTCGCTCTGCGGCTCAGCGAGCGCGTGGTGACCGGAATTCGGGTCGCGTCCGACACCCGCACTCGCACATCCGTAGTAAATGGGTTGGTCGGAGCACCCGCCGGTCCACCCCGGACGGTCAGAGAGGTCGTCGGCTGAAAGATCCCATCCGAGCGGTTCTCGTGCCAGGAGAAATCAGCAGCGAGTTCCAGCCACGGTCTCATCTGCCGGCGCAGGCTGGCCCGCAGCGACTGCGTCTTCGGCGTCTGCCCGAACGGCCGCAGCAGGCCCGTCGGTGACTGGGTACTCAGAGGGAAATCCAGATTCCACTGGCCGGCATTGGCTAGCAGCAGATCCGCCAGTTCAGTAGTCGATGTGCCAGGCGAGGTGTTGGCTGGTACATGGGTGTTGCGCGAATTTAACACCGTCCCGCCGTATTCGGGCTTCAGGGTCAATGTCGTTGCGCTCGAACTACCCGGTATGATGTTTGGGAGACTCCCCAGCCAGGGATTGGCACTCGAATAGATTGCGTCGGGATCGCGGCTCTGGATTGCCGCCAGGTTCTCCTGAAATATCCAGAGCCGGTCCCGCAGCAGTAACGGCTCCTTGTCGGACCATGAGGCATTGAGGCTCATGTGCGTCCGGCCGCTTTCCAGGGCCAACCCGTAGCTCGCCGACAGGCTTCGCCCCGCCGAACCGCCGTCAATGGTGTTGTCGTAGTTCACCCGCACCTCACCACCGGAATAATCCCGCTTCAGGATTACGTTTACCACGCCACCCATCGCACTGCCGCCGTAAATTCCAGAAGCCGAGGATGGCATCACCTCGACGCGCTCAATCGCGCTCAAGGGAATTCCGTTGAGGTCGGGCTGGTACTCCGTAGTCTGGTGATTCACGCCTGCCATGCGCCGGCCGTTTACGAGAATCAACGTCTTGTCCGCCCCAACTCCGCGCAGATCAATGCTGCTGGTGCTGCCCTCGCGCGAAAGACCAGACCGCTCTGCATTAGTCTGCGCCACCGTGTTCATCGTCAGCCGCTGCTTGAGGAAATCCTCGACATTTGTCGCGCCAGACTGATCGATCGTCTTCGCATCGAAGATGTAATAGGGCTGGGCATCATTGACGGTGCGCGGAGTGTCTGCATTGGCATCCGTCCAGGGCTTGATCCTCCTGTCCTGCACCGTGATCTGCTGACCGTCGGCTTCCTTCCTTTCAGAGGACTTTCCAGCACCTTCCTCATCCTTGCCCTCAGCGTTCACCGCCACCCGCATCTGATCCGCCGGATTCACCGCGGAAGATCTCGAGCCGTCTCTCACCGCTACAATAAAGATGGCCCCGCTCGCATCCACCCTGCTCTTCAGCGTCGTTCCCTCCAGCAACGCCGCCACCGCGGCCGCCGCCGACTTCGCATCCTCCACGCCGCGCGTGCGCACGCCCTCTACCTGCTTTTGCTCATACAGCAGTTGTGCGCCCGTGGCCCGCACCAGTGCCTGCAGCGCCTTCTCCAGATCCCCCGCTGCAATTGAGATCGGTTTGCCTCCCGTATCCGCAGCGGCCGGCGTGCCCACCATTGCGATCCCGATGAGCGTGGTCATTAGAATTGTGGCGATTCGCGACATGAAGTATCCCCTGACTTAAACGCACCCTGCGTGCGTCGGCAGGTACCGGGACGAGCGGGACCCTCGTTTCCTATAAGTCTTCTATAGCGGCGCGCGCGTGAGAACGATCTGGCTACCGCGCTGGCGCGCCTGCACACCGAAGCCTTCGTCGAGGATCCTCAGGAATCCTTCCAGGTTGTCCCAGCGGAAATTGCCGCCCACGCGCAGGCCGGCCAGCGCGGGATCCACAATGACGAGCTGTTTGTAGTGGTAGCGGTTGAATTCGGCGATCGCCTCGTCCAGGCGGGTGCCGCGCAGTGCGATGTAGCCCGAGCGCCAACTCAGGCTTTGCTCGATATCCATCAGCGGGATTTCATCCACCACGATACGGCCTTCCCGCACCTCGGCTATCTGACCGAGATGCAGGTCGGCCAGCGGGCGGTCGCGGCCGAACGGCGAGGTTGCCATGACGCGGATGGCGCCTTCGGCCATCCTGATTTCAACGCTCTCGGGGCGTACCCGCACGGAGAATGCCGTGCCCAGGACCAGAATACGTTCATCACCCGTGTCCACTACGAAGGGCCGTTGCGGATCCTTTGCCACCTGGAAGAAAGCCTCACCGCGGGTGAGCCTCACCCGCCGCACGTTCTCTTCGACGCTCACCCGCACTTCGCTATGGGTGTTGAGCGTGATGCTGGAGCCATCCTCCAGCGGCACGGTCGAAATACCACCCACCGCTGTGCGATAAACCAGCCCCTGCGAGAGCCAGAAATATGCGCCCATCCCTAAACCCACCGCAGCCAGCAGGGCGGCCGCCAGCGCGGGCATACGTCCAACGCGCGCGCTGCCGCATGATCCGTAGGCCCTGGAGACAGACGACGGCGATAGTTTATCCGCCAACGCCTTGCGCGACAGGAAAGGCGAGCGCACCAGCTCGCCGCGCGCAGGCGCAGTGCCAGCGGCACCGCTCTCACCCAGCAGCTTCATACGCCCGGTCTGCCGCCACACCGACTCCAGTCGCGTGTAGGCTACCCAGTGGCCCGTATCGGCCTCAATCCATTGTTCGAACTCGGCCTCATCGTGGGCATCCCACCGTCCACCGTTACGCCGCGCCAACCAGCGCACCGCGACGTCTTCGACCTGCTCGACCCGCGCGCTACTTTCCATGATCCACCTCCGTCTCCGGAGCCGCCTCACCAGCGGTCTTGCCCATTGCCAGACCCACCGCCGTCTTCTCGCCGTAGAACAGGCGCGTGAGCGTCTTCATGCCCCTGGCCAGGTGCAGCTCCACCGTGCCTTCCGTGATCTTCAGCCGCCGCGCGATATCCTTCTGCGACAGCCCCTCGATGCGTTTCATCCAGATGACCTCGCGACAGCGGTCCGACAGACGGTCGAAGACCAGCGCCAGCTTCGTCAGCTGCTGCCGCATTCCGGCAGAGTGCTCGGGAGAAATCTCATCTACCAGGACGTCTGAGACGTCCAGATCCCCTAACAAGTCGATGGACACGATGCGTCCGCGGCGTATGCGGTCGCTGATGAGATGGCGGGCGGTGGTGAAGAGAAATGACTTCGGCGACAGCGGTCGGGACTTGCGCGCCGCCTCGATGACCTTCACGTAGATGTCATGGCGGGTGTCCAGCACGTCGGCATGGCTGGCACAGACGCGAACGAGGTAGCGGGTCAGCGCGGCCTCGTGAGCCAGAATCTCCCGCACGAACCATTGTTGAAGGGCAACGTCCACGGGGCGATGCTACGCCCGATGGCACGGAGGCAACAGCACTTCAAGGTGAAAGGCAACAATTTTGCACTACGGTTATAGGATTCTCCGCCGCCAATCGTCCCGGTAGGGTTGGAACGCAGCCGGAAGACAGCAGCGACTCGTAAATTTTCAGACCCCCTGCCGAGGAGCAGCAAAAATTCGCTTGCGGGCATGAGGGTCGGTCCCTGCAGATGATCGGCGTGTAGTCAGCATAACTCCCTCCTCAGTTCGCCCCAACTGCGCCGCTGGGCCACGCTCCCCCTGGAGAGCGTCATCGCCGCGATCGCGCCTCCCGCGGCATCGCGCCAGTTGTTACTACCCTCCCACCACCTGTGGCAGAATCGCGCCTGCTTACGCGGGACAAAATAAACATAACTAAGGGCAGCGACCATGAAACCCTTTGCGAACGCTCTGATTTTCGCGTGTGCAGCCTGCGTTTGCCCGATCGCCCCGTCCGCAGCCGCAGACATGGCGAGGCTGGAGGTCATGCACAACTTTGTCGGCTCCGATGGCATGTCACCCGCCTCGGGGCTGCTGAAGGCCAGTGACGGCAACCTTTACGGGACCACCTACCATGGGGGTCCTCTCGGCGGCGGAACGGTGTTCAGGATCACACCGCAGGGGCAGCTCACCACGCTGCACGCCTTCGGCGACCATCTCACCGGCGTGGACGGGAGCCTGCCGGTCGGTGCGCTCATCGAGGGTAGCGACGGAAACCTCCATGGCACGACCTCGCTGTACGGCGATCCGGGCACCGGGATTTTCGATGGCCGCGGCACGGTTTTCAGGGTGACCCTCAGCGGTGTGCTGACCACCCGGCATGTATTCCGCCGGCCTGGGGGCGAGCAGCCGTTCGCCGCGTTACTGCAGGCAAACGATGGCCACTTCTACGGCACCACTGTCCAGGGCGGTGCGGGCGGCACCGGCACGATATTCCGCATGACCTCCGACGGCACCATCACTACGGTGTACGCTTTTCGCACTGATGCCTCCGATGGCGCGCAACGGCGGCAGCAGCCTCGGCGGTGTTGTTTACCGCATCACCCCGCAGGGCGAGCTGACCGTCATGCACTCCTTCGATAACGAGCACCCGAGCGGCGAACTGCTGCTCGCCGAGGACGGCAATTTCTACGGCACCACCCAAAACGGCGGCGAGACGGACGATCAGGGTATGCCCGTGAACTGGGGAACGGTGTTTCGCATGACGCCCGGCGGCGCAGTCACGCGCCTGATGTATTTCAAGGGTCCTGACGGCGCTTTACCAGCCACCGGCCTGATCGAAATGAGCGACGGCATTTTTTATGGCACGACAAACCAGGGCGGGAGCGATGACAAAGGCACGGTCTTTCGTCTGACGCTGCCGCCGGAGATACCGACCGCGGTTACGACCGTCGCCGGACGCCGGCAGGTCACCTTAAGTTGGACGGCGCCCAGGCGTGCAGTGAGTTACAACGTCTACCAGGGCAGCGCATCCGGCACCCAGGGCGCCGCGCCAGTGCGCACGGACATCGTCGGCACCAGCGTTACATTATCCGGTTTGTCCGATTCAACCACCTATTACTTCAAGGTTGCCGCGGTCAACGACGCCGGTCCGGGCGAACTATCGGCGGAAGTCAGCGCAACCACGCTGGCGCCCGAGCGCAACGAGGGTGGTGGTGGTGGTGGTGCATTGTCGATGTGCTGGCTGCTGCTGTCAGCCGGGTGGCTGCTGCGCCGCAAACGGATGATTTGACCGGGCTCGAGCCCCGACAATCGAGTTGTGTCAGCGAGCTTCCCGGAAAGCGGGGAATCGACCTATTGCAAGGGCTTTCTGCGTTCCGCCGTGGCCGCGGTCACCACCGGCACCTTCGACGCCGACGATCCGCAGTCGCTGCAGGAACTGCTGGGCCGTGAAGCAGACTTACGCCTGCGGGACAGCGGCCAGAATATCCGGATCGAGAGCCGGTAACCCTCGACGGGAAAAACCGGCGGGAAAGCCAGCGGGACAAATCAGGGCGGCGGCGGCCCCACTACCACCGGCACCGAGAAAGTCTGGATGCGCGGCTCGCCCTCGCCCTGCAGCTGCACCACCGCACTCAGGTAATGCACGCCATTTTTGTCCGGCACCACTTTCAGATCATAGGAATACGCCGCACCGGCTTCCACCTGAGTGAACTCGGCCGGAGGCTGGGAACCGGGAATGGTCAGGCCGTCAGCCGCCGCAAACGTGGCGCTCAACGCCGCCGCGGCCTCCTGCGGGATGAACACCAGGCGCACCACCAGCAGCTCACCGGTCTTCGGACGGCTGAGCAGATCGAACTTCACCTGCACAGCTGCAGGCGATTCATCGTTCTTCACACCAGCGACCATATTGGCCGTCAGCCGGGTGGCTTCCTTCTGCGCCTCGGTGGGCGGGACCGGCCTGGGTACAACCGGGGCAGGCGCCGCCTCCTCAGGTGGGGAATCACCGCAGCCCGCCAGCAGCAGCACCGCGCAAACGCACACCCAGCCCGAATTGTTTTTCACCCTGTCAATACTCCCCACCAGCCGGGCACAGCGCCCGCAGCCTGTCGGATCATATCCGGCGGTGCATCTTCCCGGACTGCACCACATGGCGTCAATGCAGGTATGCTACGCATCTATGCAAAAGACCATGCTTCAGGCCAAATTGCACCAGGCGCGGGTCACCTGCGCCGACCTGCACTACGAGGGCTCCTGCGCCATCGACGAGGCGCTGCTGGACTGCTCCGGAATCCGCGAGTTCCAGTATGTGGAGATCTACAACATCGACAACGGGCAGCGTTTCACCACTTATACGCTCAAGGCCCCGCGCGGCAGCGGAGATATCTCCGTCAACGGTGCGGCGGCACGCAATGTCATGGTGGGCGACCGGCTGATCATTGCCGCCTACGCGGCATATGAGGAGTCGGAGCTGAAAAACTACCGCCCCGTCGTCTTGCTGCTGGACGAACACAACCGTGCCAAACCGAAGGCAACTGCCACAGGCACGCAGGGCGGATAGCCCTGCCCCTTCCGCCCCGCAGGGCAAGGGCAAGGGCTACCGAGCCGAGGACACATGAAAAATCACTCAATTCTCGTGACCGGCGGCGCCGGCTACATCGGCAGCCACGTCGTCCGCCAGCTCAGCGAGGCTGGCGAGCAGGTCGTGGTGCTGGACAACCTCTCCACCGGGTTCCGCCAGGCCGTGCTGGGCGCTGAACTCATTGTCGGCAACACCGGCGATGCCACCCTGCTCGATCGCCTGCTGGCGGAACATGACATCGACACCATCATGCATTTCGCCGCCCACACCGTGGTGCCGGAATCGGTTGAAAATCCGCTGAAGTACTACAGCAACAACACCTGCAGCACCCGCACGCTGCTGGAATGCAGCGCCCGCCACGGCGTAAAGCACTTTGTGTTCTCGTCCACCGCAGCCGTATACGGCATCCCGGAAAGCGGCTTCGCGGCGGAGGACACCGCCACATCGCCCATCAACCCTTACGGCACCTCCAAACTGATGAGCGAGTGGATGCTGCGCGATCTGGCGCTGGCCAGTCCCCTGCGCTACGTGGCGCTGCGCTACTTCAACGTCGCCGGCTCCGACCCCGAGGGCCGCATCGGCCAGTCCACTCCCAGGGCCACCCTGCTGACCAAGGTGGCCTGCGAAGCCGCCGTGGGCAAGCGCCCGCGCGTATCGATCTACGGCACCGACTACCCCACCCCCGACGGCACCGGCGTACGCGACTACATCCACGTCGAGGACCTCGCCTCGGCCCACGTCAAGGCGCTGCACTACCTGCGCAATGGCGGAGAATCCACTACGCTGAACTGCGGCTACGGCCACGGCTACAGCGTGCGCGAGGTCCTGGCCATGGTGGAAAAAGTGGCCGGCCACCCGCTGACCATTGCCGAAGAACCCAGGCGCGCCGGCGACCCCCCCTCGCTGGTCGCCAAGGCCGACAAGGTCCGCACCGTCCTCGACTGGCGCCCCCGGCACGACGACCTCGAAGCCATCGCCCGCACCGCCCTGGCATGGGAACGCAAACTCCTCGAATCCCCCTGGACCTAGCGGACTCCGGCTCCACCGACGCCGAACCCGCGCCCCACAGCCCATGAGCATGCGCGCTAGAATCCCCCGATGCGCCTGAGCAAACCAAAATCCCTGAGCGGCCTGGTGCTCCTGGGCTTCTTCCTGGTCGCCGTCCCCCTGCTCATCGCCATCGTCAATGCTGCCTTCCAGATCCGCAGCCTCACCAATCAAAGCCAGACCCTGCTGACCCAGGGCATGCAGATCACCCATTACAACGAGCTGCTGGTCGAACAGATCGCCTCCCTGGAGCGCTCCGCCAGCCTTTATCACATCATCGGCAACCGCGAGCTGCTCGATGTCTATCGTGATCGCCACAGCCGCTTCAACAGCACGCTGGAGGAGATGACCCGCCTGGCGGGGCAACTCGAACCCAGCCCCGCACGCGACGAACAGCTACGTCTGCTGCGCGACGAAAGCCTGCACCTGCTGCAGGCACAGCTGACCCGGGCCGAGCCCGGCACGGCAGAAGCCGCCGAGCGCGAGGCCGCCGATTTCTCCATCCTCTCGGGGGCGGCCACTGCGCTCGGCGAGATCAATCGCCGCCGGATCGATGACCGGGTGGCCACCCTGAAGAAGGCCACCGACCGCACCCAGAAAAGCCTGTTCTGGCAATCCGCCGCGCTGGTGCCATGGACTATCGCCCTGGCCTTCGGCTTCACGCTGCTGCTGGTCCGCCCGCTGCGCCTGCTCGACCGGGTCATCGGCGAACTCGGACGCGGCACCTTCTCCCGGGCCATCAAGGTCGACGGCCCACGCGATCTGGAGCAGCTCGGCCGCCAGCTGGAGTGGCTGCGCATGCGCCTGCTGGAGCTGGCGCAGGAGAAAAACCGCTTCCTGCGGCACATGTCCCACGAGCTGAAGACCCCGCTTGCCAATATCCGCGAGGGTACCGAGCTGCTGATGGACGGCTCGGTGGGTTCGCTGGGGGAGGATCAGCGTGAGGTCACCGCCATCCTGCGCGACAACGGCCTGAAGCTGCAGCGCCTGATCGAGAACCTGCTGTCCTTCAGCGCCTGGCAGGCCCAGAGCTCGGGGCTGGAGCTGAGCGAATTCAAGCTGCGTCCGCTGGTCAAGGGCGTGCTGGAAAGCCAGCAGCTCACCCTGGTCAGCCAGCGCGTGAAGCTCGACATCCGCATCGAGGATGTGACCGTCACCGCCGACCGCTCCAAGCTGCGCCTGATCCTCGACAACCTGCTGTCCAACGCCATCAAGTTCACACCGCGCAACGGCTCCATTGCCGTACACGCCGCCGTCGTCGGCAGCCAGCTGGTGCTGGACATGGCCGATTCGGGCCCCGGCATTCCCGTCGATGAGCGTTCACGCATCTTCGAGGCCTTCTACCAGGGCAAGGCGCAACAGGGTGGACACGTGCGCGGCACCGGCATCGGCCTGTCGGTTGTCATCGAATTCGTGCATGCTCACGGCGGCACGATCGATATCGTGGATGGGGAGTATTCCGGCGCGCACTTCCGCGTGCGCCTGCCGGTCAAACAACTGGCCAGGAACAGCGGAGAACCGGCCCATGCGGCCTAACCTGTTACAACTTTGTTTCATCGGCGCCTCCGCCGTGCTGGCAGGCTGCAGCCTGCTGTCCGACGATGCCGGCCAGCCGGTCCCCGCGACCGTGGAACGCACAGACCCCTCGCTGGGACTGGTGGGCGAACATCTGCAGATGATGCGGCGCCTCAGCCAGGAAAGTCCCGCCGGGCAGGCCGAGATGCTGCGCTCCGTCCGCAACGACTTTGAACTGGCTCCCACGCCCCTGAACCAGCTGCGCTACGCCCTCACGCTCGCCACTCCAGGGCACGGTGGCGCCGATACGGCGATGGCCCGCCAGCAGCTCGCGGCCATCCTGGCCACCCCCGGGACGCTGCTGCCCGCCGAGCGGGCGCTGGCGATCGTGGTGCTGGAAAACATTGAGCAACGCCTGATTCTGCAGGCGGAGAACGAGCGGCTCCGGCAGGAAGCCGCAGAACTGCAGCGCCAGCGCACGTCCGCCAATGACAAACGCCTGCAGACCGCGCTGGATGAGAACGCCCGCCTGCGCAAGGCGCTGGATGAGGCCCAGGCAAAGCTCGACGAAATCGCCCGGATCGAGCGCACCATTACCGAACGCACCCCCGGCAGGATCGAGAACCCGTAACCGGGGCCAGCGGTCCGGGTCCGATCCGGGTCCGATCAGAGCCGATGGGGCTATACTCCGGCCATGAACGCCACCACCAAACGCAAGGCCCGCATCCTGCTGGTCGATGACGATCCGGGCCTCCTGCGCCTGCTTACGCTGCGCCTGCGGGCCGAGAATTACGAGGTGGAAGCGAAGGAAAGCGGCGCCGCCGCCCTTACTGCCGCCAGCCGCTTCCGCCCGGATCTGGTGATCACCGATCTGCGTATGGACCAGATGGACGGCCTGGGTCTGCTCAAGGAATTGCAGAGCCGCTGGCCGGGGCTGCGCGTCATCATCCTCACCGCGCACGGCACCATCCCCGATGCGGTCCACGCCACCCAGAGCGGGGCCTTCGGCTTTCTCACCAAGCCGGTGGACAAGGAGCAGCTCCTCGAGCAGGTGCAGAAGGCACTGAAGATCTCCGGCTTCACTCACTCCGACGAGGAATGGCGTGCGGAGATCATCACCCGCAGCACGCTCATGGAAGAGAAGCTCACGCAGGCCTATCGCGTGGCAGCCACGGAAACCGCCGTGCTCATCACCGGGGAGAACGGCACCGGCAAGGGCCTGTTCGCCCGCGCCATCCACAAGGCCAGCACACGCAGGGACCACCCCTTCGTCATCGTGGACTGCACGCTCGACGACGAAGCGCAGATGGAAGTCGAGCTGTTCGGCAACGGCTCACGCGCGGGAGGCCTGCAGACCGCCGCCAGCGGCACGCTGCTGCTGGCCGAGATTTCTGCCCTGCCGCTGCGACTGCAGGCCCGTCTGGCAGCCGCACTCCAGAACTGTCCCGACCAGCCTGCCGAGGGTAATGTACGCATCATCGCCACTGCGCAACAGGATCTGCAGGCGCTGATGACGTCCGGCGCCTTCCGCGAGGATCTGTACTACCGGCTCAATGGCGTGCACATCGAGATTCCGCCCCTGTCGCGGCGGCGCGAGGATATTCCCCTGCTGGTGTCGCACTTCCTGGCGCAGCTCGCCCGCGAAACCGGCAACCGCCGCATCTACGCGCCGGAGGCCGTGGAACTGCTGGCCACCGCGGACTGGCCAGGCAATATCCGCCAGCTGCATAGCCTGGTGCGCCAGAACGTCGCCCTGGCCCAGACGCCCATCATCAATGCCGAGCTCGCCCAGCAGTCCCTGGGCGGCAGCCCCTCACGCCTGTCCTCTTTCGACGAGGCGCGCGATGAGTTCATGCGCAGCTACCTCGCCCAGATCCTGCAGATCACCGGCGGCAATGTCAGCCAGGCAGCCCGGCTGGCCAAGAGAAACCGCACGGACTTCTACAAACTGCTGGCCAGGCACCAGCTGACGCCGGATGAGTTCAAGGGACGCTGAGGCGCGAAACGGCGCACAGTCCCACGAGATGCCAGGCTTTACGATGCCACGCTCAGTCCGCTGACGCTGGTCCCATGGGGCCAGTACAGCAACGCGTAAACGAGGGAGTCATGCATCAGGTCTACCTGCCTGCCGAGCCGGCGGCCGCCCGCGACTCACAGATGGCTGCTTTCATGCGCCTGGCTGCGGACCACGCCGCCCGCGACTTCAGCACCTATGAGGACCTGCATCGCTGGGCCTGCACCCGCTACCGCGACTTCTGGAAACTGGCGCTGGAGTCCTTCGGGCTGGATACCACCGGCTCACCCACGCCGGTCTGCGAGGGCGATCAGATCGCCTCGGCGCAGTTCTTCCCGCAGCTACACCTCAACTACGCTCAAAACCTCCTGCGCCCGTTGCCGGGCGCCGACGATTCCCATCCGGCTGTTATCTGGCGCAATGAAGCCGGCGAGCGGCGCCAGATCGACCGCGGCACGTTGCGCACGCAGGCCCTCGGCATCGCCGCTCAGCTGCAGGCCACCGGCGTACAGCCCGGCGACCGGGTCGTCGCCCTGGCGCGCAACTCCATCGAATCCATCGCCGCCTGCCTGGGTTCGGCCGCTGTCGGGGCCGCCTGGTCGTCGGTGGCGCCTGACCTCGGCACCGAAGCGGTACTGGGCCGCTTCCGCCAGCTCGAACCTGTGGTGCTGTTTGCCGACCTGACCTATACCCATCATGGTGTGGCGCGCAGCCTCGAAGAGCGGGTACGCGCCCTGACCGAAGCGCTGCCCAGCGTGCGAACCCTGGTGGTACTCGGTGGCGAACCTCCAGCGGATTTGCGCGCAGATCTGACTGTCGTGCGCATCGGGGAGTGGAGCGACAGCAAGGGGCCAGCCCTGGGGGAGCTGCAGCATTTTCCCTTCAACCATCCGCTGTTCATTCTTTTTTCCTCGGGTACCACCGGGGCGCCCAAGTGCATCGTGCACGGGGCCGGCGGCACGCTGCTCGAACATCTGAAAGAACACCGACTGCATACCGACCTGCGGCCACAGGACCGCCTGTTCTTCATCACATCCTGTGGCTGGATGATGTGGAACTGGCAACTCTCGGCCCTGGCCTCCGGCACCCCCATCGTGCTGTATGACGGCTCGGTGTCCTTCCCGGATCCCAATGCCCTCCTCAAAGCCATCGATGCCGAGAAGGTCAGTGTGCTGGGCCTGAGCCCCGCCTATGTTCAGCTGCTGAAGGATTCGGGGATTGAACCACGCACCCTCGCCTCATTCGAGGCCTTGCGCGTTTTCCAGTCCACCGGCTCCATCCTGTTCGACAATCAGTTCGAATGGCTGGGCGAACACTTCAAACACGCCGCCATCCACTCCATCTCGGGCGGCACGGACATCATCGGCTGCTTCGTGCTTGGCAATCCCCTGCTGCCGGTGTACCGCGGCGAGAGCCCGTGCATCAGCCTGGGCACGGACGTGCGGGTATGGATTGACGGCAAGGTCGAACACACCGGCGTCGGCGAATTGATCTGCGCCAATCCCTTCCCCTCCCGGCCGGTGGGGATCTGGAACGATCCAGACAAAAAGCGATTTCACGCCAGCTACTTTGCCGAGCACGCAGGCGTGTGGACCCATGGTGATCGCGTTGATCTTACTGATCGCGGCTCGGCCCGCATTCTCGGCCGTTCCGACGGTACTTTGAAGATCCGCGGTGTACGCATTGGTCCGGCTGAACTTTATACGGTTGTGCTGCAGGTCCCTGGCGTGCGCGAGGCCATGGCGGTGGAGCAGGAGGCGCCGGACGACCCGGGTGGCTCGAAAATCGCCCTGCTGGTCGTACTGTCTCCCGGCATGGAACTGGACCGCAAGCTCACGCTGCAGATCAAGAAGGAGCTGAACACCAGGGCCTCTCCCGCGCATGTGCCCGCCCTCATCCTGCAGGTGCCGGGCCTGCCGCAGACGCACAACGGCAAATGTTCAGAACGGGCGGCGCGCGATGTGCTGAACGGGCGCGAGCCACCCAATCGCGCGGCGCTGAAGAACCCCGAGGTGCTCGACGCGCTGGCGGCGCATCCGCAGTTGCAGGCGCTGAAAATCTGAACGGCAAAAAGCCAGACAACAACAATAATTTCTGAGGCCGGATTCCCGGAAACACCATGGACAGATTGATGCTCGGCGTCAGCCGATGGACGGAGAGCCACCTTACGCAACGACTGTTGCCCTACTTTGTCTGGACAGGCGTGGCGCTGCTGGCCATCGTACACCTGCCCATGCCGCTCACCGGCGACCAGGCGCTGTACATGTACGGCGCGAAGACACTGGCCGGGGGGCAGGCGCTTTACCTCGACTTCTGGGACGCCAAACAACCCGGCGTCTACCTGTTCTACCTGACGGCTGGAACACTGTTCTCGTTTTCCGAGTTCGGACTGCACCTGCTGGAGGCGCTGTGGTTCGGGGCCGCTGCATGGTTTGCCTATCGCATCGGCCGCAATGTCTTCCCCACCGGGCTGGTGATGCTGGTGATCCCGTGGTTCACCGCGGGCACCTACTTCATTGCCGTGGATGCCTGGCATATGAGCCAGCCGGATGGACTGGCCACCACCCCCCTGGTAGCGGCCGCCTGGGCCCTGTGTGACAGACAATTGCTGCGACGACGGCTGCTGCGCCTGTTCCTCTTCGGGGTGGCAGCGGGCACCGCGGCAATGTTCAAGGTCACGCTCATCCTCGTGCCGCTGGTAATGGTAGCCACATGCTGGCTGTTTTCGTGGCGGGCCGGCCAGCGGCACGCGCCGGGGCAGCTCCTCGCCGAACTGGGCGCCTGGCTGGCTGGACTCGCCATACCGGTTGGCGGGGTGGCGCTGTGGTTCGCTGCGCACGATGCGCTGGCCGCCCTGATCTGGACCACCTTCCACTATCCGCTGGACACCTTCGAGGAGATCAGCCGCTACCCGGAGCAGCACCGCATCCAGATCGCCGTGGAATGGTTCGTGCGCAAGACCTTCCACTGGATTCCCTTTGCCCTAGTGGGTGCGGTGTGGAGTTTCAGGCGGTTTCTCGGCGGCGACCGGGCGGGCTTCCCCGGCACGATCATGGCCGTGTGGCTGCTGGCAGGCGCCTGCACGCTGCTACTGCAGAATCACTTTTCGTGGGCATTTCATTTCAACCAGTTCTTCGCGCCGCTGGGAGTACTGGCCGCCATCGGCATCGCAGCCATTTTCAGGGATTTCAGCCAGAAGATCGCATCGAAGTGGACCCGCTTCGCGCTGGCCCTGCTCGCCGCGGCGGTCCTTGTCTTCGGCGCCGGCATCACGGGAAAACTGACTATTCTGGTGCAGGCACTGGGAGGGGCAGACGATGTGCGCACAGCCTACGAGTCCCGCTTCTCACCAGCGTCGCAGAAGATCTCGGCATCCTTGCAGGCAGCCCTGCCCAGCGGCGACGAAGACGCATCTGTCTATATCTTCGGTGACCCACGCATTCTGCTGGCCTCAAACCGGCGTCAGGCCATTCCACACAATGGCTGGGCGCTGGAGATCATGACGGCAGGTCAATGGGCGGATTTCGCTGCTGCGCTCATGGCGGCGAAGCCGGACTATGTCTACGTGAGCCGGCGTTACCTCAATGATCTACCCCTCAAGGCGCCGGATCTGCTGGGCTGGCTCGATGAGCAGTATCACTCCTTCCACACCGACACCATGGACGGCCACTGGTACCAGCATCGGTGATGCCGGCTACTTGAGTTCTATGGGCTGCCCGTTCTGCTTGAGCGACCGCTGCGCGGCATCGAGCACTTTGACTACACGCAACCCGTCCAGACCGTCGCTCACCGGCGTCTTGCGGTTCTTCACACAGTCCAGGAAGTGCCGACACTCGATCTGCAGCGGCTCGACAAACTTCATGTATGGCATGGTGATGTCACCGAAACGCAGGCCGACATACTCGGCAAAGCTGTTGTAGTCGGTGCTCACCTGTGCGCCCTTGTCGTAAATACGCAGTTTTTCGCTGGCTTCCAGATCATCAAACACCGCCATCTTGCGGCTGCCGACAATGGTGATTTTGCGCGTCTTGTGCGGATCGAGCCAGCTGACATGCACATGGGCCATGGCGCGATTGCCGAAGTTCAGGCTCATGAATACCACATCCTCGATATCCTTCTGCAGGTAGCTCTGGCCGCGCGCGGAAACGTCCGTCGGCTCCTGGCCCAGCATGTAGAGAATCGACGAGATGTCGTGCGGGGCGAAATTCCACAACGCGTTCTCATCGCCTCGCACCGTACCGAGATTCAGCCGCTGAGCGTAGACGTAGTACACCTGCCCCAGCTCACCGTTACGGATCATGTCGCGCAGGCGCACCACCACCGGGTGATACTCCAGCAGATGCCCGACCATGATCAGGCGCTTGTTCTTCTCCGCCAGCGCAATCAGCTCCTCGGCATGGGCGACTTCCAGCACGAAGGGTTTCTCGACATAGACATCCTTGCCGGCCAGCAGTGCCTGTTTCGCCAACGGGTAGTGACCGGGTGCGGTGGTCGCAATAACCACGGCCTGCAGTTCCGGATCGTCCAGCAGCTGCTGGTAGTCACTGGTCATGCGTGCACCCGGATACTGCAGTGCCGCCTGATCGAGCTTGGCCTGATCCAGATCGCACACGTAACGCAGATTCGCCTCGGGGATCTGCGCATAGTTGCGTGCCAGGTTCTTGCCCCAGCCGCCGATGCCCACCACTGCCACTTCGACCATAACGCTA
The DNA here is from genome assembly GCA_021773365.1 of Gammaproteobacteria bacterium. Taxonomy (GTDB): domain Bacteria; phylum Pseudomonadota; class Gammaproteobacteria; order Steroidobacterales; family Steroidobacteraceae; genus JAJFKF01. Next base: position 7,395 of record JAJFKF010000035.1, on the reverse strand, counting down.
CCTTCTTTGCTCAAGGAATTTCACGGTTTCCGCCACGATACCGCCTGCCGCCTGTCCGTCGCCGAAGGGCATGCCGGCCGCGCGGCAGAAATTGAATTTCTCTCCGCCACGAATGCGCTGCTCCCAGCCGGCAGCCGCGGCTACCAATCGCCGCCCATCGATACCGGTGAGCACATTCGCGTGGGCCTGGACGGTTTCGGTCCACTCCGTCTCCTCGCGCAGCGTGATGCAGGGCACATCCAGAAAGAATGCTTCCTTTTGCAGACCGCCTGAATCAGTAAGCACCATGCGCGCCGCAGCCACCAGCTGCAGCATATCGAGATAGCCCACCGGCTCGATCAGGCGCACGTCCGGATACCGGCCGGCCAGCACAGTCGCATCTGGCAGGAGCCGCGCGGTACGCGGGTGGATCGAAAACACCAGCGGCATGCCCTGTGCCGCTACCGACTGCAGGGAATCGAGCAGCGATTCGAGCTTGCCTGCCTCGGTATTTTCAGAGCGGTGCACAGTGAGCACGCCATAGTGTTGCGGCTGCAGGTCCAGAGTACCGACGATCTGTGACTTGCGCGCGGCAAGCTCGCGATTGAACAGCACCGCGTCGTAACCCACATCGCCGGTCAGTACCGCACGCTGCGACAATCCTTCCCTGGCCAGCAGGTCCATCGCCGTTCGTGTCGGCGCAAACAGCAGGTCCGATACATGATCGGTGGCGATGCGGTTGATCTCTTCGGGCATCAGGCGATTGAAGCTGCGCAATCCAGCTTCGATATGCGCCACCGGCACATGCTGCTTTGCAGCCGCCAGCGCGCCGGCAATGGTCGAGTTGGTATCACCATAGACAAACACTGCGTCGGGCTTGTCCTCGAGCAGGAAATGTTCAAACTGCTCCAGCATGCGCCCGGTCTGCTGGCCGTGGCTGCCCGACCCCACGCCCAGGTTCACATCGGCCGGGGGGATCTCCAGCTCGGTGAAGAACACTTCCGACAGCAGCGGATCGTAGTGCTGGCCGGTATGCACGATCTTATGGTGGATATTCCCGCTGCCGGACGCATTGTGTGCCGCGATGGCGCGACACACCGGCGCCAGCTTCACGAACTGCGGACGGGCCCCGACAATGCTGGCAATGCGCATGGGTTACCGTCAGCCTCAGGCGTAAAAACCAGCGATAGTATCAACCACGTACTGCAGCTGCTCCTGCGACAGCTCCGGATACACTGGCAGCGCCAGGGTCTCGCGCGCGGCGCGCGAACTTTCCAGGCAATCGCCTTCGCGATAGCCGAGATGGGCAAAGCATTCCTGCTCATGCAGTGGTACCGGATAGTAGATTTCCGTGCCTATCTTGCTGTCGGCCAGATGCGCGCGCAGCTTGTCGCGATCGGGCACACGAATGACGTACTGGTTGTAGATGTGACGGTAACCCTTCATCGCCACGGGGGTGGTGATCCTGTCCGTCAATCCGGCTGCGACGAATGCCTGGTCGTAGAACGCGGCATTTCGCTGGCGCGCGGCCGTCCAGTCATCCAGATGCGCCAGCTTGATCTTCAATACCGCCGCCTGCAGCGCATCCAGACGGAAGTTGCCGCCGATCACCGCATGGTAGTACTTCGGCTTGCCGCCATGTACGCGCATGATGCGCAGTGTCCCGGCCAGCGTATCGTCATTGGCAGTACACATGCCACCGTCACCGAAGGCGCCGAGATTCTTGCTGGGGAAGAACGAAAAACAGCCGATGTCGCCAATGGAACCGGCGCGTCGCGGCCCGCTGCCGTCGGCCGCCGGATACTCCGCGCCGATGGCCTGCGCGGCATCCTCGATGACCTTCAGGTTGAACTGTCGCGCAATATCCATCAGCGGCTGCATGTCGGCCATCTGGCCGTACAGGTGCACCGGCAGCAGAACCTTGACGTGACCGCCGGTGACGCGATTGATCAACCTGCCATCCCTGAAGTCACAGTGCTCATCGATGAAGTTCTGCACCATGCGTGCCGAGAGATTGTAGGTCTGCGGATCGATGTCGCAGAACACCGGGCGGGCGCCCACTCGGGCCACGGTACCGCCGGTGGCAAAGAAGGTGTACGGCGTGGTGATGACCTCATCACCGTGTCCGACTTCCAGCGCCATCAACGCCACCAGCAACGCGTCGGTGCCCGAGGACATACCGATGCCGTGCGCGGCCTGGCTGTAGTCGGCCACGCTGTTCTCCAGATCTTTCACGTGCGGACCGAGAATGAAGTGCTGGCTGGCACACACCTCTTCAATCGCCGGCAGGATCTGGTCCTTGAGCCCACGGTATTGGGCCTTCAGGTCCAGGAGCGGCACTTCCATGCGGGCGGTGGCGGGGCTGGCTTCAGACTTCATCGTTTTCTCCGCAAGAGCAGACCATGGATACAGATTCTATTCGACCGGCCGAACAATGTGGCCATGGCGCGTGTAGCGTCGGCCGCAATCGTCGCACGCAGCCTCTTCGCTGCCATCCGGACTGAGGCCCATGCCGAGGCCCACACCACAGTAGCAGGCCCAGCCACGTACCCGCGAGGGGTTGCCGTAGACAATGGCGTAGTCGGGCACATCGCGGGTTACTACCGCGCCGGCACCGACGAAACAGTAGGCGCCCAGGGTAATGCCGCAGACGATAGTGGAATTGGCGCCGATCGAGGCCCCGCGCCGCACGAGGGTGGGCTTGTACTCGGCCTTGCGCTCGATGTGTGCGCGCGGATTGATGACATTGGTGAAGACCATCGACGGACCGCAGAACACATCGTCCTCGATGATCACGCCGGTATACACCGAGACGTTATTCTGGATCTTGACGTTGTTGCCCACCCGGCACTGCGGCGAGATCACCACGTTCTGACCAATATTGCAGCGCTCGCCCAGCACGCAATCCTTCATGAGGTGGCTGAAGTGCCATATCTTCGTGCCCGCGCCGATGCGACAGGGTTCGTCGATCACCGCCGTTTGATGGGCAAAGTAATCGCCCGGCGCCTCGCTCATTGCGGCCCCTTGTAGCCGGGCGCAGCCTTGAGGAAGGTCATGATCTTCTGCAGGCTGTCGAAATTGGCCGGCGAAACGTCCTTGCGCTCAATCTTCAGGTCGAAGCTGCGCTCGATGAACAGCAGCAGCTCCACGAATCCCAGGCTGGTGAGGATGCCATGTTGCAGAAAGGACTTGTCGTCATCGCCGCCGATCAGCGATTCAGCATCGCCGAAATGATAGTTGTCATCCAGCCAGTCGATCAGAGTTTGTCGCAGCGTATCAGCCATGTCGATCCCCAGGTCCGCTCAGAATTGGCGATAAATAAACGTACTGGCGCCTACTGGAACGAAAAGCAGCAGGTATATAACGACCAGACCATAAGCGGCCCCACGCAACGGCGCGGGGACAGCAAAGAACAGCTCACGCAGGCGACGCAACCCAGGCAGCTCCACCAGGTGATACAGCAGCACGAATCCCGCTGCCAGCAGCAGGTTCAGGGTTGGCACGGTACCTACCTGCGCCCACTGCGTACCCCCGGATGACAGCAACCGGCCGGCGAACGCGAATGTCTGCCCGAAATCCGCTGCACGAAAGGGGATCAGCGACAACACGAAGTAGCTCTGCGTTACGAACCACGCCGCCAGTGAGTAGCCCAGCGTCTTGCGCCAGGCCACATAGCGCCGGTCCTTGCGGCACAGGCTACGGTAGTACTCGTCCCAGGCACGATGCACCATCATGCCTATACCATGCATCACGCCCCAGAAAACGAAGGTGAACGCCGCTCCATGCCACAGCCCTGAAGCCAGGAAAACCAGCATCAGTGCAGAATAGAAACGGCCACGGAACCAGCCACTACCCGACACCAGTGGACTGTAGATGTAGTCGAACAGCCAGCGATTCAGGGTAATGTGCCAGCGACGCCAGAATTCCGGCAGGCTCTTGCTGAGAAACGGATAGTCGAAGTTGATCGGCAGTTCAACGCCGAACAGACGGGCAATACCGATGGCAATGAGACTGTAGCCGGCGAAGTCGCCGAAAATCTGCAGCGTATAGCCGAACAGCGCCAGCCAGTGCGCTCCGCTGGTGTACTGCGCGGAAGCGGCAAAGACGGGATCAACTAGTTGCGGCCCGATGGAATCGGCCACCCAGGCCTTGAGCATGTAGCCGAGCAGCACCGTAGCCGCGCCCGACGCCAGCAGCATCGCCGTCAAGCGTCGCGGCTTCTCCAACTGCGGCAGTAGCTCGGCACCACGCGCGATCGGTCCGGCGGTGAGCTGCGGGAAGAAACCGGTGAACAGCAGGAAATCGAGCAACGAACGAGATGCCGGCAAGCGACGGTAATACACATCGACGATGTAACCCACCCGCTGCAGCGTGTAAAAGGAGATACCCAGCGGCAGAATGATCTGCAACACGGGTAGCGAGGCACTCAGCCCGAATGCGCCCATCAAATCGTTGAAGGACTGAGCAAAGAAACCTTCGTACTTGAAATAAGCGAGCGCGCCGAGATTCACGCACAGACTCAAGCCCAGAGCCAGTCGCCTCCGGCTACCCTGAGTGGCATCGTCCGCACTGACTCCTCTACCCAGAAAACGCCCGAGACCATAGTCAATCAGGCTGCCGCCGACCAGCAGTGCAAGCAACTTCCAGTTCCAGCTGGCGTAGAAGACCCATCCGGCAAGCAGCAGTACGCCGTTCTGCAGGACACGGATGCGCGGCATTACCCAGTAAAGCGCCAGCACCACCGGTAGGAAGAATGCGAACTCAACTTCAACGAAACTCACGATTACTCCTGGACCGCGGTGGCCATACCGGCCCCTGAGGCAGGTGCGGTTTGCAGGAACGCCAGGTCATGATCCAGCGCCCAGATGGCGAACTCACGGTTGCCAACGGCATTGACGTGATCAAAGTCCTCCATAAAGTCCTCATCCTTCAGCGGCGAGGTTGAAGTCAGGTCCACCACCCGGATACCGCGCGGCGCAGCGAATTCCCGGATGGAACGGGCAAATCGCGCCAAGGTGGTCTGTTTGGCCTGCTCGCTCAGGGTACTGGGCTTGCGCGGAAACAGCAGCAGCGTCATTTCCAGATTCCGGGACTGGGCGAAGTCAGCAATGTCCGCCAAGGCCCGCATCTGCGCATCACTGTTGATGCAACGCACGCCTTTTTCGATCATCTGTTGCCAGGCCAGCGACTTTTCCTCCAGCACCTCGTCTGTGGGTTCCAGGGGCCGCCCCCTGAGCATGTCCATCGTCCGCTCCACCAGTGTCTGCTGGGTGCGGTTGTAAATCAGCGCGGAGCCGGAGAACAGACGGCGCAGGCGATTCTGGAAATAATTTCGATTGAATCCGTTCACACCTTCGCCAGCCACATCAACCGTAAAGTCCGTCAAGGTCCACGCACGGGCTGGAATGTTCCAGTACGGTGCGTTGTTGTCCATCGGGCAGGAATCCCACCATTCAGTGATCAGCACAAAGCGCCTGAGATTGGACTTCAGCAGTCGGCCGTTATTATCGCGCTCATCGATCAACGGCTGGAGACGGTTGCGCAGCACCCAGAGGTAAGGCTCGATCTTGCCGTTTTCCATCGGCACCGCCACCAGACTGTGCTCGCCGCCTGTGCGCCGCTGCAATTCCTCGCCGACAACGTGCAGCGTGCGCGCATGACTGGAACCCAGCACGAGCGTCTCTGGATTGCGCCGGGCAAAATCGCTGATTCCGTCTTCCACCTCACGCATCTGCACCGGCGGCACGATACGCGCGAAAAAAAGATCCGCGATCACGATGACGACCACTGCCGACAACGTGACCAGCGTCAGCTGCTTCCAGCCATAGTTCATAGGTCGCCGTCCCCGCTCATATCTTCAGGACCTGGCAACCAGCAACACGCCGCCCACGACCAGCACCGTACCCAGCACCCGCACCCAGGTAACGCTCTCACCCAGGTACATGGCGCCGAAGGCCATCACCAGCAGGAAGCCCACGGCAACGAAGGGATAGGCGAAACTGACTTCAACCTTGGCCAGCACGAACAGCCACAACACCGCACTGGCGGTATAGGCCGCAACACCGAAGATGATCGGCGGACTGCTGGCCGCCGACCACAGAAACGCCATCCAGTCCTTGTCGACCAGAGCCTGCTGCGCCCGGGTTCCGGAGACCCCGAGCTTCAGCGCGATCTGCGCAAAGGTGGTCAGCGCCACGCACACGACCGCCAGAAAGACCGGGTGGACCTGGGTGATCATGCAGAAGCCGATGCCGCACAGGCCGCCAGATGGGTGCTAAAGCCCTTGTAGGACGGCGCTTCCTCCACCTTGCCCGTGGCGGCTATCTCGCATCCGGTCACGCAGGTGGCCCCCAGGCGGCGCACTTCCTCGAAGCTCACGCGGTTGAATTCCGTCGGCGCGTACTTGCCGTTGAGGAATTCCGCCAGCGCGGCGACTTCATTGCCCACGCCGCGCTCCATCGCACGGAAGGAAGCCTCGACGAAGTCGATAAATTCCGCGGTGGGCGCCTGACTGCCACGGCCAATGCCGGTGTAGCCCTGCTTGCGGCCGGCGAAGTCTTCCGTGCGATACAGGTTTGCCCCGTCCACCACGGCGGTGGCCTTGGGCGCCTTGGCCAGAATGTCGTCCAGACCCTGTTTGTAGACCTGGTGACCGGTGCAGAAGTACAGCACTTCCGCATCGCCCACGGCCTGGGCCAGATCGTTGGTGAAGTACTTCGTGAGGCCGAATCGCTCCAGATTCTGGTCATCGGGCTTCACATACGGATCGTGGATGGTGACCTGGCAGCCCTTCTCCAGCAGCAGCCTGGCCAGATACAGCGTCGGGGAGTTGCGGGTGTCCTCCGAGTCGAAGCGGTAGGCCGTGCCCAGCAGCGCCACCCGCTTGCCGTCGATCTTGCCGAATTTGCGCTCCGCCAGCTTCGTTGTCTCTGCCGGCGACGCGTCGTTGATCTTGCGTGATTCCAGGATCAGCGCATCGGCGGTGTTCGCACCCGACTCGATCTTGCGCCACCACAGCAGAATGCCGTCCTTGGGCAGACAGTGCCCGCCCACGCCCACGGTGGGCACCAGCACCGCACCACTCGGTACAGCCGTCGCATCCTTCGAAGCCGCATCGGTCTGAGCTGCTTTCTGGTTGACTGCGTCGCGCACGGCGTAGAAGTCGATGTCGTTCTCGTCACAGTAGCGCACCACTTCGGCAGCGAAAGCGATGCGCACGTCGCGATAGGCATTCTCCAGCGTCTTGACCACTTCCGCGGTCATGCTGTTGGTGGCGTGCAGATCACCCTTGGTAACGATGCGCGCGTAGGTTTTCTTGATGAGCTTCGGCGTCAGCGGATGCAGACCCGCCACCAGCTTGTCAGCCGCGGCCACCCGCTCGACCAGGCGGCCGGGCATGACGCGGTTGGGACTGTT
>JAJFKF010000034.1 GCA_021773365.1 Gammaproteobacteria bacterium | reverse complement strand
TCACCCACATTTTCTCGCCCCCTTCACACAACACCTGTCTCAAACCCCCCCCCCCCCCCCCGCGCTGATGGGTCGCCATTGATGAGCAGCAGGCTTCATGCATTGGCTCGGTTCAGCAGGAAGTCCAGCAGCAGGGGGACGGGGCGGCCAGTGGCGCCTTTCTTGTCGCCGCTCAGCCAGGCGACGCCGGCGATGTCCAGGTGCGCCCAGCGCAGACCGGCGGTGAACTTGCCGAGGAAGCAGGCGGCGGTGATGGCGCCGGCCTCGCGGCCACCGATGTTGGCCATGTCGGCGAAGTTGCTCTTGAGCTGCTCGGTGTATTCCTCGCCCATGGGCATGGGCCAGGCGCCGTCGGCGGCGCGTTCGCCTGCGGATTTCAGTTCGGCGGTGAGTTTGGCATTGTCGCTCATCAGGCCGGCGTACTGATTGCCCAGCGCGATCACGCAGGCGCCGGTGAGGGTGGCGATGTCGATGACGGTGTCGGGGTTGAAACGGCGGGCATAGGTGAGTCCGTCGGCCAGCACCAGGCGGCCTTCGGCATCGGTGTTGAGCACTTCGATGGTCTGTCCGGACAGGCTGGTGACGATGTCGCCGGGTTTGGTGGCGGTGCCGCTGGGCATGTTCTCGCAGGCAAGGACGATGCCCACCAGGTTCACGGGCAGCTTCAGCGCCGCAACGGCGGCGAAGGCGCCGATGACGCTGGCGGCGCCGCACATGTCGAATTTCATTTCGTCCATGGCGGCGGAGGGTTTGATCGAGATGCCGCCGGTATCGAAGGTGATGCCCTTGCCCACCAGCGCGATGGGGGCGGCTTTGCCGGCGCCCTTGTACTGCAGGACGATCAGGCGCGGCGGCTCCTGGCTGCCGCGAGTCACCGAAAGGAAGGAGCCCATCTTGAATTTGGCGATGGCCTTCTCATCGTGCACCTGCACGGTCAGGGCCTTGTGCTTGCCAGCCAGTCCTCGGGCCACCTGCGCCAGGTAGCGCGGGGTGCACACGTTGGCGGGCAGATTGCCCAGATCACGGGCCGTGCGCACGCCTTCGGCGATGCCCGCGCCGTCGGCCAGGCCGCGGTCGACTTCCTTGCGGTCCTTCTTCTCCACGCCCAGCGAGATGCGCTTGAGTGATGGCAGGGGCTGCTTTTTCCCGGTTTTCAGGTCGGGGACGCGGTAGAGGGTATGCAGGGTGGTTTCGGCCGTGAAGCGGCCGGTGTAGTAGGAATCCAGCCCGGTGACCGAGGGGTGTGCGAGCCAGGACATGCAATTGCGGGCGCCGGTCTGGCTGAGCGCGCGAATGGCCGCAGCGAAGGCGCGGCGGTAGGCCTTGGCGTCGTATTTCTTGCGCGGGCCCAGGCCTACCACCAGGATGCGGGTACTGGAATCGCCGGGCAGAGCATCCAGCAGGCGGGTTTCGCCCGATTTGGCGGTGAAGTCGCCACGCTTGAGCCAGGCGAGGAGCCGTCCGCCGCTGTGCTTGTCGATTTCGGCGGCCGCGGCAGTCAGTTCACGAGGTTCATGGATGCCGACGATGGTGCAGTCACTGTGTGCCTGGGCTGCCGAGCCGGTGGCGGTGTTGAATTCCATGATTCAGTCCTCTGTGCGCGTGGTGTATTGTTCAGGACCGCGCGAGGCGCGGCGCGCCGTAGTGTAGCCCATCCAATACCGCTCTTAATAACGCCAAACCACATGTTCCGCACGCTCGATCGCTATGTTTTCCGCGAAGTGCTGCTGAACTGGGCCATGGTGACCGGCGTGCTGCTGGTCATCCTGGTGACCTACCAGCTGGCCGAGGTGCTGGAGCGGGCTGCCAACAGCCGTTTTCCACGCGAGATCGTCCTCACGCTCATTGGTGTCAGCTCGCTGGAAACCTTGCCCATCCTCGTGCCCGTGGGCTTGCTGCTGGGTATCGTGCTGGCCTTCGGGCGCCTGTATCACGAGAGCGAAATGGCGGCCATCCACGCCTGCGGCGTGGGGCTGAAGCGTCTGTATGGGCCGGTGATGCTACTGGCGGTAGTGCTCACCGGGCTCCTGACCTGGCTGACGCTGGATGTTTCGCCGCGCGCGGCCGAGCGGGTACAGGAGCTGCGGGCGGTGGCTTCGCGCGATGCGCGTTTTGTCAATCTCGAGGCCGGGCGCTTCCGCAGTCTGGGTGGGGATGGCGCGGTGTTCTATGCTGCCAGCGTCGATGAGGATGGTACGCTGCGTGAAGTCTTCGTCAAACGCATGCGTGGCGACCAGCTGGAGATCACCACGGCGGCGCGGGCGCGTCATCACGTCAGCGAGGAAGGGCGGCTGCATACCTTCGTGCTGGAGGATGGTCGGTTGTATGAGGGCGTGCCGGGCAGCGCGGCATTTCGGGTGACGGAGTTTCGCGAGCAGGCCATTCCGGTGCGCCTGACCGCGGCGAGCTTCGATACCAGCCGGCTGGATGTCAGGCCTACCTCCCAGCTGTTCAGGTCGCAGGCACTAGCCGACATGGCTGAGCTGCAATGGCGGCTGTCGCAGCCGTTGATGGCGCTGGTGCTGAGCTTCATGGCCGTGCCGCTGGCGCGACTGCGTCCGCGGCAGGGCCGCTACGCCCGCATCGGCTACGCCATCGTGGTGTACTTCATCTACTCGAATCTCCTGACTGCCGCCACGGCGTGGGTCGCCAAGGGCGTGGTGCCACCAGTGCTGGGGCTGTGGTGGGTGCATGCGCTGCTGGCCTCGGTGGCGTTGGTGATGGTGGCGCGCAAGTGAGCATTCTCAGTCGTTATTTCATCGCCACGGTGGTGAGCTACAGCGCCATGGTGATGGGTGTTCTGGTGACACTGCTGGGTCTGTTCATGTTCATCGAGCAGCAGGAGGACATCGGCAAGGGCACCTACAGTGCCGTCGATGCCCTGCAGTACACGCTGCTCAACATGCCGCAGCAGGCCTTCGAACTCATGCCCATTGCGGTGCTGCTCGGCGCACTGCTCGGACTGGGCGGTCTGGCGCGAGGCAGTGAGCTGGTGGTGGTACGTGCTTCGGGCGTGTCTGTCTCCCGGGTTGGCGGCGCCGTGGCGCTGGCCGGTTTGCGGCTGGCGGTGCTGACGGCGCTGGTGGGCGAATACATCGCACCACCGCTGCAGAAGTTCGCTCGCCAGCAAAAGATTTTCAGCACCTCCGGGGACATCAACTTCGCCGGCGGCGGGGTATGGGTGAAGGACGGTGAACGGATGATCAACGTGGAGGAACGCTCGGGCGACAATCTGTTCGGCGGGGTGTATGTCTATCGTTTCAGCAATCCGCAGCAGCTGGCCAGCGTGGCGGGGGCGGATCGGGCGACGGTGACGCCCGGGGGGCAAGACTGGCAGCTTGAGCGATATGTGAGCACTGACTTCGGTGACGAGCGGGTGGAGGCGGGCAGTTCGCCGCAGGAAACGCTCACCACCGGTGTGGACCCGGGCTTTCTCGATCTGGCAAACGCCCGCCCGCGCCAGCTGCCTTCGGTGGAACTGTGGCGACTCATCCGGCATCTGCAGGCCAATGGTCTGGAGACTGACAGCTACAAGTTTGCTTTCTGGTCACGCCTGGCGCGTACCTGCGCCATCGTGGTGGTGGCGCTGCTGGCGGTGCCGTTTGTGTTCGGGCCGCTGCGTTCCTCCGGATCGGGATCACGCCTGTTGATCGGCGTGCTGCTGGGGGTGGGGTTCTTCCTGTTGCAGCGGACGGTGGAAAGCGGGGCCATCGTGTTCGATCTGAATCCGGTGGCGCTGGCGTGGATGCCTACGGCGCTGCTCGCGCTGCTGACGGGGACGCTGGTGGCAGGGACGAAGTGACGCAAGATGCGATCCCCTCGCTCCGACGCTGTCCGTGCCGGTACACTCTCCACCGCGACTTGGTGCTGCCGCGGTTTACGGAATCGCCTGTGCAGCAATGCGGGATGGTGAGCGGAACCCTGAACGTCCGGTTGAGGAGGCGCAAATGCATATCGGCATGATTGGTCTTGGCCGCATGGGCGGCAACATGGCGCGCCGCCTGGCGCACGCGGGAATTCGCGTTTGCGGGTACAGCCACGATGCCGGGGCCGCGGCGGGCTTTGCCGATGAACCGTCCATAGACGTTGCGCCGGATCTGGAGCGGATGATCGCCGCGCTGCCGCCTGCGCGCATCGTGTGGTCAATGGTGCCGGCGGGCGAAGCCACCGAGCAGACCATGCAGGCGCTGGCGGCAAGACTCGCGCACGGCGATATCGTCATCGATGGCGGCAATGCCCACTACCGCGATTCGCAGCGGCGCGGTCAATTGCTGGCGGAGCGCGGCATAGGCTTTGTCGATGCCGGCGTGTCCGGCGGCGTGTGGGGACGGGAGAATGGTTACGGATTGATGCTGGGCGGCGAGCGCCGCCATGTCGATGCCCTGTTGCCGCTGCTCAAGGTGCTGGCGCCCGTGCCGGACAAAGGCTGGGTGTACTGTGGACCGTCCGGTGCCGGACACTTCGTCAAGATGATTCACAATGGCATCGAGTACGGCCTGATGCAGGCCTACGCTGAAGGGTTCGCATTGCTCGCGGCGCGGGAGGATCTGCAGCTGCCGCTGGCCGACATCGCAGAAGCCTGGCGTCACGGCACGGTGATCCGCTCCTGGCTGCTGGACCTCACTGCCGGTGTGCTGGCCGACGAGGCTGGGATGAAAAAAGTCGCGCCGCAGGTCGCCGATTCCGGCGAAGGCCGCTGGACCGCGCAGGAGGCCATCGACCTCGGCATCCCGGCGCCGGTGATCACCACCGCGTTGATGAGCCGCTTTGCCTCACAGGGCAGCGATGAATTCGGCTCGCGGCTGCTGGCCTTGCTGCGAAAATCGTTCGGCGGCCACGCTACGTCGCCGGCGCAGCCTCCAGATCGGTAAAACAAACAGCGTGCGTGCGCTTCACCTGGCTGGCGGGAATGTCGGGGTCTGCGGCGAAAAGGCGCGATACCGAGTGTTTGCGTTCCGTGCCCGTGACGTACCACACGATGCAGCCCGCATGGTTCAGCACTGGCAAAGTCATGGACAAACGGGCGTGGCCGTCATAGATTGCGCTCACGCCCACCAGGCGTTGCCTTTCCTGAAGTAGGGCGTCGCCGGCGAACAATGAAGCGGTATGACCGTCTGCGCCGATGCCTAGATGCACGACATCCAGCGCCGGAGGCCGTCCGCAATGCCGGATGAGAAGCTGCGCGTACTGGCTGGCAGCCTGTTTGGCGTCTGCAATTTCCACCGGCATCGGGTGGTGGTTTGTCGAGGGAATACGCGTCGCCAGCGCTGTCCGCAGAAAGTGTTTCCAGTTGCGGGCCGCGTCATCCGCCGCGACGATGCGCTCATCCACCTGAAAGAGCCGCACGGCCTTCCAGTCCAGCGCATGTCCTGCCAGGCGAGTGAGCAGTCCCCAGGGCGTGCGCCCACCGCTGATGGCCAGCGTGGCCTGACCACGCCCGGCGATGGCCGCAGCCAGACGTGCCGCAATGAACTGCGCCGCGGCGCTTTCGGCGGTTGCTGTGTTTTTGCTGGCGATCCATTCCATCTCAGTGTTCCCGCGGCGCCGGTTCTGCCGATTCCCTGGCCCGGGTTTCCGCTGGCCCGCCGGCGCGCGACAGATTGCGAGCGGTGTTCACCAGCGCCACATGCGTCAGGGCCTGCGGAAAGTTGCCGAGCAGTTCACGGGTCGCCGGGTCGTACTCCTCCGCAAGCAGGCCGACATCGTTACAGCAGCGCAGCAGGCGCTCGAACAGGGCGCGCGCCTCCGGCAGTCGGCCCATGAGGGCATAGTTGTCGGCCAGCCAGAAGGAGCAGGGCAGAAACACGCCTTCGCCGCCGGCTAGACCGTCGTCGGTGCTGTGTGAATCGTAGCGCCGCACCAGTCCATCGTGCAGCAGATGCTGCTCGATAGCGGCCACGGTGCGCTGCATGCGTGCATCGTCGGCGGGCAGAAAGCCGACCAGCGGCAGCAGCAGCAAACTGGCATCCAGTTCGGTGCTGCCGTAGGCCTGTACAAAGCAGTCGCGGCGTGGATCAATGCCGTGCCTGCAGATGTCGGCGTGAATCCTGGCGCGCAGGCGCCGCCAATCCCCGACAGGCCCATCGAGCTTGAAATGCTCCACCGCACGTACCGCGCGATCGAAGGCCACCCAGGCCATGACCTTTGAATAGGTGAAGTGCTGCGGCGGGCCGCGCATTTCCCAGATGCCGTTGTCCGGTTTGCCCCAGTTGGACTCGAGAAACCCCAGTACGGCCTTCTGGAACTGCCAGGCGTCCCCGGCGCCGGTCAGTCCGCCTCGCCGCGCCAGGTGCAGGGCGTCCATGACTTCGCCGTACACGTCCAGCTGAAACTGCGTGCCGGCGGCATTGCCGATGCGCACCGGTCGCGAATCGCGGTAGCCGGGCAGCCAGGGCAGTTCCAGCTCCGGCAGGCGCCGCTCGCCGGCGAGGCCGTAGAGGATTTGCAGGTCCTCGGGTTTGCCGGCGGCGGCGTGCAGCAGCCATTGGCGCCAGGCGCGCGCCTCTTCGTGATAGCCGCAGATCAGCAGCGCATACAACGTGAACGTGGCGTCGCGCAGCCAGCAGTACCGGTAGTCCCAGTTGCGCGCGCCTCCGGGGCATTCGGGCAGAGAAGTGGTGGGCGCGGCGATGATGCCGCCCGTGGGGGTGAAGCTCAGGGCCTTGAGTGTAAGCAGCGAGCGGCGCACGGAATGCTGCCAGTCGCCGCTATAGGTGGACTTCGCACACCAGTCCCGCCACCACTGTGTGGTTTCTTCGCAGGCGGCGGCAGCCTCGGGTGGCGCGGGCGGACTGGCAAAGGAATGAAAGTAGCTCAAGGAGAACGGCAGGCGGCGCCCGGCGGTGACCTCCAGCTCCACCACGGTGTGGAAATCTCTGCCGTGACTGGCGGTCGGTGTCACGAAGCGCACCGCATCGGGGCCGGCAGTGGCGGTGATGCCGCCGTCATAGTGCTGCACCCAGGGTACGACCGCGCCGTAGTCGAAGCGGATGCTCAGCTCGCTGCACAGTGTGACGGTGCCTTCCACGCCTTCGACAATGCGCACGATGGCGTTATGTTCAGATTGCATGGGCATGAAGTCGATGAGGCGGGCGCGGCCGGTGGCAGTGGTGAACTCCGTCTCCAGTACCAGGGTGTCGGAACGGTAGCGACGCGTGACCGTGTAGCTGCCGGGCGGGGGCGCGATGCTCCAGCGACCGTTGTCTTTTGTGCCCAGCAGGGCTGCGAAACAGGCGCCGGAGTCGAAGCGTGGCCAGCACAGCCAGTCGATGCTGCCGGCGCGGCTGACCAGGGCGGCAGTTCGCAGGTTTCCGATCAGGGCATAGTCTGCGACGGGTGGTTGCGTCATCGCCGTATGAGTCCTGTTTTAGTGGATGAGAGGGATGGGTCGTCCGCCAATGTCTGTGCCGCGGGGCCGTGGTGTGTGCAAGAGCGGCGCGTTCTAACTGTCATCGCTCGGGTTGTGCCAGCCGCCCGTCCCGTCTGCCAGCGTATCGGCACCACCTGGGCCCCAACTCCCGTCGGCATACGGCAGCGGCGCGGTCGGGTTCTGTAACACGCCATCGACGATAGCCCATGCAGCTTCGATGGAATCCTGCCGGGCAAACAGCGTTGAATCGCCCCGCAGCGCATCGCCGATCAGGCGCTCGTAAGCGCCTATCCGGTCACTGTCCTCGTCGCACATCAGCAGCTCGGTTTCGCGACCCAGCATGTCCTCACCCGGTTGTTTGCTCAGCACCTGCAGGCCGATGGAGACACTATCCGGACCCAGGCGAAACCGCAGGTGGTTGGGTAGCTGGTTGCCGGCATCGAACAAAGTCCGCGTCGGTTTGCGCAGACGCGCGATTACCTCGGTGGCGGTGGTGGCGAGGCGTTTGCCGGTGCGGATCAGGATGGGCACGCCCTGCCAGCGCGGGGCGTTGATGGCCAGTTTCAGGGCGGCGTAGGTCTCCACCCGTGAATCCCCGGCGACGTGGGGCTCCTGGCGATAGCTCGCGTACTGGCCGCGCACCGTGTCGTTCGGGGTGAGCGGGCATATTGTTTTTAGCAGCCGGCCTTTTTCATCGCGCAACGCATCGCTGTCGTAACGCGCGGGCGCGTCCATGGTCAGCAGGCTCACCACCTGCAGCAGGTGGTTTTGCACCACGTCGCGGATGGCGCCGAGTTCCTCGTACAAACGGCCGCGCCCCTCGATGCCGAAGTGCTCGGCCATGGTCAACTGCAGGCTGGCGATGTGTTCGCGGTTCCACAGCGGTTCCAGAAAGCGGTTGGCGAAGCGCAGATACAGTATGTTCTGCACCGGCTCCTTGCCGAGAAAGTGATCGATGCGGAAAATCTGCGCCTCGTCGAACACCTGCTGCAGGCTGAGATTCAGCGCACGCGCCGAGGCCAGATCGCGCCCCAGCGGCTTTTCCACCACCACGCGCGCACCGCGCGCGCAGCCCGAAGCTCCGAGGTGATTGACGACTTCACCGAACAGACTGGGCGGGATGGCCAGGTAGTGCAGCGGTGTGCGCGCCGTGCCCAGCGCGGCGCGCAGGACACGGAAGGTGTCTGCGTCGCGATAATCGCCGCTTACATATTGCAGTTGTTCGCCAAGTGCCGCAAATGCCGCCGCGTCGATTCCGCCCCCGTGCTCGCGCAGGCTGGCGGCGAGGCGTTCGCGCAGGTGCTCGGGACTCCAGTCCTCGCGCGCTATGCCGACGATCGGTCCGCGCAGGCGTTCACGCCTGAGCAGATTCTGCAACGCTGGAATGATTTTCCTGTATGCCAGATCGCCGGTGATGCCGAAGATCGCCACGGCATCGGCGGATTCAGGTGAATGTGGCTGCGACATGGCTTTGTTGACTGCGTGTGCCAGTGAGGGTTCACTTTACGCGGAGGCGAAGTGCGCGTCATGTCGGCGACAAGTTGTTGCCGGCGTTGCGGGGCGCCGGTGACAGCAGTGGAAAGTCGGGATAGTGTGCTCGCGCGGCCAGAAAGAACGGCGCAGCCCGCTTCGCCCCGAAGCCGGTTGCGCCGTCTTGTTCCCCGCGCTGCTGCCCGCAGCGGCTTGCCGCCGCTGCAGTTTGTGTAATTATCTTCGCAGCATCATTTCCATTCCTGTGCAGTCCGGAAGTTATCCCGTCGCGGAAACCTGGTCGCCAGGTGTGGCGTGGGCCAGGCCCTGCTGTTCAGCCTTGATGCGCTCATATACTTCCTCGCGGTGTACGGCCACGTCCTTGGGCGCATTGATGCCCAGACGCACCTGACCACCCTTGACCCCCAGTACGGTGACCGTCACTTCATCGCCGATCATCACCGTCTCATTCAAACGTCGCGTCAAGATAAGCATTGATTTACTCCTCGCGTGCTGCGGACCCTTCGTCGGGTCGATAGTCCAAAGTGAATGTCTCGCCGTGCTCTGTCACGGCGATCGGGGCGAGCTTCTCGATACGGACAAGGGCTGCCCGTACATCCCGCGTACTGAGGGCTCCCCCGAGCCTCAGTTGCGCAAGGCGTGGATCCTTGATGAGAATCCGTCGATCGGTATAGCGAGTCAGCTCATCGAGCACTTCCGAGAGCGGCTCGCCAGTCAGTTCGAGCACGCCCTCGCGCCACTTGGCTACGTTGAGTGCATTGACATCGTGTACGTCGCGCGTGAGGCCAATGTTGCTGAAGGCCACCTGCTGGTTGGCGGTGAGCTGGCGGCTCCAGGCCGGATGTCCGTCCTGCTGGGCTTTCTCCATGACCTCGACGCTGCCGTCGATGACCGTTACCCGCACCTCGCCGTCCTTGCGGCGATAGATGTTGAAACGGGTGCCAAGTACGCGCACCTCGTTGTTGTTGACGAAGACGCGGAAGGGGCGCAGCGGATCATGCGCCACATCGAACAGTGCCTCACCTTCCTGCAGTTCCACGAGACGGTCGGTGTCGCTGCCGGTCCAGCGCAGACGGGTGCGCGTGTTGAGATAAGCCACGCTGCCGTCTGTGAAGGTGACAGTCCGTGCTTCGCCGGTTGCGGTCGCGTAGGTACCGGCCACCGGCGCAACCGGTTGCAGCATCCACCAGACGCCCGCCGCGGTGAGCAATGAGGCGGCAACCGCAAGACCAGCTATCCGGCTGCCGCGCGAGCGGGCAGAGGCCTGCGCCGCCGGCGCCTGCCCGGCAAGCGGCAGCTGTCGCGGCAGTTCGCCGGCCAGTGCCGCCACAGCCAGGTGCGCGCGGAATTCATGGGCATGCCGCTCATCGGCTTCCAGCCAGCGATGGAACTCCTCCAGAGCTGTAGCGTCGAGTTCGCCTGCATCCAGCTGCGCGATCCAGCGAGCGGCCTGCATACCGATGGCTGCAACCGAATCTTCGTTCATGGACATGCAAAAACCTCCACCGGAAATCTCAGTCGAGTGCTGGCCAGGCCAGCCCCATTGTCGAAAGTCGTGCCCGGCACTGCGCCAGTGCGCGCGTGAGGCGTTGTTCGAGCGCGTTGACGCTGATACCCAGCGCGGCGGCAATGTCCTGCCGCGACATCTGCCGCACGTAGCGCATCACGAATGGCGCCTGCAGGTTTGCGGGCAGCTCATCGACTATCCGCGACAGGGCGCGCAGCGCCTCTTCGGCGGCGGCGCGCCGCTCGGGCCGTGCCAGGTCATCCGCCACCTGCTCGGCGGCAGCGGAGGCCTCGCCGGTCAAAGTCACACTCGCCTCGGTGCGCTTGCGCCGCAGATAAGTCATCGCCAATTTCGCGGCGGCGTCGAACAGCAGCGCCCGCGGGCAGGTCACTTCCTCGGGCCGGCAAAGCCGGTGCAGCTTCAGGTACGCCTCCTGGGCGATCTCCTCGGCCGCCTGCGGGCTGCCGGTCATGCGCGCGAGAAACTTCTGCAGCGCGGCGCCATGGTCCTGGTGCAACCGGCTGATCCAGTCAGGCGCTCTGCCGCGCCCCGGCATGACGTAAGTGATGCTACCCATGAATAATTTTCAGCTCCTGCACCCTAAGACCCGCCCTGGGGCAACCCCCCCTTGAGAAAGATTTGTCGGGTAAGCCCGGTGCGCTGGTGCAGGGGGACGATACGCGTGGGGTGGAGTAAGGTATCGGCTGCCGACAGTCGCCGGGCGCAGTTCGGGGCTGAGGTTGATCTACTACATCTCACACAGGGGAATTGATTATGGAATCGGTAACCATCAACTTGACTGAGACGGAAGAGAACAGCGTGGACGCTGAGTTCGTGGATCTGGGAAAGGTTTCCGAAGAGACCAAGGGTGGCTTTATCGGCGGGCCCGACGGCGGTGCCGGGATGTGTATTTGCTGATTGAAGTGGAGGCGCGCAGTGCGTTGGCGCTGCGCGCCCCCGTTACCAGCTCTTTTGCACGTACAGGCTGATGACCCGGCCAAATGGTTCGGCATTGAGGTAGTCATAGCCCCATTGCTGATCGACAAACGGGGGGTCTTCGTCGAAGACGTTGACGGCATTCAGGGACAGCTCCAGATTGTCATGCCATGCTTCCTGGTGTCTCGTGCGATAACGCAGCTGCAGATCGGTCGTCGTCCAGCTGCTCACCGTGGGGCGTGAGTTGCTGCCTGGGTTGCGGCTGCCCGCTGCGTGATCCAGAGTAAGGCTGACGCCCAGCCCCGGCTGCTTCCATCCGCGTTCACTCCATTCCACCGTGCCATGCAGGCGGAACTTCGAGGGGTTGTTGGTCAGGCCGGCCAACTCGGCAGCGGGAGAGGTCTGAGTGAAGGCCTGTTCGAAGCTGAAGATGTAGCCGCCGTTCAGATTGACGTTGAAAATACCCATGGACGTCGGCAACGCATGTTCAAGCCGCACATCCAGGCCGCGAGTCGTGGTTGCGGCAAGGTTCTTCAGGCGATAGTCGATGAGCGCGGTCGGCAGTGTTGTCCGGCATTGCTCGCGCGAACCAAAAAACAATGGTGCGTCGCAGATGGGATCGACCTGGGCCCGAGTGGGATTGCGTTCGATTGCGGCGCTCCAGCGCTCCTCCTGCAGCAGAATCTCGAGCGGCGACAGGTAGGCAGGCAGGATGACCTGGTCCTCATAAGTGATGGAATAGGCGGTGAGCGACACAGTCAGTCCGCTCAGTACCCTCGGGGTGAAGTCGATGCCTGCCGTCCAGGTCGTGGCTCTTTCCTCGTTCAGATCCCGGTTGTTGCCCTGGAGAACCAGCACGATGGATTGCCCCCCGGGGGAGAGTGGATCGGCGAGCAGGGTGAATGCGGCTGCATTCTGCGAGCTGTCGTACAGCTCGATGAGTTTTGGCGCCTTGAAGGAAGTGCCCCAGCTGCTGCGCAGCTTGATCGACTCGTGCGGTATCCACAGCATCCCGATCTTCGGATTGAAGGTGCTGCCGAAATCGCTGTATCGCTCATAGCGACTGGCAACTGACAGCTCCAGCTGCGGTGTATCCCGCGAGTCGTCGGGATTGCCGATCAGTGGTACGGACAACTCGGCAAAGGCCGCAGAGATTCGACGCAGGTAATTCTGCGCCGGTCCGCCCAGTGTGCGGTTGAATCGCTCGCGACGATGTTCGGCTCCTACCGCCAGCTTCAATATGCCGGCTGGGAGGTCCAGCAGCGGGCCATCGGCCACCAGATTGGCGGATAGTATTTGCGATGCTGCCCGATTGCGCTGGGCGCCGCGGATGCTTTCCAGAGTGGCCGGGTTGGTGTGTGATCCTTCGCCGAAGGGATTGAATGCCGTTGCAGGGCTGGGGTCGCTCAGCGCTGCGCTCAGCGCGAGCGTGTCGACGAAATTGCTCCCCGTATAGCGCAACGCTTCTCTCACATAGGCGCCCGACAGAGTTGTTTGCCAACTGGCAATATCCGCCCGAAGTCCGGCGGCCGCACCGAAATTCTCTGCAGTACTGGCATTGCGCAGAGGTCCGAGATCGTCGAGGAAGCTGTAGGCGACAAGCAGCGGTCGGGTCCGGTCGATGCCGTCGACAAAGAACGCATTGCTGGGCGGAACCAGCAACAACCGCTCCTCTGCCGAGCCCTGCCAATTTACCCGACGGCGGCTGTAGCGCGCCTCGCCGAACAGGTCAAGGCCGGTGCCGACTTGCTGTGATGCTGTCAGGAACGCGCTGTGTATCTCCTTGTCGGGCAGGAGCTGGCGGGTGGCGAACGCGTTGCCGGTGTTTATTGTGTCAGGGAGCAGGTCCTGTGAGCCAAGGCTTGTGCCATCCTGACCGCGCGGAATGGCCAGTACCGGTGCCAGGGTCGCAAAATCCAGAATGTTGCCGGGATTGCTCCTGAAGCTGCTGTAGTCGCTGCCGCCCAAGGCGCGCTTGTCGGTGTCGGCCGTGTAGGCGCGGTCGGCTGCGGCCAACCTTGTTCTGTTTGAGTACTGATAGGCGAACAGCCACTTGCCGCTGCCCCAGTCATGGCCGAACAGCTGCGCGGCCAGCGTTTCCACTGCCCCGTCCGCCGCGGCGCCGTGCCGCAGCTGGGTTTCCATGCCCTCCAGGGTGTCGCGCATGATGATATTCACCACACCGGCGATGGCGTCCGAGCCGTACAGGGCCGAGGTGCCGTCCGGCAGCACCTCGATGCGCTCCACCGCGCTCCAGGGAATGTTTGACACATCGACAAAATCGGCCTGCAGGCCGGCCTGCGGCTGGCGGCGGCCGTTGATCAGTACCAGCGTGGCGCCGGCGCCCAGTCCCCTGAGGTTTGCCGCCGAGCCCCGCGCATGATTGCCGGCGCCGCCGAAAACTTCGCCCTGCGCTGCGCCGGCATTGACTGGCATATTGCGCAGTGCGTCCTGCACCGTAGCGTAGGCAGTGCCCTTCATTTGCTTGCGGTCGACCACCTGCAGAGGCGAGGCTACATCCAGTACGCCACGAATATAGCTGCCGGTGACCAGTAATTCGTCCACGGGCCTGAGTGCGGGGCGTACGGGATCCCCCGGCTCTGTTTTCTTGCCAAAGCTGCTTGCCCGTTCCGTGCCCCCGCCCTGATAGCTGGCGGAGTCGGAAAGGGATTGCGCGGAAACGCGAATGACCGCCGTGCTGTCGGACTCGAATTCAAAGCTCAGGCCGGTGCCAGCCAGCATCCTGCTCAGTGCAGCGGCGGGCGAGTAGGCGCCATGGATTGCCCGCGTGCGTACGCCGCTGACGGCGTCGGACAGGTACAGCAGCTGCACCCGCGATTGCAGGTAGAACTGCAGCAGAGTGCATTGTGCCTCGCCGGCCGGGATGTCGAACACGGGCAGCGGTTCGGCTGCGCGCGCGTCGACACGGGGCATTAATGTGGCTGCGATGGTGGCGATGCACAGCAGTAGTGCGCCGGGTCCGGCTTCCCGGTATCGCATATCCTTAGTCTCCATGCGTCTTCAACCCTTGCGGGCTCCCAAATTGGTCCAATCCCAGGATCCACCTCGGGATGGAGTTTGCCATGTCGCGCGCGCCGGTGGCGAGTTGAATTTCACCTTGTGCTGCGGGCAAGGTGTTGAGGATAGGCGATCATGTTGCGCTGCCCATGTCGTCGATGGGCTGGTGGATCGCCGGGCCAGCAGCCGGCCGTTCCCAGCGATGCAGCCAGGCCTCGAGGTTCACGCAGTCGAACAGTTCGGTGGTATCTGCGCCGATGCGGTTCGGTTCGCCTGACAGCACAGCCTCGAGCCGGGCGCGATCGAGCAGTCCCTGCGCTGCCAGACGGCCTTCCAGCAGGAAGGGGCGCACGAAGTCCATGTTGGCCAGCACCACGTTCTTGAAATACGCGTCCAGTCCGCCCTTGGTGCGGCGCAGGGCCACCTGCCGGGGCAGATGCGGGCGAAAGGCGCGCCGCGCCACGGCACGGTCCCAGCCGCCGGTGGTCAGGACATCGATCGGGGTGCGCAGACACAGCTCCAGCACCGGCTGCGATGCCAGGGGTGTGATGCGTTCCGCGTCGTTGATCATCCCGAGCGGATCGTAGTAGTCCATGGCCGGGAACAGCAGCTGGTAGGCATGCCAGCGCTTGCCGCTGCCGATACTGCGCGCCGGGTGCTGAAATGCCGGATGGTGGAAGCGCGTGTCGGATTTGACCTGCGCCAGCACCGTGTCCGGAACCAGTTTGCGATAGCGCCCGATATCAGACTGCACCTGCCAGCGCCGGCCCAGCCAGCCCTGCGCCAATGCATCTGCCAGTACGGTCCAGACGGACAGTCGATCGAGCCGTGCGACATCGAGGGCCACGCGGAACAGCCCCGGTCCGAGGCCTCGCAATCTGCCACGGCGCAGGAGGTAGTCACCGGCGGCGAAGCGCACCCGGGCCTGGTAGAAAATCTGATCGCCGCCTTCGCCGCAGAACAGGGCGGTGGCCTGCCGCCGGGCCGCGAATCCCGCCTCCCAGGCGCTGTTCTCCAGGTAGTAGCGATTGTTGACCGGATAGGCCGAGCGCGGTGCCTGCAGCAGTTGCTCGAGCCGGATGGAGGGGTCGCGCTCGCGCTCGGTCAGTTCGCAGCCGGCCTGCTCCGCAACCTGGCGGGCAAAGCCGCGCTCATCGGAGTTGGCGCCGGGGGAGTGGTAGTTGACGCAGGCGAGTCGCGGTCGCGCGGGAGCATCGCGGAGGCAGGCGAGCACAATGGAGGAGTCGAGACCACCGGAGAGGGTATGCACGATGCTGTCATGGCCGCTGGCCCAGGCATGAACGCATTCACGGACGGTGTGTCCCAGCGTGACGGCGGCGGCAGCGGGGTCTTCCAGGGGCCTCCCGGCGGCAACATGCAGTGGATTCCACAGCAGATGCCTGGCGATACCTCCGCGCCCGATTTCGACGCACTCGCCCGGCAGCACCCGCGCGACGCCCTGCAGTGCCGAGGAGTGGACCTCGAGAATCTGCTGGCACAGGTGTGCGGCGAGATAGGACATGTCGACGGGGAAGGGGCCGAGTCCGAGGGCCAGGGCATCCTCCATATTGGAGAAGAAGACCTGCACGCCCCCGAAGCGCGCGTGCAGGCAGGGCATTCCCGCGGAGGGGTCACGCAGTACCCGTGTCGTTTGTCGGGTCGCATCGCGGATGAAGGCGACATACCGTCCCCAGTAACCATCGACCAGGCGCTGACCACCGCTGCGCACGATGGCGTCTGTTTCCCACGCGCTGATCTGTGTCGGCGCCGCCGCGCCGCCGGCAAACAGCCGGCCGAGCACCGCCCCCGCGCCGGCGTGCAGCAGGTGTGGCGCGCTGCTGCCCTGCCGCGAACCGCTGTGAAAGACTGCCAGCCCCGGGTGCGAAACGGCGCGCTGCCAGGATGCGGTGGTCATGCGGTCCGTCAGCTCTGCGGTCGTAGCCTGTGGCTGCTGCTGCGCCGGGTCCCATATCAATGCGAGATAACGGAACACGGATTGCCTACACGACCAGGATGGGTGTGAAGCGACGAACGTACTCCGGCGTGTCGTTGCACACCGCCGCGCCATCCTGCACCCAGCTGTGCGCCAGGAAGGGTCGGGTCTGCACGCCGAACACCCAGTCCGGATACACCTCGTGCAGCGCCATGAACTCCACCAGTGCCAGGGAATCGTACAGACACTCATCACGGGCGCCGAAGAGCAGCGGGCGAAGATACAGGAAGGCCGCGGTGAGTTGGCGCAGCTGTTCCGGATCTGTCGACCGCAGGTGCGCCCGCCTTTGTTTGCGGCCCTGTGCCCGAGCCACTACGGTTGCAATGGGGCGCCACTTCAGCGCCAGGCGCGCGGTCAATGCGGCTCGCAGATAGCGCAGGATCTGCCGCGCGGTGGGGCTGGGTCGTGCCTCCAGCTCATCTTCAGTCACGGTGGATTCGCTGCGCGGCAGGGTTGGCGGCTGCGCCGGTTTGCCGATGGCCGCATCGGTGGTGAGCATGCCATTCGACAGCAGGCGTCTGAGCGCCTCGTCGTTGTTTGTCCGTGCGGCTGGCGGGGCGCAAGCCCGGGTGTCAGGCCAGCCCTCGATGCGGTGCGCCAGGGCGACAGTCTGCTGCGGGCCGAGGCCGATGTAGCGGTCGCGGCGCAGATCGAGCAGCACCGCGTGATCGTCGGTGAAGCACAGGTGGACGTGAGGGGAGAGCAGGTACTTTTGCATGCCTGGCCAGTGTGCTGAAGGCCGGGCGCATTGTCAGTCCTTTTCCAGCAGCTGGTCCAGCGGGCGGAAGATGGCCTCGTATTTGTGGGCCGGCAGTTCGAACACCCAGCCCCGCAGCTTCTCCTGCAATGCCTGTACCTCGGCGCGCACTTGCGCCGGATCGGCGCCGAAGGCCGGCTTCCCCGGCTCTTCTGCCGTCACCTGCGGTTCATCGGGCTTGCCGTCAGCGGCGTCGTCGGTCGTGGCGGCGGGGAGCTCAACATGGAAACGCGTGTACTGTGCCTCATCGAAGCTCACCTCGATGCGCACGTAGTGCCTGTCGGGAGCGAACTCCTCAGCAGCATCACCAGCCTTTTCCGTGCGGCCGCCAAGCGTGATCACCGTGCCGTCGAACAGACGATATTCCGCGCGTGCAGCGCCTTTCCAGGCCGTCTCCTGTTCCGGTGCGGCACGGCGCACATCTTCGAAGGACAGGCCGGCCAGCGTGCCGGCATTGGCATTGGCCACGCCGGAGTAGGTGAGCTTGCGCCCACGTGGCAGACCCTCGACGGTGAAATCGGTTTGTTCGCGCACCTTGCGGGTGACGGTGTAGCTGCGTTCCGCAGCCGGACCGTGCGCCAGGACCAGCCGCACTTCCTGTACGCGCTCGACAGGGGTATCCATCAGGCTGCGATCAAGCCAGATCTGCGGATCGCTGTAGACCGTGATCTGCGGCTTGGCCAGATAGCTTTGTGCGGCACCGGCGACGCGCACATAGTGGCCGCCGAAGCTGCTGTTCTTGCCGAGGATCAGGGCCAGGGGTGAGGGCAGGCCGGCGAATTCGATGCGCTTGCCGGTGGCCCCGGCGCCGTCCACATCCTCCACGCCGATCTGTGCGTAGTTGGCCGGGTTGGCGGTTTTCACTTCCACGACTTTCAGCTCGGAGAGCTTCAGCAGGAACTCGCGCAACTTGCCGAAATCGGCGCGGTAGCCGTCGCGCTGCGCCACCTGCCAGTGATCGCCTTCCGGCGAGCGGCTGAGCGTGACAAAGGGCGTGTTGCCGGCGGTAAGGACACGTATCTCGCTGACATCGTTCAGATGAGTGGACAGTGCCGGCAACACGGCTGTGCCGACGGCATCGTCTGGTGAGGTGGTGCGCAGCTGCGCGATCAGCAGGGCGCCGCCCAGTGCCAGCAGCGCGATCACCAGCAATACCAGCAGACTCCTGCGCGATCTCATGAGCGCGCCTCCCGCTGTCGGCGCCGCCGCCGGCGCCACAGCACGATGCCGAGCGCGGCACCGGTCAGCAGCAACGGCATCAGCACGATGTTGATGATGCGCAGATTCCGTCCCAGCCGGTCGATCTCACGATCCATGCCGTGGCGTACTTCGCGCAGTTCCTTGCGGACGCGCAGCTTCTCATCCTGGAAGCGACGTAGTTCCTCTTCCTGTTCGGGACTCATGATGAAGGCGGAAGCGGCATCGCTGCGGCCGGACTGCAGCTCGCCGAGTTTCTCCTCGGTGCTGCGCAGTTGCTGTTCCAGCTCCTGTTCCTTGGCCAGGAAGCGTTCCTCGGCCTGCAGCTTGATCTCGTTGACTCGCGTGAAGGGGCGCACGAAGCTGGCGCGGCCACGAATGCTGATCAGATCACTGCTGCCACCCAGGTTGTCCACGGCGTTCATGACGAAGTCGCCGTTGGAGGCGAAGGCCTGCGCCATGGTCTGGCCGAAGAAGGACTGGCGGCGCACCCACATCATGTCGCTGAGCAGGTCGGTGTCGGCCACCAGAATGACGTTTACCGATTGCTGCGAGGTCTGTAGCGCGGATGTGGAGTCGGCGGCGGGTGCGGGCGCTTCGTCATCCCCGTCGTCGGTGGATGCCGCCGGTGCGCCCTGCGGGAAGGCCGTGGTGATCGTGCCGGTCAGGCGGCCAGCCAGAACACGGCTGCCGCCGGCTGGCTTGAAATCATTGCGCAGCGATGATGGGTCGCTCAGCATCATGAAGCGCTCGGCGGCGATGGTGCCGGATTCTGCGCCCGTGCTGATCAGCGGCTCGAGTGTC
Organism: Gammaproteobacteria bacterium; assembly: GCA_021773365.1. Taxonomy (GTDB): domain Bacteria; phylum Pseudomonadota; class Gammaproteobacteria; order Steroidobacterales; family Steroidobacteraceae; genus JAJFKF01. Next base: position 23,969 of record JAJFKF010000034.1, on the reverse strand, counting down.
AGCTGTGATTTGTCGGTGAGGCTGAAGCTGCCGGGCGTGGCGAGGTTGATCTGCCCGATCCCGCCGGTGACCACATCATCGTTGCTGAGATTGTCTTCCCTGGGCCCGAGGTAGCCGAGGTGGCGCACCGGCATGCCCGAGGGTGACTGCACCTCGAGCGCCAACTGCATGTCGCTGACAATCTGCCCGGTGTCGAACTGCACGCCCCAGGCCTTGAAGAGCTTCTCCAGGCTGGAATGGCGCGGCGCCAGCATGGCGGCGTAGGCATCCTGCTGGCCGCCCGTCGGGCTGGGCGAATCGGCCTCGGCGCGCGGATCGACAAAGATCAGCGCATGGCCGCCACGCATGATGAATTGCTCCACGGCAAACAGCGTGCGATCACTGAGGTTCTTCGGATGCACCAGCATCAGCACGTCGATATCGTCGCTGATGCGTTCCGCCGACGTGCTCAGGGTTTCGATCTCGAACAGCTGGCGCAGCTGCGTGAGGATGAACCACCCGGGAGTCTGCTGGCCGGTCTGCTGATTGAAGCCTCCGCTCATGGGCAGGGTGCTCAGCAGGCCCAGGGTTGGTTTGTCCGGATGGCTGAGCTGCACGATCAGTTTTGCGATGTCGTATTCGAGAAATTCTTCCTTGTCCGGCTGGAACACCTGGATGGTGGCCTTGCCGTCGGTGGAGTTGGTGCCCGCCAGGCCGAAATACATGGTGTCTCCGCCAGCGCCAATGGGCACCGGCGACAGGCCGAGTTCGCTGGCGCGGTCTTCGTCCTCGGAGAACGGCTCCGGATCGATGACCTGCAGGCGGATCCTGCCGCGCGAGCGACTGGCCAGTTCCTCGAGCAGCTCGCGTACACGGGTGGCGTAGATCTTCAGGTACGGTGCTTTCTCGCCGGCCTTGCCGGAGAAGTAGAAGTACAGGTTGATCGGCTCGTCGATGTTCTTGACGATGTTCAGTGTTCCCTCGGCCAGGGTGTACTGGTTGTTCTCCGTCAGGTCCACGCGCAGCCCACGCAGCGCATAGTTCGACAGCATGATGAGGCCGATGAAGATCAGTGCGAACAGCGCCAGGGCCGCGCCGCCGTAGGTTTTGCGTTTCTGTGCCATGTCAGTTGGCCTTCTTCATGTCCAGGACAATGCCAGTGGCCGTGAGCCAGAAGCCGATGAGCAGCCCGAAGTACACCAGGTCGCGCAGGTCGATCACGCCCCGGGAGATGGACTGGAAATGTGAGAGGAAACTCAGCGAGGCGACGGCGTCGGCAATGGCCGGCGCAATCGCCTGGAATACATCCAGCACCATGGGGGAGCCGCTGACGGTGAAGGCGAAGCACAGCACCACGGCGAGAATGAAGGCAACAACCGGATTGCGCGTCACCGCCGACATGCAGGTGCCGATGGCCAGGAACCCGCCGGCCATGAGGAAACTGCCGAGGTAGGCGGCAAAAATGGCGCCGTTGTCCGGATCGCCGAGGTAGTTGACGGTGATCCAGATGGGGAAGGTGAGGCTGAGCGCGATGCCGATGAAGGACCAGGCGGCCAGGAACTTGCCCCACACCGCCTGCCCCAGGGTGACGGGCAGCGTCATCAATAGCTCAATGCTGCCGCTGGCGCGCTCCTCCGCCCACAGCCGCATGGCCACGGCGGGAACAAGAAACAGATACAGCCAGGGGTGGAAGCCGAAGAACGGCTCCAGGTCCGCCTGCCCCCGCGAGTACAGCCCGCCCATATAAAAGGTGAGGACGCTGGCGAGCAGCAGGAATATGACGATGAAGACATAGGCCAGCGGAGTGGCGAAGTAGCTTTTCAGTTCGCGACGGAAAATGGCGGCAACGTTGTGCAAGGCGGCGTTCTCCGGTTGATGCGCTTCGATCAGCAGGCCACAGGTCAGGCGGTCACGGTGCGGAACACATCGTCGAGCCGACCGGATGGCGCGCGCGCGGCGAGTTCCTGTGGGGTTTCATCGACCACGATACGCCCGCGCGCCAGGATGATGGCGCGGGTACACACCGCATCGACTTCTTCAAGGATATGCGTGGAGATGACGATGATCTTGCCCGGCGCCATGGCGTTGATGAGCGTGCGCACTTCGTGCTTCTGGTTCGGATCCAGGCCATCGGTGGGTTCGTCCATGATCAGCACCTGCGGATCGTGCAGGATGGCCTGCGCCACGCCGACACGACGACGGAAGCCCTTCGACAGAGTCTCCACGCTCTGCTCCAGCACCGCCTGCAGCTGCAGCTGCCCGATCACCTTCTGCAGTCGCTCGCTCCTGTGCGTGCCGGTGAGCTGGCGTATGTCGGCGATGAAATCCAGGAATCCACGCACGGTCATCTCGCCGTAGCTCGGCGCCCCTTCGGGCAGATATCCCATGCAGCGCTTGGCCTGCAGCGGTTCGTCTTCGATGTCATGGCCGCAGATGCGGGCGCTGCCGGCCGTGGGCGAGAGAAAGCCGGCGATCATGCGCATGGTGGTGGACTTGCCGGCCCCGTTGGGGCCGAGAAATCCCAGTACCTCGCCGGGCTGGACGCGGAAGCTGACATTGTCGACCGCGGTGAAGGAACCGTAGCGCTTGGTCAGATTCGTGATTTCTAGCATGCGTGCTCGAATCCCGTTTAGTGATGTGGTCGCAATTGTTGTGGACCCCTCAGACTGACCGGTGGCGGACCGGTTCCCGGGGCTGGATTAACTTCCCTTATTTTTTTGGTTGGTTTTTTCGTCCAGTTTTCCAGCCGGTGATTCTGTCCACCATCGCGGGCATTTTCAAGATGCGCGGGTCATTGCAGACTGGATTTGTACTCGCGCAGGATGCGCCGCACCTCGGTGAGGGAGGGGCGATTGGCCATGCGGCTGATCAGTTCGGGCAGCTCATGCCATTTGCGGCCCCAGCCAAGCAGGCGCTTGGCGTCCTCGACCACCACGCCTTCCCGGGTATCGCCGCCCGGAGCAGGGGAGTCAGGGACGTCTGCCTGCCTGGCGTCCTTGCCCGCAGCTGACTTGCTGCGCGAGAGCTTCGGCTGGGTCATCTCGCGCGTGACGTCATCCGCCGCGGGACGGGCTCCGGTGGTGCCGGTGTGCAGGTCGGCCGGTTCCAGGGCGGTGGCGGCGGGGGTGATGGCGGTGGTGGTCTGATCGGAGGGTGCGGTCTCACTCTGCGGCTCGGCCAGCGGAATAATGCGGCGGATGTGCTGCGAACCGACCAGATTGGTCAGGAAGCCCATCTGTTCCAGCGCATCGGCGAACTTCACATCGCCCATGTCGATACGCGCGGCATGCTGCTCGCGCAGTTGGCGGACCTTCTGCAGGGCCAGTTCCACGATCCAGCGGGAGGGGCGCTCGTGTGGGGGCCAGGGCTGCACCTTGCGGTAGGCCGTCTCATCGAGGGCCGAATACTTCAGGTGCAGCTCCAGGCTTGTCAGCCACTTCTCGAGCAGGTCGCTCAGGCGTTTGTCAGCGGGATTCACATTCACCACACCCGAATTTCCCGACGGCCGGCCACGCCCTGGCGGCTGTTGCATTTGGCGCTCCCACCGGGATTCGAACCCGGGTTTATGCCTTGAGAGGGCACCGTCCTAGGCCTCTAGACGATGGGAGCGTTGAAAGATCGCATACGGCGGTCGAAGGCCTTCGACCCGGTGGTATTATACGGGCCGTCCTCCTGCGCTCAAGCGGAAATCTCAGTTGAATCCAGTATCTGTAGGCACTCCGGCCGGTGCGGCACCCCGGATCATTCCCCGTGCCGACCATTCGATCTCGCGCGCGAATGCCTCGCCCAACGGCTTGCGTGTGCTCTACCGGCTGAAGGATGCCGGCTACCAGGCTTTCCTGGTGGGTGGGAGCGTGCGCGACCTGTTGCTGGGCCTGATACCGAAAGATTTTGACGTCGCCACCGATGCCCAGCCCGAGGAAGTGAAGGAGCTGTTCCGCAACTGCCGCCTCATCGGGCGGCGCTTTCGCCTGGCGCATGTGTTCTTTGGCCGCGAAATCGTGGAGGTGGCCACTTTCCGCGCTGCCCACGATCCGGAAGCCGCCGAGCGGGATGAGGAGGAGTGGCGCGCCAGTCTGGAGCAGGATGCCCCCGCGCCACGCGGCGAGCAGCGCCAGCGCGTGCTCGATGAGCGCGGCCGCATCCTGCGCGACAATGTCTACGGCACCATCGAGGAAGATGTCTGGCGACGGGATTTCACCGCCAACGCGCTGTACTACAACATCGAGGATTTCTCGGTGTGGGATTTCACCGGCGGCTTCGAGGATGTGCAGGCGCGGCGTCTGCGCCTGATCGGCGATCCGGTCACCCGCTACCACGAGGACCCGGTGCGCATGCTCCGTGCAGTGCGCTTTGCCGCCAAACTCGATTTCACCCTGGACAAGGGTACCGAGGAACCGCTGCCAGGGCTGGCCTACCTGCTCACGCATGTGCCACCGGCGCGGCTGTTTGACGAGATTCTCAAGCTGTTCCTGGCCGGGTTTGCCGCGCGCACGCTGACGTTGCTGCAGCAGTACGGGCTGTTCGAGCCGCTGCTGCCGCTGACGCACGAATGCCTCAAGGCCGAGCCGGATGGTGTGGTTGCCCGTCTGCTGCGCCAGGGCTTTGAGCAAACCGACGCGCGTGTGGCCGCCGGCAAGCCGGTGACGCCGACCTTTCTGTTCGCGGTGCTGTTGTATGGTCCGATTGTGGAGCGGATTATCCGCGCGCAGGCGGACGGGGCGGCGGAAACACAGTCGGTGTTCATCGCCTGCGAGGACGTGATGCGCGCGCAGCAGGGCAGGGTGACGATTCCGCGGCGCTTCGTGCTGCCCCTGCGGGACATGTTTGTCATGCAGTCGCGCTTCCATCGTCGCTCCAGCCGCAAGACCCTGGGCCTGCTTGCCCATCCGCGCTTTCGCGCCGCCTATGACCTGCTGCTGCTGCGGACCGCGGCCGGTGAGCTGGACCCTGAACTGGCCGAGTGGTGGACCCGCGTGCAGACGCTGCCGGCCGAAGAGCGCGAGCAGATGCTCGAAAGCCCGGGGCCTAGGCCCGATGGTGGCGCGCCACGCCGTTCGCGCCGCCGGCGCCGCCCCCGGACCGCCGCGCCTGAATGAGTACCTGGATGCCGGCCTACATTGCCCTCGGAAGCAATCAGGGCAGTAATCAGGGCGGTCGGTCAGCGGGAAATCCCGCCGATGCTACGGTCGCCGCACGCGGGCAGGTTCAGCTGGCTCTGCAGCGCCTGGCGCAACTGCCCGATACCCGACTCGAGGCGCATTCGCGCCTGTACCGCTCGCGGCCCATGGGTCCGCAGGACCAGCCGGATTTCATCAATGCCGCGGCCGGTGTGCTGACGCAGCTGCCGCCGCGCGGCCTGCTGGACGCCCTGCAGGAACTGGAACGCCAGATGGGCCGCGTGCCGCCGCCAGTGCGCTGGGGGCCGCGCCTCATCGATCTGGACCTGCTCCTGTGCGGCACGACGCAGTTGACCGGGTCGGACCTGACGCTGCCGCATCCGGGCCTGCATGAGCGCAATTTCGTCCTGTATCCTCTGGCCGAAATCGCCCCCGCGCTGCGCATTCCCGGTCACGGACCGGTGCAGGCGCTGGCGCGGCGGCTGGGCTGCGACGGTTTGCAGGTTCTGAACTGAAGTAAAGGCATGACTGCGGCGCCGGAACATCGTTACGTTGTCGTGGAAGGCCCCATTGGCGTTGGCAAGACCAGCCTGGCGCGCCGGCTGGCGCAGAGCCTGGGCAGCGAACTGGTCCTCGAACAAAGCGAGGAGAATCCCTTCCTCGAGCGCTTCTACCGCGACCCGCGGGGCGCGGCCTTTCCCACGCAGCTGCATTTTTTGTTCCAGCGTGCTCGCCAGCTGCAGGCTTTCCGCCAGCACGACCTGTTCGACCCGGTGCGCGTGGCCGACTACCTGCTGGACAAGGACAGTCTGTTCGCGCGCATCACCCTGGATGATGAGGAGTACGCATTGTACGAACAGGTCTACTCACGGCTGGCCATCGATGCGCCCACGCCGGACCTGGTGGTGTACCTGCAGGCCCCGGTGGACATTCTCATGGAGCGTATCGTTCGTCGCGGCATCCGCTATGAGCAGGCCATTGAGCGCAGCTATCTGGAGCGCATTGTCGATGCGTATGCGCGCTTCTTTCTGAACTACGAAGCCGCACCGCTGCTGATCGTCAACGCCGCCACCATCGACCCGGCGCACAAGGACGCTGACTACGAGCTGCTGCTGCGCGAGATCCGCAAGATGCGCCGCGGACGGCAGTTCTTCAATCCCGGTGGAGGACTGTAGGCGGGCGCAGTTGATTGTTGTAACGGACTCGGCCATTCTGCGGCGCGTTATGTATACACACCTGCAATTGCGCGATGCCGAGCGCCAGCCGGTCAACGTCGCCACCCTGCGGCAGATGAAGGCGCGTGGCGAGAAGATCGCCAGCCTTACCTGCTATGACGCCAGTTTTGCCGTGCTGCTCGACGAGGGTGGTGTGGACGTGGCACTGGTCGGGGATTCCCTGGGCATGGTTATCCAGGGTCACGACACCACCGTGCCGGTGACCATGGAAGACATCGTCTATCACAGCCGCCTGGTCTCCCGCGGCCTGTACCGGCCCTTCCTTATCGCCGACATGCCCTTCATGAGCTATGCCTCCAAGGAGCAGGCGCTGGCCAATGCCGTGCGGCTCATGCAGGAGGGCGGGGCACGCATGGTCAAGCTCGAAGGCGGCGCCGGGCAGGTGGAGATAGTGGAGTTTCTCGCCGGCCACGATATCGCGGTGTGCGCGCACCTCGGCCTCAAGCCGCAGTCGGTGCACAAGATCGGTGGCTTCAAGGTGCAGGGGCGTGATGAGAAGGCCGCCCGCCAGATGATTGCCGACGCCAGGGCGCTACAGGACGCCGGCGCCGATGTGGTGCTGCTCGAATGCATACCCGCCGAACTGGGCGCGGAAATTACCGCGGCGCTGGAAGTGCCGGTTATCGGCATCGGCGCAGGGCCCGGCGTGGACGGACAGATCCTGGTCGTCTACGACATCCTGGACATCACCACCGGCCGCAAGCCGCGCTTCACCCGCAACTTCATGGAAGGCAGCTCCGGTCCGCTGGAAGGAATCAAGCGTTACGTCACAGCAGTGAAGGACCGCAGCTACCCGGCGCCCGAACATTGCTTCTAGGCTGATGGAAACCATCACCCGCATTCATACCATGCGCGAACGCATCGCCGGCTGGCGACGCAAGAACCAGAGCGTGGCGCTGGTGCCCACCATGGGCAACCTGCACAAGGGCCATGTGAAGCTGGTGGCGCGTGCACAGGAACTGGCCGACAAGGTCATCGTCAGCGCCTTCGTCAACCCGCTGCAGTTTGGTCCCAACGAGGACTTCGACAAGTACCCGCGGACCTTTGAACACGACACCCAGGCACTCACCCGCGTCAACGCCGACGCCATGTTCCACCCCGGCGCCTTCGAGATATACCCCATGGGCCATGAGCGCAGCACGCTGGTGGACCTGCCCGAGATCTCTGGCATCCTCTGCGGCGCCTATCGTGCCGGACACTTCACCGGCGTGGCCACGGTGGTCACCAAACTGCTGAACATCGTGCGCCCCGAAGTGGCGGTGTTCGGTGAGAAGGACTACCAGCAGCTGGTCATCGTACGGCGCCTGGTCATGGACCTTTGTCTGCCCGTGGAAATCGAAGGCGTGCCCACGGTACGCGATCACGACGGCCTGGCGCTGAGTTCACGCAACCGCTTTCTGTCGCGCGGCGAACGCAACACCGCGCCGAAACTCTACCTCGCGCTCAAGGCAGCGCAGAAGCGGATCCAGGACGGCGATACAGACTACGCCGCCATCCAGCAGAACGGGATGAAGACGCTGGAGGCGGCGGGGTTCGAGCCGCAGTACTTTGCGGTCAGACAGGCCAATGATCTGCAGCCACCGCGGGATTCCAGTCGTGAGCTGATCATCCTGGTGGCGGCCATGCTGGGCAAGACGCGGCTGATTGATAATGTGCAGGTGGCGGTGGTGGAGAAGCGCTGAGGCGCGGGTGCGCCTGATTACAGCCGGGCCTGACTACGGTCGGCTCTGATTACGGTAACGATCGCTGAAATCGCGGGCCATGTCGCCCCAAAGCCCACTCCACGTGCTCCCTGACCAGCGACGAAGGATGTTCTCTTCGCTCCTCCAGCGCCGCCACCACCTCATGGCTCCCCGGCGTATTCCCCAGCGCCACCGCAATATTCCGCAACCACCGTTCATGCCCGATCCGGTGAATGGCGCTGCCCGCCAGCCGCTGGTGGAATTCCTCCTCTGTCCAGGCAAACAACGCCGTCAGCTTCTGCGCATCCAGCCCGTTACGCGGCACAAAGTCCGTCTCCACTGACATCGTCGCGTACCGGTTCCACGGACAAACCATCTGGCAGTCATCGCACCCGTAGATGCGATTGCCCATGGCCGTCCGGAACTCCTCCGGTATGGGTCCCTTGTTCTCGATGGTGAGATACGAAATGCAGCGCCGCGCATCCAGCTGGTACGGCGCGACAATCGCCTGTGTCGGACAAATATCGATGCACGCCGTGCAGCTTCCGCAATGTGCCGTCACCGGTGCATCCGTTTGCAGGGGCAGGTCGGTGAACAGTTCGCCCAGAAAAAACCATGACCCGGCGTGGCGGTCGAGCAGGTTGGTGTGCTTGCCGATCCATCCCAGGCCGGCATCGCGTGCCAGGGCCTTTTCCAGCACCGGTGCGCTGTCGACGAATACGCGATGCCCGAACGGGCCAGCGGCCGCGGCAACGTGATCTGCCAGTTTCTGCAGACGTTTGCGCATCACCTTGTGATAGTCGCGTCCCAGTGCGTAGCGCGAGACAAAGCCCAGTTCGCCGTCATCCAGTACGGCTTGCGCATCGCGTCCGCCGGGCGGCAGGTAGTCCATGCGCACGCTGATCACCCGCACCGTTCCCGGTACCAGCTCCTGCGGCCGGCTGCGTTTGCTGCCGTGGCGCCGCATGTAGTCCATATCGCCATGCCAGCCGCGTTCGAGCCAGCGCTGCAGGTGGGTTTCGTCCGCCTGCAGCGTCGTTTCCGCGATGCCCACCTGCTGAAAACCCAGTTCGGCGCCCCAGCGCTTGATGCGCAGCGCCAGTTCGCCGTAGTCCACCGCCGGGTCAGTCGATACCGTCATGCGAAAAAGTATACTGGCGCGCGTGCAACCACTCCCGCTCAATCTCTATACCGCCGCCGGGTCGCGGGCGCTGGATCGTCATGTCATCGAGGTGCTGGATGTGCCCGGCTACATGCTGATGTGCCGCGCCGCCCGTGCTGCCTTCGAGGTGCTGCGGCAGGCGTGGCCGCAGGCCCGGCGCATCGTGGTGCTCTGCGGCGGTGGCAACAACGGTGGCGATGGCTACGTGGTGGCGCGCCTGGCCTGCGAGGCGGGGCTGGAGGCGCAGGTGCTGGCGCTGGCCGATCCGGCGGCGCTGAAGGGCGATGCGCAGCGGGCATATGCGGACTGCGTGGCAGCGGGCGTTGTGGTTACAGCGTTCGAGGCTGCGCGGCTGGCCGCTGCGGATGTGCTGGTGGATGCGATATTCGGCACCGGTCTGGATCGGCCGCTGGATGCGTCCATCCGCGCCCGCCTCTCCGCCATCGCCGGCAGTGCGCGGCCCGTGCTGTCGCTGGATCTGCCCAGCGGACTGAATGCAGACACCGGCGCGGAAATGGGCGCGGCGGTGCGCGCGGATCACACCGTCTCCTTCATCGGTCTGAAGCTGGGCGCCTTCATCGGCGCCGGGCCTGATCTCATCGGGCAGTTGCACTTCGCCTCGCTGCTGACGTCGGAGCAGGCGCGGGCAGTTGCCGAGGCGGTTCCTCCGGCTGCCGAGCGCATCGCGCCCGACCTGCTGACACAAACCCTGTCGCCGCGGGCGCGCGCGTCGCACAAGGGCGATTTCGGTCGGGTGCTGATCATCGGTGGCGGGCCGGGCATGCCCGGGGCGGTCTGTCTGGCCGGCGAGGCCTGCCTGCGCGCCGGCGCCGGGCGGGTCACGGTGGCTACTCATCCGCAGAACACCGTGGCGGTCATTGCCGCGCGCGCGGAGCTGATGTGTCACGGCGTACAAACCGCTGACGAGCTGCAGCCGTTGATCGACGCGGCCGACGTGGTGGTCATCGGTCCGGGCCTGGGTACGGATGCCTGGGCGCAGGTCCTGTTTGATCGCGTGCTGTCAATCGACAAACCACTGGTCATCGATGCCGACGGACTGAATCTGCTGGCGCGGCGGTCCGTGTCCCGCGCCACGCGGGCGGACCGGGTGCTGACGCCGCATCCGGGCGAGGCGGCGCGCCTGCTGGCCTCCGATACGCGCGCCGTACAGGCCGATCGCCCGGGTACATTGCATCGCCTGCTGGAACGCTGCGGCGGCATCGTGGTGCTCAAGGGCGCCGGCACGCTGGTGGGCAGTACCGGGCACACGCCCGCGCTGTGCGACCACGGTAATCCCGGCATGGCCAGCGCTGGCATGGGCGATGTGCTGACGGGGGCCATCGCCGCCCTGATGGGCCAGGTCGCCGATTCGTGGACGGCGGTGCGCGCCGCCGTACTGGCACATGCCATGGCCGGCGATGCCGCCGCACGGGCCGGCCAACGCGGTACGCTTGCAGGCGATGTCATTGCACACCTGCGCACATGTCTGAACCCGTCCTCGAAGTGAACCTGCCGGATGATGCGGCCACGGCGGCGCTGGGGCAGCGGCTGGCTGCCGCATTGCCCGATCCGGCCGGCGGCGCCTTCATTGTTTATCTCGCCGGCCCGCTGGGCGCCGGCAAGTCCGCGCTGGCGCGCGCGCTGCTGCGGGCGCTGGGGATTACCGGCACGGTGCGCAGCCCCACCTACGCCCTGAGCGAGATCTATCCGGCCGGACGCTGGACCTGTGTTCACCTCGATCTGTACCGCCTGGCCGTACCCGACGAACTGGAACAGCTTGGTCCGCGCGAGTGGCTGGAGCCGGCCCACCTGTGGCTGGTGGAGTGGCCGGAGAAGGGCGCCGGCGTGCTGCCGCCCGCGGACCTGACCGTGGAACTGGCGATGCGGGGTACCGGCCGGACTGCCCGGCTGCTGGTGGCCACGCCCCGTGGTCGCGAGGCGGCGGCGCAACTGGGCCGGGAGCACCGCTTGGGCTCTTAAGCCTTCATTCAGGAAAATCGCCTATCTCCATAATTTATCTTGAAATCTTTCCGATTTCGGGTTTACAGTACGGCCGTCCTGGACGCCCCATGCCGCAAGGCCCGCGAACTGCCGGAAATTATGATGGCCAGACACGCCGCACTGTTTGCCGTGACGCTCCTCCTGCAGGCCTTCTGCACCGCCGCCGCTGCTCCCGTGGAAGTGCGTGATGTGCGCCTCTGGTCGGGTCCGGAGGGCACTCGTGCTGTCCTGGAAATGTCCCGCCACGCTGATCACACCCTGTTCGCCCTCAAGAACCCCGACCGCATCGTCATCGACATCGCCGGCACGGCCCTGCGCTGTGACGTACCGGACGGGCAGGGCGTGATCAGGCAAGTGCGCTTCGGCGACCGCGATGACGGCAGCCTGCGTGTGGTGCTGGATCTCAGCCAGCGCGTGCAGGCGCGCAGTTCCGTGATCGCACCCACCTCGGAACATGGCTATCGCCTGGTCATCGATCTTGGTGGCGGCAGTGCGCAGGAGCTGAAGCCCGTGGAGGCTGCCCACGCGCCACGCAACGACCTGCGTGACCTGATCATCGCGGTGGATGCCGGCCATGGTGGCAAGGATCCCGGCGCTACCGGGCGCGGCGGCACCCGCGAGAAGGATGTCACGCTGGGCATCGCCCGCGCGCTGGCCCAGCGCATCAACCGCCAGCCCGGCATGCGTGCCGTGCTGATCCGCGACACCGATACCTTTGTCAGTCTGCGCGGCCGTCGCGACAAGGCGCGCGCCCACAACGCCGACCTGTTTGTCTCCATTCACGCCGATGCCATCCGCGATCGCAGCATCACCGGCTCTTCCGTTTACATCCTGTCCACCGGCCGCGCCAGCAGTGAGGCGGCTCGCTGGCTGGCCGAGCGGGAGAACGCGGCGGACCTGATCGGCGGCGTGAAGCTCGACGACAAGGACGACATGCTCGCCTCGGTGCTGCTCGATCTGTCGCAAACGGCCACGCTGACAGCGAGCTTGTCGGCGGCGGAGCAGGTGCTGCAGCAGCTGCACGGCATCGGCGAGGTGCGCAAGCCGCAGATCCAGCAGGCAGGATTCGCGGTGCTGACATCGCCGGACGTGCCGTCGATGCTGGTGGAAACGGCGTACATCTCCAATCCGACTGAAGAGCGGCGGCTGAAGGACGCCAAACATCAGAAACGGCTGGCCGACGCGATCTACGACGGTATTCACACCTACTTCTTCGACAATCCACCGCCGGGAACCTTGTTTGCCGACCTGAGGGCGAAAAAGCGCATTGCAGCTGGCGGGGCACGGTAGGGCGGGGAGGCGGGCGGGGCGTTCCGCCGCGCCCTGGAAAACGTACCCCACCCACGGTCGCCGCCCAGGCCCGGCAACCTGGTCGGATTCCACCCGTCCCAGCGGTTAAACTCCCCCCCCCGTGCCCATCCGCGTCCTAAACTCCGAACTCATCAGCCAGATAGCCGCCGGCGAAGTCGTCGAGCGCCCCGCCTCCGTGGTCAAGGAGCTGATCGAAAACGCGCTGGACGCCGGCGCCAAACGCATTGATATCGAACTGGAAAAGGGCGGCATTGCGCTGAGCCGCGTGCGCGACAACGGTGGTGGCATCCCCGCCGAAGAACTGCAGCTGGCGCTCACCGCCCACGCCACCAGCAAGATCAGCGAGCTCGACGATCTCACCCACGTCGTCAGTCTCGGCTTCCGTGGTGAAGCCCTCCCCAGTATCGCCTCGGTTTCGCGGCTCACGCTCACTTCCCGTACGCCTGGCGCGCCGCAGGCCTGGACCGTGCAGGTGCGCGATGGCGAGGCCAGTACGCCCGCGCCCGCCGCCCATCCGGAAGGCACCTGCGTCGAGGTGAGGGAACTCTTCTTTAATGTGCCCGCCCGGCGCAAATTCCTGCGCACCGAGAGTACCGAGCTGCAGCACATCCAGCGTCACGTCGAGCGCCTCAGCCTCAGCCGCTTTGACGTGGCATTCAGTCTTGCGCATAACCAGCGGCGTACCCTCGCGCTGGATGTGGCGGTGGACCGGGCCGCGCAGGAAAAGCGTGTCGCCGAGGTATACGGGCGGCAGTTCATGGATCACGCCGTCCACTTCGAGCGCGGTGGTCAGGGGCTGCGTCTGCACGGCTGGCTCGGGCTGCCCACCTTTGCCCGTTCCCAGGCGGATCTGCAGCACTGGTATGTCAACGGCCGGCCAGTGCGCGACAAGGTGCTGTTGAACGCCGCGCGCATGGGCTATCGCGATGTGCTCTTTCACGGGCGCCATCCCGCCTATGTGCTGTACCTGGAACTCAATCCCGCCGTGGTGGACGTCAACGCCCACCCCGCCAAACTTGAGCTGCGTTTCCGCGATACGCGCGCGGTGCACGACTTTGTCTTTCGTACGCTGGAATCGGTACTGGAAGAGACCCGGCCGCAGTGGGCTGCCGACGGTCCGGTGGAAAAAGGTGGGCTGGGTGCGAATGGCGCGCCGGCAGCGGACTTGCCTGCAGGCGAAAGAGGCGTGAGCGCCGGCCACTATCCCATGCCGGATCGCACAGCCGGTGGGCAGATGGGCATGCCGCTGCGCGAGCCGGCATCCGTTTACGGCGGTTATCCGGCGTCGCGTCCCACGCAGGAGCAGGTGGCGGGTCAGACGGCCTTTCTTGTCAACGCCGCGGCGCTGCCCGGTTCATCTCCGGATTCGGCGCAGGAGTTCCCGCTCGGGTTCGCGCTGGCGCAGCTGCACGGCGTCTACATCCTGGCCCAGGACCGCGAAGGGTTGTTGCTCATCGACATGCACGCCGCGCACGAGCGCGTCATCTATGAGCGCCTCAAGAAGCAGATGCCGGCGCACGCCGCGCCGCAGGCACTGCTGGTGCCGGTGACGCTGACGGTCTCAGCCGCGGAGGCCGATGGCGCCGAGGCGCATCGCGAAGACTTCCTGGCGCTGGGCTTTGAGATCGATCGCCTGGGACGCGAACAGCTGGCGGTGCGCCAGGCGCCGGCACTGCTGGCCGGCCGCGATGTGGGCGCGCTGGTGCGCGATGTGCTGGTGGATCTGCTCGAACATGAAGGCAGCGAGCGCGTCGAGAACCGCACAAACGAACTGCTGGCAACACTGGCCTGTCACGCCTCGGTGCGCGCCAACCGCAATCTCACCGTAGCGGAAATGAATGCGCTGCTGCGCGAAATGGAAACCACCGGCCGCGCCGATCAATGCAATCACGGTCGCCCGACCTGGACACGCCTGTCCATGGCCGAGCTGGACCGTCTGTTCCTGCGTGGACGCTGACCTTCCCACGTCGGCGAAGAAGTGCATCCGTCCGGTAGAACATGTCCGCACCGAAAGTCATTCTGCTGATGGGCCCCACCGGCGCCGGCAAAACCGACGCCGCCATCGCCCTGGCACGCCAGCGTCCCGTGGAGATCGTCAGCGTCGATTCCGCCATGGTCTACCGCGGCATGGACATCGGTACCGCCAAGCCGGATGCGCAGCTGCGCGCCGCCATCCCGCATCACCTGATCGACATCCTTGAACCGGACCAGCGCTACTCGGTGGGACAGTTTCTGCGTGATGCGCGCCAGGCCATCGCTGAAATACGCGCGCGGGGGAATACCCCCCTGCTCACCGGTGGCACCATGCTGTACTTCCATGCCCTGCTCAACGGCCTGGCCGAAATGCCGCAGAGTGACCCGCAGTTGCGCCGGGACATTGAATCCCGTGCCGGGCGCGAAGGCTGGCCGGCGTTGCATGCCGAACTGGCGCAGCTCGATCCGCAGGCCGCCGCACGCATCCATCCGCATGATCCGCAGCGCATCCAGCGGGCGCTGGAGGTGTGCTGGCTGTCCGGTCAGCCGATCAGCCGTCTGCAGGCGCTGCGAACACCGTTTCTGGACGCGGCATTCACGGTGCAGATCGTGCTGTGCCCGGCCGACCGCGCAGTGTTGCACCATCGCATTGAGCTGCGGCTGCGGCGGATGATGGAACAGGGTTTTCTTGAGGAAGTGCGTCGCCTGTATGCCAGCGGCAGGCTGAGCGCCGACATGCCGTCCATGCGGGCGGTGGGCTACCGTCAGCTCTGGGGTCATCTGACAGGGGAGTACGATCTGGAGCAGGCCATCGACCGTAGCCTGGCGGCGACACGCCAGCTGGCCAGGCGTCAGCTCACCTGGCTGCGTAGCCTGCCATTGGCACACTGGATTGATCCGGTTGATGACATTTCCGAGGCTGAGGGGATCAAAACCCTATGCTAAGCTGTCTACCCCTGTAAGCGAGCTGGAGTGCGTGTAAGAAGCAGAGCTGCATGGAAGACTGGCAGAGGTCGACAAAAAACAGATCAATAAGGAGAAGAAGATGGCCAAAGGGCAATCTTTACAAGACCCGTTTTTGAACGCCTTGCGCAAAGAGCGCATTCCCGTTTCCATTTATCTCGTCAACGGCATCAAACTGCAGGGACAGGTCGATTCCTTCGACCAGTTCGTGGTGCTGTTGAAGAACAGCGTCAGCCAGATGGTCTACAAGCATGCCATTTCCACCGTCGTGCCGGCCCGCAACGTCAAGCTCGCGGGAGCGGACGATGAGTTGGGCGAGGGCGGCGGCGAAGTGGTCGTGGCTGAAGAGTAGCGCGGTGACGGGAGGCCGGATTGTTTGAGCGGCCGCGTAGCGGTGAACGTGCGATTCTGGTGCGGCTGGGCGTGGGTTCTCCGGCCAGCCAGCAGGATATGGAAGAGTTCACCGCCCTGGCTGTTTCGGCGGGCGCCATTCCCGTGGCCACCGTCGGCGGCAATCGGCAGCGCCCCGATCCGCGCCTGTTCGTCGGCAGTGGCAAGGCGGAACAGATTCGCGCACTTGCGGCTCAGCATGAGGCGGAAGTGGTGCTGTTCGACCATCCGCTCAAGCCCAGCCAGGAGCGCAACCTCGAAGCCCTCATCGAGCGGCGCGTGCTCGATCGCAGCGGACTGATCCTCGACATTTTTGCCCAGCGGGCACGCAGTTTTGAAGGCAAGCTGGAAGTGGAGCTGGCGCAGCTGCGGCACCTGGCCACGCGTCTGGTCCGCGGATGGACTCACCTTGAACGCCAGAAGGGCGGTATCGGCCTGCGCGGTCCGGGCGAGACGCAGCTGGAAACCGATCGCCGCCTGCTGGCCAATCGTATCCGTACCGTTTCCCGCCGCCTGGAAAAGGTGCAGCGCCAGCGCGATACCAGCCGCAAGGCGCGGCGCGGGGTGCCGGTGCCCACCGTGGCGCTGGTGGGCTACACCAACGCCGGTAAATCGACGCTGTTCAACGCACTCACAGGTGCCGGCGCCTATGTGGCCGATCAGCTGTTTGCCACGCTCGATCCCACTGTACGCCGTCTGCCATTGCCGGCAGGGCAGGCGGCGGTGCTGGCCGATACCGTTGGTTTCGTGCGCGATCTGCCGCATGAGCTGGTGGCGGCCTTCCGTTCCACGCTGCAGGAGACGCGCGATGCCGCCTTGCTGCTGCACGTCATTGACGCCAGCGATCCCCAGCGGCTGGAGCGCATCGACCAGGTCAACGGGCTGCTTGAATCCATCGGCGCGGGAGAGATCCCGCAGATCGAGGTTTTCAACAAGATCGACCGCATCGACGGCCTGGACCGTGGCAATGAAAGCGCGCAGGCAGAAGGGGCGGATCCCGGCCGGCGTGATGGCGCCACGCGTGCGTGGGTGTCGGCCGCTCAGGGCCGCGGCCTGGAGGCGCTGCGTACGGCGATCGTCGATGCGCTGGCCATGACGCCCGGCGCACCGGAGATCACCCCGCCAGGGGTGCCCACCGAATCCATTTATCGCGCCGCGGACTCCGGGCAGTTACAATAAATTCCATGACATCGAACAACGAAATTCCGGGCGCGCGCGGCGCGTTGCAGGAAGAGCCCGAAAAGGAAACCTGGCAGCGCCGGCCACGGCCGCGGCAGCCGGATGCGCGTCAGGCCTGGGAGCAGTGGAAGCGGCAGCTTTCCGGTTTGTTTGGCGGCGGCAAACGCCCTGAGGGCGGGGGTGGGCCAGCCGGTGGACCAGGGATCAACTGGGGCGCGATTGCCCTGCTGGGTCTGGCCGCGTGGGCCGCCACCGGTTTCTACATTGTCGATGCCTCCGAGCGCGGGGTGGTGCTGCGCTTCGGGCGCTATGTGCATACCACCGACGGGGGTCCTCACTGGCACCTGCCCTGGCCCATCGAGACCAAGGCCATCGTCAACGTGGCGCGCAACGAGAGCATCGAGGACAAGACTCACATGCTCACCGCGGATGAGAATCTCGTCGATATCACCATTGCGGTGCAGTACCTGCGCGCCAATCCCACGGAGTTTCTCTTCAAGGTGCGCGATCCGGAGGACACGCTGCGTGATATCAGCGAAAGCGCCATCCGCGAGATCGTCGGTCGTAGCACGCTGGACGCGGTGCTGGGCCCAGGGCGCCAGGAGATCACCGAGCGCACCAAGGATCTCATTCAGAAAACGCTGGATAACTATGAGTCCGGCATCGATATTCTCACGGTGAATCTCACGGCCGTGAACGTGCCTGAGCCGGTGGCGCCTTCCCAGCGCGATGCCATCAAGGCGCGCGAGGATCGTGATCGTTTCAGCCAGGAAGCAGAGGCGTACGCCAACGACATTCTGCCGCGCGCCAAAGGTGCTGCGGCCCGACGCATCCAGGAGGCACAGGCCTATCTTTCCCGCATCACGCTCGGAGCGGAGGGCGAGGCCTCGCGATTCAACCAGTTGCTGGTGGCCTACCAGAAGTCCCCCAAAGTCATCCGTGAGCGCCTGTATCTGGAAACGGTCGAGGAAGTGCTGGGCAGTACGCGCAAGGTATTGCTGGATACCGAGTCGGGTGGCAACGTGCTGTACCTGCCACTGGACAAGCTGCTTGAGGGCCCCTTCGATGCCGGCAAGGCTGCGGCGACCCTGCCGCCTCCCGGCAGCGGTATTGCCTCGGGTCAGAGCAAGCAGGCCGATGACATGGTCGTCGGGTCCGGCAGCGAAGCGCGCGGGCGCGGGAGCCGCTGATGTCCTCGCGCACCATCAATGTTCTCATCCTCGCCGGCGCACTGTTCCTGCTCGCCAATGCCACGGTATTTACAGTGCATGAGCGGCAGCTGGCCATCAAGCTGCGCTTCGGTGAAATCGTCAAGGCCGACTACCAGCCGGGGCTGCACTTCATGCTGCCGTTCGTGAACAACGTCAAGAAGTTTGAACGGCGCATTATCACCCAGAGTCATCCGGCGGAAAGTTTCCTCACCAGTGAGGGGAAAATCCTCAACGTCGATTTCTACGTCAAGTGGCGCATCATGGACGTGTCGAATTACTACCGCGCCACCGGCGGCATAGAAGACAACGCCGCGCGCCGCATGGGCGAAATCGTCAAGGACAGCCTCAAGGGCATCATCACCCGCCTGACCCTCCAGGAAGTGGTGGCTTCCGAGCGCGCCGCGGTCACCGGCGATCTGCTGGACGATGCGGGCGAGGCGGTGCGCAAGATGGGTGTTGAGCTGGTGGACGTACGCATCCGCCGAATTGATCTGCCCGATGAGGTAACCGACTCGGTGTACCAGCGCATGAACCAGAGTTTCAAGGCGCAGGCTGCGAAGCTGCGCGCCGAGGGCCGCGCCACGGCTGAGACCACTCGCGCCGAGGCGGAGCGCGAGCGCACCGAGATTCTGGCCGGCGCTGATCGCGACGCCGAGGGTATCCGCGGCGAGGGCGATGCCCGTGCGGCCGAGGTCTACGCCCGGGCCCACACGAAGAATCCGGAGTTCTATGCCTTCTACCGGAGCCTGCAGGCCTACCGCACCTCACTGGGCGGTAGTGACGATGTCATCGTTATCTCCCCGCAGGGGGAGTTCTTTCGCTATCTGAAGAAACCCGGCGTCCGCTGAGATCCAATGGCCTGGTCCGATCTGCTTGCGGCGTTTGCCCTGTACCTGGTGCTGGAAGGGGTTCTTCCCTTTCTCAGTCCGCCGGCCATGCGTCGTGCGCTGGCGTCCTTCGCCGCCATGGACGACAACAGGCTCCGCATCATGGGGCTGATCAGCATGGTGTCGGGCGCGGCGCTGCTGTTCTGGGTGCGCGGCTAAGGGAATCGGGAGAGAACAAACCGTGGGAAAGAACGTAGTCATCATCGGTGCCCAGTGGGGCGATGAGGGCAAGGGCAAGATTGTTGATCTGCTCACCGACAGGGTGGCCGCGGTGGTGCGCTTCCAGGGAGGGCACAACGCCGGCCACACGCTGGTGATCGGCGGCGAGAAGACCATTCTGTCGCTGATTCCCTCCGGCATTCTGCGCCCCGGCGTGCAGTGTTTCATCGGCAATGGCGTGGTGCTTTCGCTCCCTGCTCTGCTGCAGGAAGCGGACATGCTGGTGGCCAGGGGTGTGCCGGTATTCGAGCGCCTGCGTATCAGTCCGGCCTGTCCGCTGATACTGCCGACACATGTTGCGCTGGACAAGGCGCGGGAACTGGCGCGCGGCGACAAGGCCATTGGCACCACCGGGCGCGGCATCGGTCCGGCCTATGAAGACAAGGCCGCACGCCGTGCGTTGCGGGTGGCGGACCTGTTTGATCGTGAGCGCTTCGAGGCGCAGCTGCAGGAGGTGCTGGAGTACCACAACTTCCTGCTGCGCGAGTACTACAAGGTGGACGTGATCGCCGGCGTGCAGGTGTTTGACGAAACCATGACGCTGGCCGCGCGCATCATGCCGCTGGTGACGGATGTGACGCTGGCGCTGGCGCAGATTCAGCAGCAGGGCGGAAATATTCTGTTCGAGGGCGCGCAGGGCGCGTTGCTCGATATCGACCTCGGCACCTATCCCTACGTGACTTCCTCGAATACCAGTGCCGGTGGCGCTGCGGCGGGCACCGGACTGGGACCGCGCTACGTAGATGAGGTGTTTGGCATCGTGAAGGCCTATGCCACCCGCGTCGGCGGTGGCCCTTTCCCTACCGAGCTGGCCTGCGATGTGGGCCGGCACCTGGGCACGGTCGGCCAGGAGTTCGGCGCCGTCACCGGGCGGTCACGGCGCTGCGGCTGGTTCGATGCGGTGGCGCTGCGACGCGCGGCGATCAACAGCAGCCTGTCGGGAATGTGCATCATGAAGCTGGATGTGCTCGATGGCCTGGAAACGGTGAAGGCCTGCGTCGAGTACGAGGTGGATGGACAGCGCCTGCAGCATGTGCCGGCTTTCCCGGATGTGTTTGCCCGTTGCCAGCCCGTCTACGAGGAATTTCCCGGCTGGAAGGAATCGACCATTGGCATCACCGACTATGCGGCGCTGCCGGCCAATGCCCGGCGGTATCTGGAGCGGTTGCAGGCGCTGGTCGACGTACCCATCGACCTAGTGTCGACGGGGCCGGATCGCAGTCACACCATTGTGCTGCGCCATCCGTTCGCCTGAATTGCAAAGGGGTGGTGCCCAGGAGAGGACTCGAACCTCCACGGATCTCTCCACTGATACCTGAAACCAGCGCGTCTACCAGTTCCGCCACCTGGGCATCATCGGGGTACGATCGACCCCGCTGCAGGAAGGCGGCGCACTCTACGGAGCAGGCAGGGTATTGTCAATTGACGGCGCCGTATTGGCTGTTCTTCGCTGATCCTGCGCGGATCATTCGCGAAACACCGGCCCCGTGGTACCTTGATCTGATGACAGGATTAGAACGATGACCCCACGCAAACCCAGCTGGCAGGACCGCGATCCCCAGTACACCGCCGAACAGGGCCGCTACGAAGAGCCCATTCCCAGTCGCGAACTGATTCTCAATGAGCTGAGGGCAGCTGAAGAGCCCCTGGATGTGCAGGATCTGGCCCGACGGCTCGGGGTGCGCAAACGCGCACTGGTCGATGCGCTTGACAAGCGTCTCGGCGCCATGGCGCGCGACCGCCAGCTGCAGCGTAAACGCCGCGATCGCTATGCGCCGGCAGATGATTTCGGCGAGGTGACCGGCACGATCAGCGCCCATCGCGATGGTTACGGCTGGCTGGCGCCGGAGGACGGCTCGAAGGATCTGCACGTCGAGCAGCGTGAAATGCGCGATGTCATGCATGGCGACCGCGTGCGGGCGCGGGTGAGCGCCGATGACGGCCGCGGGCGCCGTTCGGGCGTGGTGCTGGAGGTACTCGAGCGGGGTGTGCGGGAGCTGGCCGGCCGCTTTGAGGATGCCGGCGAGATGTGTTTTGTGATGCCCGAGGATCCGCGCTTCCGCATGCGGATGATGGTGCCGGCAGAACATCGCGGCGAGGCGAAGCATGGCGATCTGGTCGTCGTTCGTCTGGCCGACGGCGGCGGCAAGCCGGGCCGGGGCCGCGGTACACCGATGGCGCAGGTGGTGCGGGTGCTGAATGCCAAAAGTGCAGCCGACCTGGCAGCGGAGCTGGCCATCGTGACGCACAACCTGCCGCGTGAGTGGCCGGAGGATGTGCTGGCCGAAGCGGCCCGCTGGGGCGCAACGGTCGCGGCAGACGATCTGCAGGACCGCGACGATCTGCGCGAGACGCCGCTGGTCACCATCGATGGCGATGACGCGCGCGATTTCGACGACGCGGTCTACTGCGAACCGGTGCGTGGCGGCTGGCGCTTGCTGGTCGCCATTGCCGATGTCAGCCACTACGTGCGTATAGGCAGTGCGCTTGACCGCGAAGCACTGACCCGCGCCACCTCCGTCTACTTTCCAGACCGTGTTCTGCCCATGCTCCCCGAGGCGCTGTCGAATGAGCTGTGTTCGCTGAAGCCGGAGGTCGATCGTCTGGCTTTGGTGTGCGAGATGCGTGTGGATACGGACGGTGAGGTCAAGCGCGCCCGCTTCTGTCAGGCGGTCATCCGTTCCGCGGCCCGCCTGACCTATACACAGGTAGCCGCAATGCTGATCGGGCAGGACGCGGAGCTGCGCAGCCGCTACTCGCATCTGCTGGCGCATCTGGAGCATCTGCACGCGGCCTATCGCGTGCTGCGCCAGGCGCGGACGCGGCGCGGTGCGCTGGATTTCGATTCGCCCGAAATCAAGGTGCGACTGACAGGCGAGGGCAACGTCGCCGCACTCGATGTGCACGCACGCAACGACGCACACCGGCTGATCGAAGAATGCATGATTGCCGCCAACATCGAGGCGGCCCGCTTCATCGGCAAGCGGCGTCTGAACAGCCTGTACCGCGTTCACGGCGAGCCGGAGGAGCGCAAGGTCACCGAGTTGCAGCGCATGCTGCGCGCCCTGGGTATCGGAGTGCGCTTTCCGGAGCGTATCGGCACCCGTGAGCTTGAGCAGGTGGTGAAACTCATTGCCGGTCGCCCCGACGCGTCCTTCATTGAAACGTTGCTCATTCGCTCGCTGCCCCAGGCGGTGTACCAGTCGGTGAATATCGGTCACTTTGGTCTGGGCCTGGCCGAGTACACCCACTTCACCTCGCCCATTCGCCGCTATCCTGACCTGCTGGTGCATCGGGCCATTCGCCATGCGGTGTGCCGTACGAACAAACGTGACTATCCGTATTCAGTCGAGGACATGCAGCGGCTGGGCGGAGAGTGCTCGACGAAGGAGCGGCGTGCGGACATCGCCTCGCGCGATGTCATGGCGTACCTGAAGTGCGATTACATGCGTGCGCATGTGGGCGATGAGTTCGAGGCGGTGATCACCAGCGTGGTGGACTTTGGCGTGTTCGTGCAGCTGGCCAATCTGCAGGTTGACGGTCTGGTGCATGTCTCGGACCTGCGCGGCGACTACTACGTGCTCGACAATGCCATTTGCGCCTGGGTGGGCAAGGACACGCGCACCACCTACCAGCTTGGCCAGCGCGTGGCCGTGCGCCTGAAACGGGTGGACATGGCTGAGCGCCAGCTGGACTTCGAGATGGCCGTGGAGCCAGCCGCTGGAAAGACTGGTGGCGGTAAGGCCAAATCCCGGCGCGGATCCTCCGGGAGCGCCCGCAAGGCTGGAGGCAAGACCCGCAAGTGAGCGAAAAGGTCACGGTACACGGCATGCACCCGGTGCGCTGGATATTGCAGCGCCACCCGGAGCGGGTGCGTGAGCTGTGGCTGCAGAAGGGGCGCGATGATGCGCGTGCGCGGGAGATCGCCGAGCTGGCGCGGGCTGCCGGCATTGCCGTCCAGCAGGCCGACTATCGCGCACTCGACGCGATGACCGGCCAGGCCACGCACCAGGGCGTGGTTGCCGCCGTTGTGCCATCGCAGGGCTGGGACGAATCGCGCCTGATGAGCTTTCTCGATGACCTGTCGGAGGTACCCCTGCTGTTGCTGCTCGACGGCGTGCAGGATCCGCATAACCTTGGTGCCTGCTTGCGTACCGCCGATGCCTGTGGCGTGCATGCCGTGGTTGTCCCGCGCGACCGCGCGGTGGGCCTGAATGCCACGGTACGCAAGGTGGCCGCCGGCGCCGCGGAGACCATTCCGGTGGTGAGCGTGGTCAATCTCGTGCGCTGCATGACGGCACTGAAAGAGCGCGAAATGTGGCTGGCTGGCGCCGCGACGGATGCCGCCGCACCGGCCGCCGGCGCCGACCTGAAGGGCCCGCTGGGCATCGTGATGGGCGGGGAGGGCGAAGGCCTGCGCCGCCTGACCCGCGAATCCTGCGACATCCTGGTCAATCTGCCGCAGCGGGGGGCGATGGAAAGCCTGAATGTCTCGGTGGCCACCGGGATGATGCTGTACGAAGCCCTGCGGCAACGGGCGGCGGCCTCGGCACTGGGTGCGGTGGGGTCGGGGGCGTAAGGCGGATTACCGGATCGGGGGTGCAAGCCAGATTGAAGGTCGGGTTGCCCCAGGGGAGTTATACACAATTTAAGGGG
>JAJFKF010000033.1 GCA_021773365.1 Gammaproteobacteria bacterium | reverse complement strand
GTGGGTGGGGAAGGGGTTTTCCGGGTCGTGAAAAACAGGATGTTTTTCCCGAAGCCTACAGGGCCGTATTTACGGCGGCCCGGAAAACCCCTTCCCCACCCGCAACCGGCGGGACCTTCAACCCAGAATGGCCTCGCGCCGGTATAGCAGCCCGGCCAGCCAGGCCAGCAGCAGCCCGCCGGCCAGGGTCGTGCCCGCCGAGATCGCCACATGCAGCATGGACAGGGCTTCGTCGCGCAGCACCGAGGTCATCAGCAGATGCTGGCCGAGGCTGGGCACGGCCATGAGGGCGTCACCGGATTTGAGTGAATACAACCCGGCGAACAGGATGGGCAGGGTGGGGATGAGCAGCACCATGGTGAGGTAGCTCTGCGCTTCCTTGTAGGTGCGCGTGAAGGAGGCCACCACGGTCATCAGTGCGGCGCCGAACAGGGTGAAGGGCGCGGCAATGGCGAAGAGCTTGAGAAACACGGCCGGGGTGAGGTTGGCCGACATGCCCAGTGATTCCAGCGGCACGAAGGAGAAACTGATGCCGAAGGCGGCCAGGGTGATGGCCAGGGAAACCAGCATGTAGGCGCAGGCGGCGAGGATCTTGCCGTAGATCAGCGACTGCCGCGGCGCCGGTGCGGTGAACAGCACTTCCAGTGAGCCGCGTTCGCGTTCGCCGGCCGTGGCGTCGATGGTCAGGTACAGGCCGCCCATGAGCATGGAGAACAGAATGAAGTACGTCATCATCCCCAGCACCATGACCGAGCGTCCCGCGGGTGTGGAGACATCGACGTTGTCGACCACCACGGGCCGGGTCACCAGCGGGTGGATGCCGCGCGCCAGCAGACGTGTTGTGCCGAGTTGCGAGGCGTAGCCCTCGAGCAGGGCGCGAATGCGGCCGGCGTACTTGGCGTTGGCCTGGTCGGAATTGTCCGCGAACAGCTGCACCGGTGCCGGCTGGCCGGCGCTGAAGCGCTGCGGAAACTCCTCCGGTATCAGCAGCACCATGCCGTGCCGGTCCGCACGCACGGCGCGCTCGGCGGCCTCGGCGTCCAGATCGACGTGTTCGATCAGCACGCCATGCTGCTCCAGAAATGACAGCAGATTGGGCGCGCGCTCGCCGGCGCTGATCACCAGTTTCACGTCCTCGTCGGCCTGCGTGACCACGCGGTCGAGCATCAGCGTCATCATCACCGCGAACAGGGCCGGTCCGAACAGGGGGCCGAACAGCAGCGCCGACAGCAGCGTGCGCCGGTCGCGGGCGTTCTCGATCACTTCCTTCAGCCAGACCACGCCGATGGTGCGCATCATTCCAGCCCCTCGGTGCTGCCGATGGCGGCGACAAAGGCGTCCTCCAGGCTGGCCGCGCCGGTGCGGGCCTGGATTTCATCGGGGCTGCCCTGCGCCACCACCGTGCCGCCGGCGATGATGACGATGTGATCGCACAGCGAGGCGACTTCCTGCATCACATGGCTGGAGAACAGGATGCACTGTCCGGCCGCGCGCAGGTCCAGCAGCAGTGTGCGCAGTGCGCGCGTGGCCATCACGTCCAGTCCGTTTGTCGGTTCATCGAGTACCAGGTTGCGCGGGCTGTGTACCAGCGCCCGCGCAATGGCCACCTTCAGCCGCTGCCCGTGCGAGTAGCCCTTGGCGCGTCGCTGCGCGAAGGCGGCGAGGCCAAGCTGCTGGTCGAGTTGCGCGAAGCGTTGTTCAATCTGTTCGTCGCGCAGTCCGTGCAGGCGGCCGAAGTAGCGGATGTTCTCGAAGCCGGTCAGATTCGGATACAGACCGCTGCCGTGCGGCAGTACGCCGATCCGGCGCCGCGCTTCGACCGGCTCGGTGCGGATGTCGTGGCCGTCAATGCGGCAGGTTCCCGTCTGCGGCGCCAGCAGCGTGCTGAGTATTCGCAGCGTGGTGGACTTGCCGGCGCCATTGGGACCGAGCAGGCCGGTGATGCGCCCGTCCGCCGCGCTGAAGGACACCTCGCGCACGGCCTGTACCGTACCGAAGGACTTGCTCAGTCCCTCGATGCCGATCACGGCGCCGGCCCGGAAAAGGAAACAAAGAACGGTGCTGCCCGCGCCTCGCGGGCACAGGACACATCCAGTCCCTCCAGGCTGCCGCGATCGATGAAACGTGCGACCAGCCGTGGCATGCAGCCGATGGTGATCTGCCCGTGGCCCTGCCCCTCCATGACGATATGCCGGGCGTTGTGCAGGCCCTGCAAGGCCTGTTCCGCGTACGCAGGCGGCGTTACCGGGTCGGCCGAGCCGGACAGCAGCAGCGCCGGCACCTGCGAATCCAGGGATTCGTGGAAGTCATCATCGATTACGCCGCGCGGCCAGATCGCGCAGGTTTGTCTGAGCACATCGAGTTGCAGCGGTCCGAGGTAGCTGCGTTCCAGCGCTGCGCGGTTAATCCTTGAGTCGTCAAAGTACGGGGCATCCTCGGTGCACACCACCGCGTTGTGCATGCCAACGCTCAGTGAATCACCGAGCTGCTGCTGAATCATCTGCGACTGCGCCGCCAGTGGGGCCAGATTGCCGCGCGTCGCGCCCTCATGCAGCAGCAGCGGCAGCAGCGCCGCCTGGCTGGCGTTGTAGCTGAGCAGCCGCACCGCCATCTGCACGTCCATCAGCTGCACCGGAGTGGTCTTCACTGCCGCGGTCACCGGATCGGCAAATGTCACCTCGGCGGGTGCGCGACCCAGCGCCTTCTGCAGCTTCTGCAGATCCGCCGCCGGGTCGGGAAAGGCCTTGTGACAGGCGCTGGCGCTGCGGCAGCGTTCCAGAATCAGGTCCAGTGCCCGCTGCGCCTGCAGGGCGCTGTCCACACCCAGAATCTGTCCCGGTGGCACAACACCGTCCAGCACGATGGCGCGCACCTGCTCAGGAAAGCGGCGCAGATAGTGCTGCGCCACGCGTGTGCCGTAGGACACCCCGTACAGATTGATCTGCCCGTAACCCAGCGCCGCGCGCACCCGCTCCAGATCCTGCACCGCCACGGTGGTGGTGTAGAAACGCGGATCGCCGGACAGCGCCTCCAGGCAGCGTTGGGTGAGCGCGCGGATCTGCTCTCCGGACATCTCCGACATCTCGTCTTCTTCCGGAAACGGACAGCTCAGCGCGTTGGACTCTCCGGTACCGCGCTGATCCACCAGCACGATATCCCGGCTGCGCCGCACCTCGGCGAATGCTCCGGCCAGCATGGTGTAGAACTCACTGGCCGCCTGTCCCGGGCCACCCGCCAGCACAAACAAGGGATCTCCCGGCCCGCTGTGATCGACGGCCGGCACCACGGCCACCTTGAGCCGGATGCGCTTGCCGGCCGGTTCATCCGGATTCTCCGCGACTTCCAGAAAGCCGCAGCGCGCGGCCACCGACTGCAACCGCTCAGGATGCTGCAGCCGGCAATCCACCAGCTCCAGCGCCGACTCCGCTGCAGGCACCGATTCCCCCCGAATCCCCGCGGCAGCCAGCAGTGCCAGAACCAGGGCCACAACCACGGCCGGACCCGTTCCAATGCCCCTGATCGAATACCCGCGCGCAGCACGATTCAGCATGGCGCGATATTACCCGACGAAATCGCCATTAACGCTCTTCATCAGCCCCAATCCCCTCTCATCCAGCCGGTCAGCTTCTCCTGTCCTCGGGACTGCCCCGCAGCCGCCCTTCCCCGATCTTCAATAATTGGGTCCACCGCAAGATCCGCGCTAAAATCCGCGCCCCTTTTCTTGCGCCACTTTTCATGCGCTACCCCGACCCCTTCGATGTCATCGTAGTAGGCGGTGGCCACGCCGGCACCGAAGCCGCCTTGGCCGCAGCCCGCATGGGCGCGCGTACCCTGCTGCTGACCCACAGCATCGAGACCCTGGGCCAGATGAGCTGCAATCCCGCCATCGGCGGCATCGGCAAGGGGCATCTGGTCCGCGAGATAGACGCCCTGGGCGGCGCCATGGCCCGCGCCGCCGATCGCGCCGGTATCCAGTTCCGCACGCTCAACGCCAGCAAGGGTGCGGCCGTGCGCGCCACCCGCGTACAGGCGGACCGGCAGCTGTACCGACAGGCCATCCGCTCGATGCTGGAGACCCAACCGGGACTGACGCTGTTCCAGCAGGAAGTCGCCGACCTGAAGCTCGAAGGTGAACGGGTCAGCGGCGTCGTCACGCAGGCGGGCATCGAGTTCACCGCCCGCACCGTGGTGCTCACCGTCGGCACCTTCCTCGCCGGCAAGATCCACATTGGCCTGGAAAGTTATCAGGGCGGCCGCGCCGGTGACCCGCCCGCCAATCGCCTGGCCGCGCGCCTGCGCGAGCTGCCGCTGCGCTTCGGGCGTCTGAAGACCGGCACGCCGCCACGCATTGACGGACGCAGCATCGACTACAGCGTGATGACCGAACAGCACAGCGACGAACCGCGCCCGGTGTTCTCCTTCCTCGGATCGCGCAGTGAACATCCACGTCAGGCCCCGTGTCACATCACCGCCACCAACGAACGCACGCATCAGATCATCCGCCAGGCCACTGACCGTTCGCCCATGTTCACCGGCAATATCGAGGGCGTCGGCCCGCGCTACTGCCCTTCGGTGGAAGACAAGATATTCCGTTTTGCCGACAAGACCTCGCACCAGATTTTTGTCGAGCCTGAAGGCCTGACCACGCATGAGGTGTACCCGAACGGCATCTCCACCAGCCTGCCGTTCGACGCACAGTTCGAATTTGTCCGCACCATCCGCGGTTTTGAGCGGGCACACATCACCCGGCCGGGCTACGCCATCGAATACGATTACTTCGATCCGCGCGATCTGCACCGCAGCCTGCAGTCGCGGTTCATCAGTGGTTTGTTTCTCGCGGGCCAGATCAACGGCACCACCGGCTACGAGGAGGCCGCCGCGCAGGGACTGCTGGCGGGACTGAACGCGGCGCTGCTGGCGGGCGAACGCGAACCGTGGCACCCCGGCCGCGGCGATGCGTACATCGGCGTACTGGTCGATGACCTGGTGACGCGTGGCGCGCCCGAGCCGTACCGCATGTTCACCAGCCGCGCGGAATATCGTTTGCTGCTGCGTGAAGACAATGCCGACCTGCGCCTGACGCCAAAGGGCAGAGAGCTGGGCCTGGTGGACGATGAGCGCTGGCACTTCTTTGAACGCAAGCAGGTGCTGAGCACATTGATCGGGCGCGGCGAGCGCGTTGCGGAAGACGACGAGCGGCTGCTGGAGCAGTCACAGCTGCAGGTCGATGTGCAGGCGCGCTATGCCGGCTACATCCGCCGCCAGACCGATGAGATCGACCGCCAGCGGCGCCATGAGGGCACAGCCCTGCCGGCGGACATCGACTACGGCCAGGTACCCGGCCTGTCCCATGAAGTGCGTCAGCGTCTCGGCGAGTCGCGTCCGGAAACCCTGGGGCTGGCTGCGCGCGTGCCCGGCGTCACCCCGGTGGCCATTTCACTTCTGCTGGTGCATCTGAAGAAGCGGGGCCGCGCTGCCTGAGCCGGAATGCCGTTTGTGACGCGGACCTCGCAATATCCGGAAATTCCTGTCTATTCCGGCTTCGCCGTCGATTGGCTCAGCAGGCTGAAGCGGGCTTTACCGTGCTTCTCAGGTTCATCGCAGGCTCATCGCAGGGGACTGAGGGGTTGGTCACAGCCCTCCACGGCCAATCGTGGAACGCTTGACTTAATGTCGGCCGGGCGGCTGGCAGGGTGACCGCGGCAGCGGCGCAGACAGGTGGAGGCCATGGGACAACAACTGACGACACAACTCGCCGCCCTGACGGCTCTGAGTGAAGTCGACCGGGTCATACTTGATGCCCGTGGCATCGAGCACATTGTCGATGCGCTGATGACCAGCATTCGCAGCGTCGTCGGCTGCGATGGCGCCGCCATCCTGTTGATCGACGGCGATGATCCGGACAATGCCCGCCTGTTCATCGGCGTCGGCGAGGATGCCACCCACCAGATCGAACGCATCTGTCTGCCACAAAATTATCCGGTGGAAGAGGCCGGCTCGACGGTCGAACTCACCGGTCCAATCCTGCACCACCCCTGCGCCGCCGCGCTGGCTAAACGCGGCATGGAGCGCGTCATCATCCAGCCCGTCGAAAGCACGGCCGGCATGGCCGCGGTGATGGCACTGGGGCTGCGTGTCGGCAAAGAGCTTTCACCCGACCAGCAGGAGATCGCGCACGCCTTTGCGGGCCGGCTCGGCATGGCCCTGGCCAACCTCGAGCGCGAACAGCGGCTGTA
This sequence comes from Gammaproteobacteria bacterium, assembly GCA_021773365.1. Lineage (GTDB taxonomy): Bacteria > Pseudomonadota > Gammaproteobacteria > Steroidobacterales > Steroidobacteraceae > JAJFKF01. The sequence goes on along the minus strand of JAJFKF010000033.1, from coordinate 26,612 downwards.
TCAGCAGGCCTACTACGACCCGCTGACCGGTTTGCCCAACCGTCAGCTGTTCAAGGACCGCCTGGATCACGAACTGGTGCGCACTGGAAGATCCGGTGAGCTGCTGGGTCTGTTGTACATCGATCTCGATCAGTTCAAGCACATCAACGACACCCTGGGTCACGCCGCCGGCGATGAACTGCTGCGTACGGCGGCCGAGCGGTTGCGCCGGGTCATCAAGGACACCGATACGGTGGCACGGCTGGGCGGGGATGAATTCGTCGTCATCCTGCCGCAGCTGGCCAGTCCGGAGTCCGCGGGACGCATTGCAGAGCGCATCATGGGCGAACTGGCGGAACCGCTGCGATTGAAGCAGCGCGAGCACACGTTGAGCGCCAGCATCGGCGTGGCCATCTCGCCGCAGGACGGCACCGTAGCGGAAGAGCTGATCAAGAATGCTGATACGGCCATGTACCGCGCCAAGCGACGCGGCCGCAACCGGGTGCTGTTCTACGAATCATTCATGAACACTCGCGCACTGGAGCGCAATCACCTGGAGACTGGTTTGTTTCGTGCACTGCAGGCACGCCAGTTCGTGATGCACTATCAGCCGCAGGTGCAGCTGAATGGCGGCGCGCTGGCGGGTGCTGAGGCGTTGATCCGCTGGGATGCGCCGGAGCGCGGGCAACGCGGACCGGCCGAGTTCCTGCCGGTGGCGGAGGAAAGCGGGCTGATTGTGCAGATCGGTAACTGGGCACTGAACGAGGTCTGCCGCCAGTACACCGAATGGCGTCGCCAGGGTGCCGCCCCGCCGAGACTGGCGCTGAACCTCTCCGCCGAGCAGCTGCGCCAGCGCGAGTTCCTCGAATCCGTGCGCAATGCGCTGCTGCGCTGGGACATGCCGGCGTCTGCACTGGAGCTGGAATTTCCAGAAACAGTACTGCTCGGAGATCTGGAGCGCACCGGTGGCGTACTGGCCGCCCTGGCTGAGACCGGTGTGCGCCTGGCAGTGGATGATTTCGGCACCGGCGTGTCCTCACTGAGCTGCCTGCGCCATTTCCCCATCCAGCTGGTCAAAATCGACCGCTCATTCACCGCCGCGCTGCCGACGGATCCCGACGCGATCGCCGTGGCGGCTGCCGTGGTCAGCATGGCCCGCAGCCTCGGAAAACAAAGCGTCGCTGAAGGTGTGGAGACAGATGCGCAGCGGGAGCATCTCAGCGCGCTGGGTTGCGATTTTGCCCAGGGCTACCTGTTTGCCAAACCCATGCCTGCTGTCGAGTTCAGCCGTTACCTGGGCTTGCGCAGCGCACAGAACGAGTCTGTTTCAGCGGCCGTAGAAGAACTCCGGCAGCCAGGTGGCTAGCTGCGGCCAGAACGCCAGCAGCACCAGCGCCACCAGCTGCAGGGCAACAAACGGCAACACTCCGCGATAGATCGTTCCCGTGCTGACCTGTGCGGGCGCCACGCCACGCAGGTAGAACAGGGCAAAGCCGAAGGGAGGCGTGAGGAAGGATGTCTGCAGATTCAGCGCGATCATCACTCCCAGCCACACCGGGTCCAGCCCCATGCCGAGCAGCACCGGCCCGACGATGGGCACCACCACGTAGGTGATCTCGATGAAGTCGAGAATGAAGCCCAGCAGGAACATCACCAGCATCACCGCGAACATGGCGCCCAGTGCGCCGCCGGGCAGATCCACCAGCAGGGTATGAACCGCCTCGTCCCCGCCCAGGCCACGGAAGACCAGAGAGAAGAACGAGGCGCCAACCAGAATCAGGAACACCATGCTGCTGATGCGCACGGTGCCGCGCATGATCTCACGCAGTCGCTGCAAGGACAGTGCGCGCGCCGTGATCGCCAGCAGCAAGGCGCCGGAAGCGCCCACCGCGGCCGCCTCGGTGGGCGTGGCGACGCCCGCGATGATGGAGCCAAGTACCGCCAGGATCAGCGCCAACGGCACTATCAGCACCCGCAACACATGCAGCGCGAAGCCGCGCGGATGCTGGCTGTGATCCACAGGCGGCAAGGCCGGCATTGCGGCCGGCTTGCGCCACGCGACCAGGATCAGATAGATCGCATACAACGTCACCAGCATCAGCCCCGGCAGCAGCGCGCCGACGAACAGATCGCCCACCGATACCGTCTCGGGTGAATAGATGCCGGCGCCAATCTGTGCCTGGTTGTAGGCCGACGACAGTACATCGCCAAGCAGCACCAGGATGATGGACGGTGGAATGATCTGACCCAAGGTTCCCGCTGCGCATATCGTGCCGGTGGTGACCGCCGGATCGTAGCCGTGCCTGAGCATGGTCGGCAGCGACAGCAGGCCCATGGTTACCACCGTTGCTCCGACGATCCCCGTACTGGCCGCCAGCAGCGTGCCGACGATCAGCACCGAGAAGGCCAGCCCACCGCGCAGACGGCCGAACATCTGCCCCAGAGTCTCCAGCAGCTGCTCGGCAATGCGGGCCCGCTCCAGCGTCAAGCCCATGAAAACGAACAATGGCACCGCCACCAGCGTCTCGTTGCTCATGATGCCGAAGATGCGGCTGGGAATGGACTCCAGGTAAGAAGCGTCGAAGAAACCAAACAGTCCACCGGCAAAGGCGAACAGCAGCGACACGCCGGCCAGTGTCAGGGCTACCGGGTACCCGGCCAGCAGGAACAGCACAACCAGCAGAAACAGTACGCCTGCGATCATGAACGCTTCGCCAGCGTGCGCATGCCACGGACGATCTGCGCGATGCCCTGCAGGATCAGCAGCAGGGCGGTCAGTGCGATGACGCTCTTCAGCAGGTACAGACCAGCCAGCCCACCGGCTTCACGCGAGCGCTCCTGTATGGCCCACGAACCGGAGGCATACTCCAGTCCCGTCCACAGCACAAAGCCCATGCAGGGCAGCAGGAACAACAGGCCGCCCAGCACATCGATCAGCGCCTGCCGGCGCGGCGAGCTGCGCCTGTAGAAGATGTCCACGCGCACGTGTTCGTCGGCGCGCAGCGTATAGGCCGCACCAAGCATGAATACCATGCCATGCATCCAAGAAACCGATTCCTGCATCCAGATAAAGCCGATGTCAAACAGATAGCGCAACACCACCACCGCTGCGGTCACCAGCACCATGGCCAGCGTCAGCCAGGCCACGGCCTGACCAATACGTTCGTTGAGGCGATCAATAAAATCCACGAGGACTACTTGCGCCAGAAGGTGGGTGTGAACAGCACCAGCACGCTGAAGATCTCCAGGCGGCCGAGAAACATCGCCACCGAGCACACCCAGGTCTGAAAGTCGCTCAATCCCTGGTAGGTGGTCGATGGTCCGACCCGCCCCATGCCCGGACCCATGTTGTTGATCGAGGCGATTACCGCCGAAAACGAAGAAACGATGTCCAGCCCCGACAGCAGCATGGCAAACGTCAGAATGACCACCGTCATGAAGTACAGGAAGATGAACGCCAGCACTGCATAAGCAATGCGATTGGGAACGACCTGCGAACCGATGCGCATCGGTTCGACGGCCTGTGGATGGACCATCTGCCGCATCTCGCGAAAGGCCTGGCGGCGCAGCAGCAGTGTGCGGAACATTTTTATGCCTCCACCGGTAGAGCCCATGCTGCAGGTGATGCAGCTGAGAAACAGCAGCCAGTAGCCGACGAAGGCTGGCCAGGCCTCATAGTTCTCGGTGGCATATCCCTGCGTGGTAGAGATGGAGATGACGCTGAAGGCGGTGTGCCGCAGTGTACTGAGCCAGCTGTCGTAATGACCGTTCAGATGCACCACCACCGCCACCAGCACGATGCTGCCGGCGAGCAGCGCCAGCACGGCGTGGATTTCCGGATCGCTACGGTAGGGCTGCAGGGAAAAGCGGCGTATGGCTATGAAGTGGCGGGTGAAATTCATCGCGGCCAGCACCATGAAGAACATGGCCACGCATTCGATGGTTACGGAGTCGAAATAGCCAATTGATGCGTCGTGGGTGGAGAAGCCGCCCAGCGACAGCGTGGAAAAGGCGTGGCAGATGGCATCGAACCAGCTCATCCCGGCTACCCAGAATGCCAGTGTGCATGCCGCGGTGAGTCCGGCATAGGTCAGCCACAGCGCCTTGGCTGTCTCGGTAATGCGCGGCGTGAGCTTGCTGTCCTTCACCGCCCCCGGCGCCTCGGCCTTGTACAGCTGCATGCCGCCCACGCCCAGCAGTGGCAGGATGGCCAGCGCCAGCACGATGATGCCCAGACCACCCAGCCAGTGCAGGGTGTGCCGCCACAGGTTGATGGCTGGTGGCAGTGCATCCAGCCCCGTCAGTATCGTCGAGCCGGTGGTGGTCAGCCCTGAAGTGGCCTCAAAAAAAGCGTCGGTGAAGCCCAGGTCGCGGATGGTCAGCAGGAACGGTACGGCTGACATCGCCGACATGGTGATCCAGGCCAGCGTTACCAGCAGAAATCCATCACGTGATTTCAGTTCGCGCCGATGGTTGCGGGTGAGCAGTGCGATCAGCAGGCCGACGCCCAGAGTCAGCAACGCCGAAGCCAGGAACTTGATGACCGTACCGTCGGCAAAAACAAGCGCGGCAATGACGGGCAGCGTGTAGGCGACGCTGAATATCATCAGCAGCTGTCCGAGGACGTTCAGTACCGCCAACACTGCATGCCGCCTGCGCATCAGCCTGGTGCGCGCCCCCTCACCGCCCGCCTGCCTGGAATAGTTGTTCGACGTCTTCAATGTGGCGACGATCGGTGACGAACACGATGAGGTGATCGTCCGCCTCCACCACCGTGTCGTGATGGGCGATTATCACTTCCTCGCCCCGCACAACCGCGCCGATGGTCGAGCCCACTGGCAGCGGAATCTGCTCGATGGGCCGTCCGATCAGCCTGGAACTGGCGGAGTCGCCATGCACGATGGCCTCCAGTGCCTCGGCCGCGCCGCGGCGCAGGCTGTGCACCTTGACCACATCGCCCCGACGCACATGGGCGAGCAGGGAGCCGATGGTGATGGTCTGCGGGGAGATGGCCACGTCCAGATTGCTGCCGGCCTCCATCAGCTCCGCATAGGAAGGTTTGTTGATCAGCGCCATCACCTTGTGCGCACCCAGCCGCTTGGCCAGCATCGAGGAGAGAATATTGGCTTCCTCGGAGTTGGTGACAGCGGCAAACACATCGGCGCTGTCGATGTTCTCTTCAAGTAACAGATTTTCATCCGCGGCATCGCCGTTGAGTACGATGGCGGAGGTCAGGCGCTCGGACGCGTAACGCGCGCGCCGCCGGTCGCGTTCGATGAGCTTGACTTGATTGGTGTCCTCCAGCGCACGCGCCAGGCGCAGGCCGATATGCCCGCCGCCGGCGATCACTATGCGTCGCGCCGGATCCTCGGCCTTGCGCAACTCCTTCATCACCAGCCGGATGTCGTCGCGGGCGGCAATGAAGAACACCTCGTCGTCCGGCTCGATGACGGTATCGCCCTCTGGCACGATGCTGCGGCCCTGACGGTAGATGGCGGCTACGCGCGCATCGGTATTGGGGATGTGCTGGCGCAGTGCACGCAACTCCTGCCCTACGAGCAGTCCGCCGCGATGGGCTCGCAAGCCCACCAGGCGCACGCGCCCATCGGCGAAGTCGAGTACCTGCAGCGCGCCGGGATTGCGGATCAGCCTTTCAATGTAATCGGTGACCAGCTGCTCAGGGCTGATCCACATGTCCACCGCCAGCCCGCCTTCGCCGCCAAGCAATCCCTCGCGGCGGAAGTATTCCTGGGCACGGATACGCGCGATCTTGGTGGGCGTGCGGTACAGGGTGTGCGCGATCTGGCAGGCAAGCATGTTGACTTCATCGCTGCTGGTCAGCGCCACGATAATATCTGCGCTGGTTGCGCCGGCACTTTCCAGCACCTTGGGACTTGCGCCGTTGCCGCTTACGGTGCGGATGTCGAGCCGGTCCTGCAGTTCCCGCAGCGCCTCCTCGCTGACATCCACCACGGTGACTTCGTTGGCCTCCTCGCGTGACAAGTGATAGGCGGCGGTACGTCCCACCTGTCCGGCACCAAGGATAATGATTCTCACATCTGCTCCAGGTTGGCGTATCCAATCATCAGCCACTTGGCGCCCTGGCGCTCGAAGTTCACATGCACGCGCGCGTGAGCGCCCTGGCCCTCCAGGTTCAGCACCACACCCTCGCCAAATTTGGTGTGCCGTACGCGCTGGCCGAGGCGCATGCCACCCACTGCCGGCTCTTCCAGAGCTGCACCACGAGTGAACTGCACCGGGCGGGAAATCTGGATGCGTGGACGGATTTCCTCCAGCAGTTCGGCCGGGATCTCACGCAGAAAGCGCGATGGCTGCCCGTGAACGTCTGAACCGTGCAGGCGGCGCAGTTCCGCATAACTGAGGTTCAGCTCGCGCATGGCGCGGGTCATGCCCACGTAGCACAGGCGCCGCTCCTCTTCCAGGCCGTCGATGTCGTTGAGCGAACGGCCATGAGGGAAAATGCCATCCTCCATGCCGCACACGAATACCAGCGGAAATTCCAGGCCCTTGGCCGAATGCAGGGTCATCATCTGCACGCAGTCCTCCCAGGCCGCGGCCTGACCCTCACCGGCTTCCAGCGCAGCATGCGCAAGAAAGGTTTCAAGGGGCTGCAGCGCGGTGGCTGTCTCGCCGTCCTCCTGCGCCGCGGGCACGGACTCGACACGGAAGGTGCGCGCGGCGGTGACCAGTTCGTACAGGTTCTCCACCCGCGCCTCGCCGCGTTCACCGGCTTCCTTCTTGAAATGTCCGATCAGGCCGCTGCGCTGAATGACCCAATCGACCTGCTCGTGCAGGTCAAAGTGGCGGGTCTCATCGGCCAGCTGCTCGATGAGCAGCATGAAACCGCGCAGCGCGGCGGTGGCCCGCGCGGTGAGTACGCCCGCGCCGCTGTTCGCCGGCTCCATGCCCTCGCCGATGCATGCCTCGGCGGCGCGCCACATCGAGCAGGCATTGGCGCGCGCATGGTCGCGCACAATCTCCAGCGTCCGTGCGCCGATGCCGCGAGTGGGAAGATTCACCACACGCTCAAAGGATGTGTCGTCATCGCGGTGACTGATCAGGCGCAGGTAAGCCAGCGCGTCCTTGATTTCCGCACGCTCGAAGAACCGCAGGCCGCCATACACCCGATAGGGAATATTGGCCGAGAGGAACGCCTCTTCGAAGGCGCGCGACTGGGCGTTGGAACGATAGAGAATGGCCGCCTCGCGCCGCTCGCCTCCGGCGCGCACATGTTCACGTATGCGGTTGACGACGAAGTCCGCCTCATCGCGCTCGTTGTAGGCGCCATACAGACGGATAGGCGTACCCTGCTCGCCCTCGGTCCACAGATTCTTACCCATGCGCCCGGCGTTGTGCGCGATCAATGCGTTGGCCGCATTCAGGATGGTGCCGGTGGAGCGGTAGTTCTGCTCCAGCTTGAACACCTGCATGGGTCCGGCGAGGTGCTGCGAGAAATCGCGCTGGAAGCGCTGAATGTTCTCCACCATGGCGCCGCGCCAGCGATAGATGGACTGGTCATCATCGCCAACGACAAACGGCACACTGCCGGGCTGCTGGCTTCGGCCGTTGGCACCGGCCAGCAGCTGCAGCCACTGATACTGAATGGAGTTGGTGTCCTGGAACTCATCGACCAGGACATGGCGAAAACGCCGACGATAGTGCTCAAGCAGTTCCGGGTTGTCGCGCCAGGTCTCGAAGGCGCGCAGCAGCAACTCGGCGAAATCAACCGCGCTGGCGCGCTCACAGGCCTCGGTGTAGGCCTGGTAGATGCGGATGCGCTGAAAACGGGCGGGATCGCCGTGGTCCTTCAGCGCCTTCGGGCGCAGGCCTTCGTCCTTCTGCGCGTTGATGAACCAGGTGATCTCGCGTGCCGGATAGCGGGCCTCATCCAGGTCCAGGCTCTTGAGCACCTTGCGCACCAGGCGCTGCTGATCTTCCGCATCGAGAATCTGGAAATTCTGCGCCAGGCCCGCCTCGCGCCAGTGCAGCCGCAGCAGGCGGTGGGCGATGCCGTGAAAGGTACCGACCCAAAGCACTCCCGGGGGCACGCCAAGCAGCGCTTCGATGCGCCCGCGCATCTCGCCGGCCGCCTTGTTGGTGAAAGTCACCGCCAGGATGCTGTGGGGCGAGGCCCCTTCGGTCTGGATCAGCCAGGCCACCCGGTGGGTGAGCACCCGTGTCTTGCCGCTGCCCGCGCCGGCCAGCACCAGGGCCGGCGCCACGGGTGCGGCGACCGCGGCGCGCTGGGCCTCGTTAAGCCGCTCGAGAATGGGCGAGACGTCCATGGGGCGCGCATTCTAGCCCGCCTCAGCCGCGAACGGCAGCGCGCAACGTTGCATCGGATGTACCGCGGGGCGCAATAATGCCCGGGTTTCAGGTGCGATACTTCGGGAGGGCTGACAATGACCACAGCACTTTGGTGTGTACTTGCAGCTGGTTTACTGCCCTATGTGGCGACAGTTGTCGCCAAGAGCGGGCGGCACGGCTTCGATAATCGCGAGCCCCGGGCATGGCTGGCGCAGCAGGAAGGTTTGCGGGCGCGGGCGAACGCCGCGCAGATGAACGGCTTTGAGGCCTTTCCCTTCTTCGCTGCGGCCGTCATCGTCGCGCACCTGTTGCACGGGCCGCAGCCGCTGGTCGATGTGCTGGCGCTGGTCTTCATCGCTGCGCGGGTGGCTCATCTGGCCTGCTACCTGGCCAACCGCGCCAGCCTGCGCACACTGGTGTGGGGTGTCGGGTTGCTGTCGGTGGTGGGTATCTACATTGCCGCGGCGTTGTAGCCGCGGATGACACCCTTCGCGACGGCGATCATTGCCTGGACGGGCACTAGACGCCGCCGGCCTGCCCGCCGCGGTGTTCCTCTACGTAACGCAACAGGGCAATGGAGAGCGCCAGCAGAACAGGACCGACAAACATACCGATGGCGCCAAAGGCCGCAAGGCCGCCCAACACGCCGAGAAAGGCGGCCAGCGTAGGCACTTCTGCACGGCCGGAAATCAGCATGGGTTTGAGGAAATTGTCGATCAGGCCCACCAGCAGCGCGCCCCATACCGTCATGAAGATAGCAGCGCCCCAGCGGCCCTGGGCGGCCAGGATGATGGTCGCTGGTATCCACACGATCGCCGTACCGCCCAGCGGCAGCAGGGATAGCGCCGCGGCGATGACGCCAAAGACCACCGGCGACGGCAGACCAACGATGAGAAACGCCACGCTGACCAGCGCGCCCTGGATGAGGGCGGTCAGGAGCGTGCCGAACACCACCGCACGGGTGACCGCGCCCAGATAGTCGGCGAGCTTCTGCTTGTCGGCGTCGGCCATGGGGATCAGCCGCACCAGCCGCCCGCACATGGCCGCACCGTCGCGCAGGAAAAAAAACAGAAGGAACAACATCATGCCGAAGCCCAGCAGCGTGCCCACCGCGCCCATGAACAGCGAGCCTCCAGTAGAGGCGAAATACTTGAGGGTCGACTGCGCACCCGATACCGCCCAGCCCTGCAATTGCTCCGGCGAGACGCCAATGGCCGTGTCAAGCCATTGCAGCGCCTGCGCGAGCACCGGCACATTCTGCAGGGCGTCCAGGTCGGTGAGGCTGACATCACCGACCCGTCCCTGCAGGCGTTCGAGGAGAGTTGCGGCCTGCCGCACAAAGGCCACGCCCAGTGCCGTCAGCGGGCCGATACAGATCAGCAGCGCTGTCGTGGTCAGCGCCGCCGAGGACAGCGTTGCCCGCCCCCGCAGCCAGCGGCTAAGCCGGGCATGAGCGGGATAGAGCAGAAAGGCCCCCAGTAGCGCCCAGGCTATGGAGCCGACGAAGGGCTGCAGGATTCTGAACAGCGCCAGGCCGAGAAGGGCGACGGTTACGACGGCAAAAATACGTGAATAAAACGTGCCTGCGCCGGAATCTGCTGCCATATAAGGAGTCCCCCGTGAGCCAGGCTGGTCCCTGGGAGGGCCGATTATGCCTGTAAGCTCCCTAGCGATAGTGTTGCTGTCAGTCGCCGGCTCAAGATCGCAGTGCAGCAGCCGACTAGAATGTCCCTAGGATCATGCGAGAGGCCCAGGATCACCCATGCCCGACCAGGCACCCTCCATGAGCAGCAGCAGCAGCACTACGCCAGCCAGTCCGCCCGATGTCGATCCCGGCCAGCTTGCGGCCCGGCTGGCGTCGGTTCTACAGGAACGCGACCGGGCGCTGGCCGATCTGGCATTGCGCGACCGCGCGATCAATGCCACCGCCAGCGGCATCACCATTATTGATGTGCTCCAGCCCGGGCAGCCGATCATCCATGTCAACGACGCCGTCGCCCGCCGCACCGGCTATGAAGTAAGTGAATTGCTTGGCCGCGACGGCACCTTCCTGTTCGAGGACGCCGATCCCCAGGCCGTAGCCGAAGTACGTGCGGCGATGGCCCGCGGTGCGGAGGCGCGGGTGGAGGTTCGCGCGCTGCGCAAGGACGGCAGCGAATACTGGGCTGGAATGTTTCTTGGTCCGGTGCGCGATGGGGCCGGATGCGTTACCCACTACATTGCCGTCAGTGCTGATATCACCGCCCGTCTGGAGGCCGACAACAAGCGCGCCGAACTGCAGCGCAAGCTCGCCTACGAGATGCAGGAGCGCGAGCGCATGGCCCTGGAGCTCAAGCTTTCGCAGAAACTCGAATCGGTGGGTCGGCTGGCAGCCGGCATCGCCCACGAGATCAACACACCCATCCAGTTTGTCAGCGACAGCGCGCACTTCCTGCGCAGCGCCGTGGAGGACATGGACAAGCTGCTCGGCATTTACTATGGGCAGATCCACAGCATCAGTCATTCCGATCTGGGCGCACAGGCACTGGCCGAGGTGCGCGCCGCGGAATCCGCCACGGATCTTGCATTCATCCGCGAAGAGATGCCGCGGGCCTTCGATCGTCTGCTGGAAGGCGTGGAACGGGTGACGCGCATCGTGCGGGCCATGAAGGATTTCGCGCATCCGGATGCCGAGGAACAAAGCCCCGCCGATATCAACCGTGCGCTGGAGACCACGCTGATGGTGGCGCACAACGAATATAAGTACGTGGCAGAGGTAGAAGAACAGTTCGCCGAGATACCACTGGTGAAGTGCAACATCGGTGAGCTGAATCAGGTCTTCCTCAATCTCATCGTCAATGCCGCCCATGCCATTTCCGGCGCCCAGCGGGAGACCGGGCGTATTACCGTACGCACGTCCGTGCAGGACGATGATGTTGAGGTGATTTTCGAGGACAATGGTTGCGGTATCGCGCAGGAAAATATCGACAAGATCTATGATCCATTCTTTACGACCAAGGAAGTCGGTAAGGGCACGGGCCAGGGACTGGCAATTTCCCGCTCCATCGTCGTCGATCGCCACGGTGGCACGATCGAAGTGAACAGTACGGTGGGCGAGGGTACGCGCTTCACGCTGCGGCTGCCGGTCGCTGGGCGCTCTGTCGAGACGGGTGGATGAAAAAAATACTGTTCGTGGACGATGAGCCGGCAATCCTGCAGGGCCTGCGTGGGCGTCTGTATCACAAGCGCAGGGAGTGGGACATGACCTTTGCTGAGGGCGGCGCGGTGGCCCTGCAGGCGCTGGAGGACAGTCCCTATGATGTAGTCGTCACGGATCTGCGCATGCCGGACGTGGACGGCGCCCAGCTGCTGGAAACGGCCAGCCGGCGCTGGCCGCAGACCGTTCGCATCGTATTGTCGGGTTACTCCGAACAGGAGCAGGCTGTACGCGTAGTGCGCTATGCGCACCAGTACCTGAGTAAACCCTGCGCACCGCAGCAGCTGGAGAATGTCATCGAACGCTGCCTGAAGCTGCAGGCACTGTTTCAGGACGAGCGGCTGCGCGCCCTGGTGGGACGCATCCACAAGCTGCCTGCCGTGCCGAAAACCTATGCCCGTCTGTGCGAGGCCATGGCCCGTCCCGACGTTTCGGCCGAAGAGGTGGCGCACATCGTCAGTCAGGACATGGCAATTTCCGCTCGTCTCCTGCAGGTAGTGAACTCCGCCTTCTTCCGTCTCGCACGGCAGATCACCAGGATCGAACAGGCGGTCACCTACCTGGGTTTTACCGCCGTGCGCAACCTCGTAATGTCGATGGAAGTGTTCTCGCAATGGACGGTTACCGACAAGATCGGTTTTGACCCTCAGGAGCTGCAGGCGCATGCGCGGCAGGTCGCCGCGGCAGCCCGCGCGCTGACTGAAAAAACGCCGCTGGCGGACGATGCCATGCTGGCCGGAATGCTGCATGACATCGGCTATCTCATCCTGGCACAGGAATGCCCGCGGGAGCTGGCCGTTGCGATTGCCGAGCATCATCAGAGTGGTGAGCCGCTGTATCGCATTGAACAGCGCATCTTCGGCGCCTCGCATGCGGAGATCGGCGCCTACCTGCTCGGCATCTGGGGCCTGCCCTATCCGGTGGTCGAAGCTGTGGCACATCATCACCAGCCGCAGCGGGTGCAGCAGCAGCAGTTCGATGTTCTGGCCGCGGTGGTGCTGGCCGAATCGCTGGTGCTGACAGCGCCGAACGGGGCGGTGTGCGCGCTCGACATGCCGCAGGCCATCGTGGACGAAAGCTATCTGCGCACGCTCGAGGCGCCCTTCGAATTTACCGAGGCGCGCAACCGGGTGAGCGAACGACTGGAAGGGTATACGGGAGCTGCAGAATGAGTACTGGAGCATTGCCACGTCTGTTGTGCGTGGACGACGACGCGCGTCTGCTGGAGGGGCTGACGCCCCATCTGCGACGTGACTACGAATTTCATTCCGCGTTGGGCGGCGAAGAAGCATTGACTCTGCTGGAGAAAATCGGCCCGGCGGCTGTAGTGGTTTCGGACATGCGCATGCCCGGTATGGACGGCGCAAAATTTCTTCATGCCGTCGCGCAGCGCTATCCGAACACCACGCGTATTCTGCTCACCGGGGATCCGGGACGCGACGGTGCGGTGCGGGCCATCAACGAAGGTCAGATCTACCGCTTTCTGACCAAACCCTGTCCGCCGCACGAGCTGAAGGCCGCCATCAGTGCCGGTGTGCGTCAGCACGAGCTGGTGACCGCAGAAAGGGTGTTACTGCAGGAGACTCTGCTCGGCAGCATTCAGGCACTGATCGACGTGCTGGCCATGGTGCAACCGGTGGCCTTCGGCCGCGCGGGCCGGTTGAAACGCCTGGCGCTTGAATTCGCCACTGATCTGGGCCGCGCCGAGTACTGGCAACTTGAAGCCGCGGCGCTGCTGTCACAGCTCGGCTATCTGTCGCTGCCTGCTGATCTGGTGGAGAAGTGCTACGCCGGCGCCAGGCTTACGCCCGAGGAAAAGTCCTTGTTGCAGGAAGTACCCAGGACGGCCAAGCGTCTGCTTGGCAGTATTCCCCGCCTGGACGGCATTCTGCAGATGCTTGATGCGCTGGAAAGTCCGGCCGACGTCCAGGCAAAGCTGCCCGAGGACATCGGTCTGGGTGCGCGCATCCTGGCGCTGGTGCTCGACTACGACATGCTGGTGACGCAGGGCGCATCCGAGAATGATGCGCTCGACACACTGAAGGCGCGCGGCAGCCGCTACGACCAGAAGCTGCTGGAACTGCTGGCGGGCCGCGTGGGCGGCGTGCTGACCACCGAGGAGATCCGCGAGCTGCCGCTGCGCGAGGTGCGCCTGGGAATGACGCTGCTCGATGATGTGCGCACGGAGAGTGGTGTCCTCATCGTGCCGCACGGCTTTGAAATCTCGCTGAGCTTCCTGGAACGCATGCGCAACTTCGCGCCCAACGTGCTCAACGAACCGGTGAAGGTTGCAATCAAGCCCGCCAAAACAGATTGAGTATCGTCAAGGCTTCCAGATCAATTGCGATATCAGGTCTGTCGCCGATGAGCGGCTTCGCCGCCGCACGACCCCCCGACAGCGGTACTACAGCATTGGCCGCAGGTAATGATCCCCAAGCAACAACGCAAACAGCAGGATCAGGTAGTTCACCGAATATTTGAAAGTGCGCATCGGCAATCCCAGCCGCTGGCCCTTCTTCATCGCCAGCGCAAACCACAGGAATACCGCGTCCAGCACCACAACGCCTGCCAGGTACAGTAATCCGCTCATACCGGTCAGGTACGGCAGCAATGTCACCAGTGTCAGCAGGATGGTGTACAGCAGAATGTGCAGCCGCGTGAACTCCACGCCGTGGGTAACCGGCAGCATGGGAATGCCCACCTTGGCGTAATCATCGCGGCGCGCGATGGCCAGCGCCCAGAAATGTGGTGGCGTCCAGGTGAAGATGATCAGGAACAGCAGGAGGGCATGTGGATCGACGCTATTGGTCACCGCGGCCCAGCCCAGCACAGGCGGCGCGGCCCCCGCGGCGCCGCCGATCACGATGTTCTGCGGCGTGGCGCGCTTCAGCCACACTGTGTAAACCACTGAATAGCCGATCAGCGAGGCAAAAGTCAGCAGCGCCGTGAGCGAATTGACCAGCAGAGCCAGTATCAGCATTGAGGCCAGGCCGAGCGCAAAGGCAAACAACAGTGCCGCTGTCTCGGTAACATGACCGGTGGGGATAGGGCGGTAACGCGTGCGGGCCATTTCCGCATCGATGCGCCGGTCGAGTACATGATTAATGGCCGCCGCCGAAGCCGCAGCCAACCAGATACCCAGCGTGCCGAATCCCAGCGCGTCCGGCGGCGGCAGCCCCGGCGTGGCCAGGAACATGCCGACGATGGCCGTGAAGACCACCAGTGCGACCACGCGCGGCTTGGTCAGTTGCCAGTAGTCGCGCATATACGTCTCAGCAGCGAAATTACCGCCAGCATCAGCACGGCTGCGCCCGCGTTGTGAGCTGTTGCCAGGAACAGCGGAAAGCCGGCCGTGACCATGACGATGCCGATAGTGAGCTGCAACCCCAGCGCAGCCAACATGCCGGTGGCCGCCATGCGCAGGGCGCCGCTGCGAGCGCGCGCCAGCGCCAGCACGCCCAGCGTGGCGATGAGCAACGACAGAATTACCGCGCCGATACGATGGGTGAGATGAATGGCCACACGTGCCGGATGATCTAGCACGCCGCCTTCATAGTTGATGCCAAGGCCCCGCCATAGTACGAAAGCCTCGTCGTAATCCGCTTGCGGCCACCATTGTCCCTGGCATAACGGAAAATCCGGACAGGCCACAGCCGCATAGTTGCTGCTGGTCCATCCTCCGAGCGCGATTTGTACGCCCAGCAGGACCAATGCCAGAATCGCCAGGCGGCGTAAACCAGTCAACCCGCGATCGCGCGGCGCAAAGAACTCCCGTTCGCCCTTGTGTGCCAGCCACCAGAGCAACCCCAGCGTAGTCATACCGCCGATCAGGTGCAGGGTCACGACCAGCGGTTTCAGCAGCCAGGTGACCGTCAGCATCCCCAGCGCCGCCTGCCCGGCAACGACAAACAGCAGCAGCACGGGTACAAATACAGGCTGCCGTCGCTCGCGCCGGTTCCACACCGCCCACCCGGCCAGCAGTGCGATCAGCAAACCCAGCGTTCCGGCCGCATACCGATGTACCATCTCCCGCAACGCCTTGCCATATTCCAGTGGCCGGTCCGGAAATGCCGCATTCGCCGCCTCCTGATTCTGCAGCGCACCGCCTGCTGTGACATGGCCATAGCAGGTAGGCCAGTCCGGGCACCCCAGTCCCGCAGCCGTCAACCGCACCCAGGCTCCCAGTACCACCACGACGACGCAAAGCACCACCGCGGCAACTGCGATCCGTCGAAAACAAACAAGCCGTTGTGCGTTGTTCATGAACGCCACAACCTCTCATCCTGCGCCCACTCCGGACCTGCAACGCCTATGAACAATGTACAGATCATCATGTCATCCAATGTGCGACAATTTCAGCAGCCGCTTCAGATCTTCACGAATATCCCCTGCAGAAGCCTGCGTCGGATAACTCATCATCAGATTCCCCAGCGGATCACTGAGATAGATCCGTCCCGTCTCCATCGGTGGTGTTTCGCCGGTCATCGTGAATACCTGCAGCACCCGTGCACCGGCCATGGAATCAAGCCCCGCAGCGATCAACCCTTCGTGCTCACGGGAAAAAAAGGGCTCCTGACAGCACGTTCCCGAGTACAACAGCACCCGCTGGATACGTTCAGCCTTCTCGTTGAAGGTCAGTCGAATCTGGCGGATCTGGTACAACGCATCACGGCAGCGCTTATCGCAGGCTCCGCTGTCCATGCGATCCACGTAGATCAGCGACCATTTGCCACGCAGAAATTCCGCACCGGTATCCGTACCCGCGGCGGTGGTCAGGGAAACCGCCGGCAATGGTCGCGCAGGTGAAATCAATTCGCCGCGATTCACCGCACCGCCCGCGCCCCAGCCGTCCAGGCCGTAGTACAGAAAGAACGAGACGGCAACCGGCGCTACAAACAGCGCCGCCAGCAAGCCCAGAGTCCGCCGTCGGGATTTTTTCACTGATTCCTCCTGTGCAGGAACAAAGCCACAAAACCGACCAACACCGCCGCCGCCAAGGCGAACCAGGTGACGGCGTAGGCCAGATGACGCTCCGGCGGGAAAGTGGATGGCCGCCACTCGCGTACGTAGCCGTCGGGCTGATCGGCATCCAGCAGGAGAATGTGCGGAAATACACCCTCCCCCAGCACCGCTTCCAGTTCCCCGATGGTCGGATAGCTCATCACGCGCGGCCAGTCTTTTCCCTCGCGCGCCGGCAGGTTGATGCCGGCGCGCGGTGGCGAATCAAGCCTGCCGGCAACACCGCGCAGCTCCTCCGTCACTGCCACATCCGGCAGCATCTGCCGGGTGGCGCCGGCCGCGACCCAGCCGCGATCGACCAGCACGGGAAGTCTGCCGCTGGCGCGCAACACAGTCAGTACGCGGTAACCGGCGCTGCCCGCGTGAGTCATGTTGTCCAGCAGGATCTGCCTGCCGGTGTCGTAGTGACCGGTGGCAATGACATGCTGATAGCGCGCTGCCGCCGCGTCGACCTGTGACAGTGGCAGCGTGATGACCGCGCCGCTCTCGAACTCGGCGAACAGAGCCTGCTTTTCCTGCATGCGTTCCAGCTGCCAGCGTCCCAATCCCAGGAAGAGGAGGAAAAAAAGTATCAGCGGCAGCACGAAGGCGACCGTGCGGGAGATTGTCTGCGGCGCCATCGTTGTGTTCCGGGACCTTCCGTTATACTGCCAGCCGATCCCTTTCAAGGAGCGCGTCCGTGCCGCTGGTCAAAATGATTGTCATCTTCATGCTGGCCGCCATCGTCTTCAGCCTCGGCTCGGCACTGTTTCACCTTTCACGCGGCAAGGGCGACTCGCAGAAAATGGTCAAGGCACTGACCTGGCGTATCGCCATGTCAGTGGTGCTGTTTCTGCTGTTGCTGATCGCATACTGGATGGGGCTGCTGCAGCCGAACGCGATGCACGGCGCGCCACTCCCCTCCTGAACCGTCGCGCCTACAGCCAGTAGACGAATACAAACAGGATCAGCCACACCACGTCGACAAAATGCCAGTACCAGGCCACCGCCTCGAAGGCGAAGTGGCGCTGCGGGGTGAAGTGTCCCTTGATGCAGCGCAGCCAGATCACCGCCAGCATGATAGCGCCCACGGTAACGTGCATACCGTGAAAGCCGGTTAGCATGAAGAATGTGGAGCCGAAGATGCCGCTGCCCAGCGTCAGATTCAGATGCAAGTAAGCCTCTTCATACTCATGAATCTGGAAGCCGACGAAAAGAAATCCGAGCAGAAAAGTAAGCGCCAGGAAGATGTTCAGCATCGCACGATTGCCCGCGCGCAGTGCATGGTGTGCGATGGTGATGGTCACGCCGCTGGTCAGCAGGATGCCGGTGTTCAGCGCCGGGATACCCCAGGCCGGAATCGTCCCGAATTCCCCGCCCACCTGCGCCGGGCCGGCCGTCGGCCATGCCGGCAGATAGTCCTGCCACAGCAACAGGTTGGAGAAGATCTTCACACCCTCGCCGCCCAGCCAGGGCACGGAGAATCCTCGCGCATAGAACAGGGCGCCGAAGAAGGCGGCAAAGAACATGACCTCGGAAAAAATGAACCACATCATTCCCATGCGGAATGACTTGTCGACTTGCAGGTTGTAGACGCCGCGCTCGTTCTCGTCGACGACAGTGCGGAACCACAGGAAGAACAGCAGCGCCAGCATGGCCAGGCCAGGCAGGATCGACCAGGCGCCGAAATCCCCGCTCCAGCCGTTCAGATAGCTTATCGCCCCACTCATGAGCACGAACAGCGTGATTGAACCGAGGAACGGCCAGGGGCTGCCGTGCGGAACGTAGTACTTGTTCGGGTCGTGGGCGTGTGCTGCGTGAGCCATCGGAGGTTACTCGTTCAGTTAAAAGTGTTCGTGCTTGCCGCCAGCTGGGAGCTGTCGTAGAACACATAGGCCAGTGTAATGCGGTCCAGGTCTGCCGGTAGCTTCGGATCGACGATGAAGCGCACCGGCATGTCGCGCCCCTCATCTTTTTCAAAGGACTGCGGCGTAAAGCAGAAACATACGGTCTTGCGGAAGTACTGCGTGGCGCGGCCGGGCGCGATGTCCGGAATAGCCTGGGCGACAGTGGCGTGACCGGTGAGATTGCGCGCATAGAACTGCGCCTCGTAGAGCTTGCCGGGATGAATCTTCATCTCACCCACCTCGGGGCGAAACTCGAAGCTGCCATTGCTTGCCAGGGTGGTGACGAACTCCACGGTGATGGTGCGCGACTCATCCGGCGCCTCGACCACCGTGGCAGCGTTGACCAGGGCATCATTGTTGCCGGCGCCGGTCACCTCGCACAACACATCGTACAGCGGCGGCAGTGCAAAAAAGCCGAACACGAAGCTGCCCAGCACCATCAGTCCCAGGCGCAAAATCAGTTGGCGATGTGGCTGCTCCGCCATTTCAGTTCGATCGATACAGCGTCAACAGAATGAAACCGAAAAAGAAAGCCGCCGCCACCAGCGCCAGTGCGATGGCCCAACGACGGACTCCAGTACGTCGCTCCTGCTCCATCAGCGGCCATCAGGCGTGTGCGTGGGCGCCGTATCCGGGCCGGGCTGATCGCCCATCACGTTCTCGCCCGGTTCGTCGGGGAACTGCACGTCTGGTGGATTCTCCCAGGTGTGATAGGGCGCAGGAGAGGGCAGCATCCATTCCAGGCCGTGACTGCTTTCCCAGACCCTGGCGGTAGCCTTGGGACCGCCGCGCACGCATTTCCAGATCAGGTACGGAAAGATCAGCTGTGAGAGACCGAAGCCGAAGGCACCGATGGAAGACCACATGTTCCAGTCGGCGAATTGCGTGGCGTAATCGGGAATACGCCGCGGCATGCCGGCGAGTCCGAGGAAATGCTGTGGGAAGAACAGTACGTTGACGAAAATGGCCGACAGCCAGAAATGCCACTTGGCCAGCGTCATGTTGTACATGTGGCCGGTCCACTTCGGCAGCCAGTAGTACACGCCGGCCATGATGCCGAAGATGGCACCGGGCACCAGCACATAGTGGAAGTGCGCCACCACGAAGTAAGTGTCGTGATACTGGAAGTCTGCCGGCACGATGGCCAGCATCAGGCCGGAGAAACCGCCGATGGAGAACAGGAACAGGAAGGCCAATGCGAACAGCATGGGCGGCTCGAAGGTCAGCGAGCCCTTCCACATCGTCGCCGTCCAGTTGAATACCTTCACGCCCGTGGGCACGGCGATCAGCATGGTGGACAGCATGAAGAACATCTGTCCGGATAGCGGCATGCCCACCGTGAACATGTGGTGTGCCCAGACGATGAACGACAGGAAGGCGATGCTGGCGGTTGCGTAGACCATGGCGTCGTAGCCGAACAGCGGCTTGCGCGAGAAGGTGGGAATGATCTCCGAGACAATGCCGAAGGCCGGCAGGATCAGGATGTACACCTCGGGGTGGCCGAAGAACCAGAAGATATGCTGGAACATCACCGGGTCGCCGCCACCGGCCGCGTTGAAGAAGCTGGTGCCGAAGTAGTGATCGGTGAGCAGCATGGTTACCGCGCCGGCCAGCACCGGCATGACGGCGATCAGCAGGTAGGCGGTGATCAGCCAGGTCCAGCAGAACAGCGGCATGTGCAGCAGCGACATGCTCTTGGTACGCATGTTCATGATGGTCACGATGACGTTGATCGCACCCATGATGGAGGAGGCGCCCATCAGGTGGATGGCCAGAATGGTCATGGGCAGCGCATCACCGGTCTGCAGCGACAGTGGCGGATACAGTGTCCAGCCGCCGGCCGGTCCGCCGCCCGGCACGAACAGGGTGGCCAGCAGCAAAGTGAAGGCGAAGGGCAGGATCCAGAAGCTGTAGTTGTTCATGCGCGGCAGCGCCATGTCCGGCGCGCCGACCTGCAGCGGAATCATCCAGTTCGCCAGACCCACCCAGGCCGGCATCACCGCGCCGAAGATCATGACCAGCGCATGCATGGTGGTCATGCTGTTGAAGAAACCCGGATCGACCAGTTGCAGACCGGGCTGGAACAGCTCTGCGCGGATGATCAGGGCCATGGTGCCGCCGACAAAGAACATGATGCCGGCGAACACCAGGTACATGGTCCCGATGTCTTTGTGATTGGTGGCGAACAGCCAGCGCTTGAGGCCCTGCGGCTTCTCGTCGTGGTGGCTGTGGTCTGTCGCGGGGGCGCCGGTGTGGCCGGCCTCAACGTGTTGCATTCTAGGCTCCGGCAGGGGTGAGGGCGTCTGCATTCCGGGCTGCGGTGGCGGCTTGTGCCTCTGGCGCGGCTTCCTGCTGCTGTGCCTGCAGCCAGGCGGCGAACTCCTCTTTAGTCTTCACTTCAACCACGATGGGCATGAAGCCATGATCCCGGCCGCACAGTTCCGCGCACTGGCCGCGGTACGTTCCGGTCTTGCCTTCCTGCACTTTTATCCACAATTCATTCACAAATCCGGGGATGGCATCCTTCTTCATGCCAAATTCGGGTACCCACCAGGCGTGGATGACGTCGGCAGCGGTGAGCAGCAGGCGCACCTTGGTGCCCTCGGGAATCACCAGCGGGTGGTCCACATCCAGCAGGTAGTTGGGAACGGTGTCCGGATCAATACCGGAGCCCAGCTGGCGGGCTGCATCGCTGTCCCGGGCCAGGGTGGAAAAGAAGCCAACATCCTGATTGAGGTACTCGTAGTGCCATTTCCACTGGTAGCCGGTGACCTTGATCGACAGCTCGGTATTACGGGTGTCTTCGATCTCCACCAGTGTGCGCGCAGCCGGCACGGCCATGGCCACCAGGATCAGCACGGGAATGACGGTCCAGATGATTTCGACCCGCGTGCTGTGCGTGATGCTGGTGTCGGCCACCGCGCCCCTGGACCGGCGGAAGGCCACGATGGAGTAGATCATTACGCCGAAAACCACCA
The DNA here is from genome assembly GCA_021773365.1 of Gammaproteobacteria bacterium. Classification (GTDB taxonomy): domain Bacteria; phylum Pseudomonadota; class Gammaproteobacteria; order Steroidobacterales; family Steroidobacteraceae; genus JAJFKF01. Next base: position 5,226 of record JAJFKF010000033.1, on the reverse strand, counting down.
CCGCGATGGCTACGCAGACCCACAGGACCAGCATATGCAGTCCATAAATCTTGCCGCTGAGCTCAGTGACGCCAACCGGCATATTCAGGCCCTTCGCGGCCATGGCCGGCAGGGCCCCCATGACGCCTGCCGCAGTCAGCAGCCAGCGTCCGAAACAGTTGGTCATTCGCTGAATCATTAAGTGTTTTCCGATTGGTGACACGGGCCCGGCAACCGGCCCCGCGGAGCCCGCGCATGGTAATGGAGGGGAAAACTGTTAGCAACGCAAAGACTTACCTGCACCAGGGTTACGATCCGGTTGCAAGTTTTTGCCGGCGGCGTCAGATTGCGCGCCAGGCCGGATGGTATCCATCCGCAAGGGCCTGGAAGCGACGCGGCCTCTTTACAATACGGGCATTCTGGCGCCGGCGGGGGCTTGCTGCTGCGGAGAAGAGCGGGGTAGGGCCCGGACCTCGGACAACAACAAATCAATTACAGAGAGAATGCCAATGAACGATCCGTTCGCGGCCGCCCCGGCCGCCGAGGCGTTGGGATTCAATGCTGATACCAGCATCATGTTCTCTGATCGCAAGGGGCGCTACCGCAAGGGTGTCGAACGCCGCCAGCGCAAGCTGGCCGCAAAAATGCCGGCACTGAGCCGGTTTCTGCGGCCGGATGAACAGGCGCTGATGCTGGCAACCGGCTGTTCGCCCATGAGTCTTGGTGAGCAACTGTTCTCCGGGTCCATGATCATGTACCTGAAGCGTGCGATGCTGGTGGTTACTGACAAACGTATCCTGCACATCCCGACCAACTACAACTATACCTACTGCAACCGCATTGCCGAGATCTGCTACGGTGACTGCACCGCGATCGAACTGAAGGGGCGCACGCTGCATGTGCAGTACCGGGAAGGTCGCAAGGAGAAATTCCCCTACATTGCGGGCGCGGACAGAGCGCGTCTTAAAGCCTTGTTCAGGAAACTGCCTCTGGAGGGTCAAGCGAGCGCAACGGCTCACCGCACACATCTGTGTCCGCGCTGTCTGCAGGCGCTGCAGGAGGAAAACTACACCTGCGCTTCATGTCGGCTGGAATTCAAAAGTCCGGCGGAAGGTAGAAAGGTGGCATTGCTATGGCCGGGCGGGGGGTATTTTTTTACCGGCCATCCGGTCCTGGGGACTCTGGATGCCATCGCCGAAGCAGTACTGGTGATCGCCGTGGTCACGGCCGTCGCCGATACCCTTGACGGCATTCCTCTCATGATGAGCGGGCTGCCTTTTTTTGCAGCAGCCCTGCTGGCGGAGAAGGCGATATCAGTGCTGCACACCAATCATCTGCTGAAGGAGTTCATTCCCAGGGAGAAGATGCTGGAACCAGCTGCTGCGATGGTTCGCTAACGCAGGCGCCTAGTCAGGAAGTCGCAAACTGTCGGCGCACTGTTGTGGTGTGATGCGCCGGGTATGCGAAATAATACCGAGCGGTGACAGCAGGCGCTGCTGCAGCGCCTGGATGTTCTCCTCTACCTGCTGCATTTGCGGATCGATCATGTTGGCGATCCACCCGCAAGGTCCGAGGCCCGCTTCGTCGATGGCGCGTGCCGTAAGCAGCGCGTGGTTGATGCAACCAAGTCTCATGCCGACGACCAGCACCACCTGCGAATTGATCGCGACCGGGAAATCAGCCAGCGTCTCGCGCGCATTCAGCGGCGTCAGCCATCCCCCGGCGCCCTCCACCACCACGAATTCGGCGTGCGCAGCGAGCTGCGTGTGTGCCTTGTGCAGCACGGCCATCTCGATACCTGTACCCGCCTGCGCCGCCGCGATATGCGGTGCGATGGCCGGCGCGAAGCAATAGGGATTCACCAGTTCGTAGGGCGCCTCGACGCTCGCCTCTGCCATCAGCGCCAGCGCGTCGTCATTACGCAAGGTCCCTGCGGCCATGATCGAGCCCGAGGCCACCGGCTTCATGCCCACGACTTTCCTTCCCTGTCGTGCGAGCTTGTGAATCAGAGCCGCCGCGATCAGCGTCTTGCCCACGCCTGTATCGGTACCGGTCACGAAAATTGTTCTAGCTGCCATGCGATTCACGATTCATTGGTTATCGTGTCCTGGGTCATCGTGTCTTGAGGGATGCACGCCGGTATCCGATCTGTCCAATGGGGACATTGACTGCTCCGTCAGCGGAAGCTTTGCCACCCTCTGATGCGCGTCCCCAGGCCTGTCCAAATACAACTTCATACGTCGCCGGCAGTCTGCCTTCCCGTCGGTACTGCTCATATCCCGCGAGCATTGCGTCGAGCCGCCTGCGTCCGGTCAGTCCGCGCCGCCGGCCCGCCGTCACATTGTGGGCCCCAATGGCCTTCAGGTCGCGCATCAGTTCGCGCGCGTCCGCATAAGTCAGCGTGTAGTTCTCCACATCCAGTACCGGTTCGGCGAGACCCGCGCGCATCAGCGCATCGCCAATGTCGTGCATGTCGATGAAGCGGTTGACATGCGTGTGCCCGTCCGCCGCCTGCCATGCGGCGCGCAGCTCCTTCAGCGTGTCCGGGCCAAAGGTGGTGAAGGTGAGCAGCCCGTGCGGCCGCAGTACGCGCCTGAATTCGGCAAACACCGCGTCCAGATCGTTGCACCACTGCAGCATCAGATTGCTGTGGATCAGGTCGACACTGGCGTCCGCCAGCGGCAGGCGTGCGGCATCCGCACAGACACGATCGAAACGACCAAACAATCGCTGTTGTGCCGTCGCCGCGTGCAGCATGCCGGGCGCCACATCCAGCGCGATGACCCGCGCCCGGCGAAAGCGGCGTTTCAGCGCCCGGCTCGCGTGCCCTGTGCCGCTGCCGGCATCCAGAATCAATCGCGGATTCAGTTTGACCAGTTGCAGCCGGTCGAGCAGTTCCTTGCGCACTTTTGTCTGCAACACTGCTGCGTGATCGTAGCTGCTGCTGGCGCGGTCGAAGGCGCTGCGTACACTGCGCGCATCCAGGACAAAATCATCCGGTCCGGCATCAGGTAAGCTCATGCATCGCCCGCCAGGAATTGCTCGACCTGTGCCTGGAACTCATCCGCGTGCGAAAGAAAAGGTGCGTGCGCTGCGCGCCTGATCTGATGGAACTGCCCTCGTGGCAGCGCTTGTGCCAGCGCCTGGCCGGCCAGCGGATGGGACAGCCGGTCCCGTTCTCCGGACAGCACCAGTGCCGGAACCGCAATCGCGCCCAGTTCCGCGCGCAGGTCCGCCTGCGCCAGGGTCTTCAGCCCAGCCGCCAGTGCTTCCGGGTGCGGCTGGCCGCCGTCACGAACTTTCTCGCGCAGAGCCTTCAGCGCCGGGCGGGCATGCTCGTCACCGTGAACCTGCAACGCCAGAAAATCCCGCACAGTTGCCTCCACATCATCTACCAGTTTTGTTGCCATTGCCTCCAGTGCGGCGGCCTCCACGCCGTGCGGCCAGTTCTCCGAGCGCAGGAACCTGGGCGTGGCCGCCAGCAGCACCAGTCTGCGGGCGCGGACCGCGCCGCGCGCTGCCAATGACATCACAGCCATTGCCCCCAGCGACCATCCCAGCAGAAAGTCCGCATCCTGCACCTGCGGCGCGATGGCATCCGCCAGCGAATCCACCTCGGTGAACTCGGGTGGCCATGAACTGCCGCCATGTCCCGGCAGATCGACACACACCGTCGTGAAGGTCTCGTTCAGCCGCGGCAGCACGCCGTCCCAGACGCGCGAGTTCAGTCCCCAGCCATGCAGCAGCGCCAGGCGTGGGCCTTGTCCCGAGACGATCACGTGAAGCGTCATGCGTGATACGTCACTGAGAGCGGCACCATCACGTCGCGCCCAACTGCGGCGCCAGCTCGCTCAGCGCGGTGATCAGCTGTTCTACCTGGGCCTCTGTATGCGCAGCCGAAAAGGTGATTCGCAGACGCGCGCCACCCTCGGGCACCGTGGGCGGACGGATGGCCGCTACCCACAGGTCGCGAGCCCACAGCGCCTCACTCACCGCCATGGCCCGCTCGGCACTGCCCAGCATCACCGGTTGAATGGGCGTTGCCGAATCCGCCAGCGGCAGATTCAGTGCCTGCATCGCCTGGCGAAAACGCCGCACATGCGCTGCCACGACTTCGCGACGCCAGGCCTCCTCGTCGACCAGTTCCAGGGCGGCATGTGTTGCCGCGGCAATCGCCGGTGGCATTGCGGTGGTGTAGATGAAACTGCGCGCCCGCTGCACCAGCAGCTCGATCAGCGCCCGATCGCCCGCAACAAACGCGCCACAGGTGCCCAGCGCCTTGCCGAATGTTCCCATCAGCACCGGCGCATCCGCGCTGCGCAGCGCCGCCATCTCCACAGATCCCCGCCCCCGTGTACCGAGCACGCCAATGCCATGCGCATCATCCACCATCAGCCACGCGCCCTGCCTGCGCGCCACCGCGGCGAGCGCCTGCAACGGCGCCACATCACCATCCATGCTGAACACGCCATCCGTGACAACCAGCGCCTTGCGCGGCTGGCCCGCGCAGGCATCAATGAGTTTTTCCCCGGCCTGGCCTGCATCGCCGTGCCGATAACGAACAAACCGGGCGCCCGACAGCATGCCCGCGTCCAGCAGGGATGCATGGTTCAGCCGGTCCTCGAGCACCACGTCGCCGCGGCCCAGCAGCGCGCTTACCACACCGAGATTCGCCATGTAACCCGTGGAGAACAACAGCGCCCGTTCCCGGCCGGTGAACGCCGCCAGCGCCTCCTCGAGCAGGTGATGCGCCTGCGAATGTCCGGTAACCAGATGCGATGCACCGCTCCCCACACCCCACAGCGAAGCGGCCCGCTGAAACGCCTCGATTACCCGCGGATGCCGGGCCAGCCCGAGATAATCATTGCTGCAGAAAACAACCCGCTCCCTGCCCTCCACAACGGCAACGGTTCCGCCATCACCACGCCACGCCTGCACCACCCGCCGCTCGCGGTACAGATGCGCAGCACGCAGCGCGTCCAGATCTGTCTGCAGAGAGAAAGGTGTATGACTCATGACAGGAAAGCGTGTGACCCATTCATCGCGAAGATACAAAGGCACCCATCACCAGAACTGATCCTTGTCCACGGCGGTGGAGGTAGGGAACTGCAACGTGATGTGCAGAGCCGGCCAAACGAGTGCAGCATGGCACTAGGCAACCGTCGGACTGGAGGCCGGTGCGTGGATCGGGGAGGGCTTTTCAGGATCGTCAAAAACCCAGGATGGTTTTTGCCGAAGCCCCCCATG